>NZ_JBFUPN010000011.1:0-222722 GCF_041355315.1 Mucilaginibacter sp. RCC_168
AAAAAGAAGCAAAAAGAAAGCTTCAACAATAATAACAACCTATATTATTTGTTGAAGCTAATCTAAAGGCAATGACGCAAAGAGAACAGGTGGGTCCCACCTGTTTTGTCATCCCAATAACACAGTCTTTTTTCCTGATTCTTGATTCTTATATCTTGCTTCTCCTTTCTTGACTCTTGCCTCTCTACCCCCATCTTCATTCACCGGATAAACCCATACTTTTACCGATTTCCCACAGGCTGTCCACCTATATCACCTTGCCCCGCTTTGTATACCGCTGTACCTTTAGGGTATAATATTAATACTTAAAGCGATGAACAACAATATAGAAACTACCATTACCCCCAATAATAGCAAAACTGCTGCAGGGGTGATTTTACTGATCATTGGTGGTATACTATTGATCAGAGAATTTGACCTTTTCCTTTTCCCCGACTGGCTGTTTAGCTGGCCGATGTGGGTAGTGGCCTGGGGCGTATATATGGGTGCCAAATACAATTTCCGCAAAGCATCCTGGATCCTGATCACTATGGTGGGTGTGGCTTTCCTGCTCGACGAGAACATAACCGATGCCGACCGCATTGTTTGGCCGATAGCCATTATGGGTTTTGGCGCCTGGGTAGCGTTTAAGCCCCGTAAACACAAAGAGGAATTTTATTTTGAAAAGCCTAAGGATACTTTTCATTTCGATAAAACAACCGAACCGGAAGTCTAATTTTTCATAGTTAATAGTTTTGTTTCAATTCAGGAGGGAGTACCGGTTTGCGGGCTCCCTTTTGTTGTGGATGTTTTTTAGTATCAAGTAGTTAGTATCAAATATCACGACACCTTTACTTGTACCTGTTTGTAATCACCGGTTTAAGAAAGATTGTTTTTGGGGCTAAAGCCAGTAAATACTGCTATTATCCGCCCCATAAATGGGACGGCAATGAATAAAAAACAATTGGTTTTATCTTTCGTTTCCGTTGGTTAAAACCAACGGAAACAAAGTATCAATTATTGGCTTTAGCCTAACCTTTCATTCAGCCTTTATTTTATTTCTTCCCGATACCGGTGATTATAAACGAGCGCAAATTCCCCCTTCAAAGTCTTGATACTTGATACTAGCTACTTGATACCATACCGAATAACAATGTCCTCAAACTTTTTCACCGACAAAACCTACCCCTCTACCGATTTCTTTAAATATATCGCCAGTTTTTGTTTGGCACATGTATAATGTTACCTTAGTTTTGGATATGATTTAATTTGCACACAAATGAACAACGATATAGAACATACAACCAACCCCAATAAAGGAAAAGCGATGGCTGGGGTTATACTACTTGCCGTAGGAGGAGTGCTGCTCCTAAGGCAATTTGCCGATTTTTTAATTCCCGATTGGATATTCAGCTGGCCCATGTGGATCATAGCATGCGGGCTTTATTTTGGAGCTAAACATAACTTCAGGAAAGCATCCTGGAGCATCATGATCATTTTAGGGATCATCTTTTTATTAAATGATAATATTGGCAACGCCGACCGCGTAGTTTGGCCCATAGCCATCATCGGTTTTGGTATATGGCTTATTTTAAGGCGCGGCAGGCACGATGGATGGAAGGACGGGAAATGGGAAAAACAAGATGGTAAATGGAGTAAACAGTCTGCTAACTTTGATTTTGGCAAAACTGATCCCGGAGCCGATTACGCGATAAAAGATGGCGATGATATACCACCCAAAGATCCTAATAGCCCGCCATTTGGTTACCATAACGGAGATGACTACCTGGATGCTGTTTCTATTTTTGGCGGGGTTAACAAAACCATACTATCCAAAAACTTTAAAGGCGGCGAAATAGTGAACATTTTTGGCGGTGCCGAGCTTGACTTTACCCAGGCCGACATTAACGGCAGGGTTTATATAGATATTACCCAGGTATTCGGCGGCACCAAGATTATTGTGCCATCCAACTGGCAGGTGGTATCGGACCTGGCCGCGGTTTTTGCTGGGGTCGACGATAAACGTATCCGCAGTACCGCGTCACCTAATAACGATAAGATACTGGTACTTAAAGGAACCTCCATTTTTGCCGGAGTTGATATACGCAGCTATTAACACTTTAGTATCAAGTAGCCAGTATCAAGTATCACGACTTTATCATCAAAGTTTTAATTCGATCTTGATACTTGATACTGGCTATTTGATACCATTTAAAAATAATAATCACTAATTCACTAAATCAATAATTCAATAATTGTTTTCGAATGAACTGGTACGTAGCAAAATTAGTTTTCAGGGTGATCAGCGGTGATGGTGATCACCAGGCACAGTTTGATGAGCAGTTACGCCTTATCAATGCCGATAATGAACTGAGCGCCTTTGAAAAAGCAAATAAAATTGGGCATGCCAATCAGGATAGCTTTAAAAACATCGAAAAACAAACCGTTAAATGGCAGTTTATTGATGTGGCCGAATTAAACCAGATAGGTGAACTTACCGATGGCGCCGAACTGTATTATAACATACATGAAACACCCGATGCCGACCTGTACATTGCCTGGGCGCATCACAAATCGGCATTATTGGGAGTGAGAAACTAACTTAGGTGGTATCAAGTAATTAGTATCAAGTATCACGACAGAACCGGAGCTTTGATACTAAAAACCTGATACTAAACGTAAAACATAAAAACAATGATAATCCGTATCAAGTAGCTATATCAAGTATCACGACTTTGTTGTCAAAGTTTTAATTCGGTCTTGATACTTGATACTAACTACTTGATACTAAAAAATAAATAAGTTTTGGCACTACCTTCTATATCAGCTTCAAAATTATACGGCGCATTTATCGTTTGCGGTCTGGTTTGGGGCGGCCTGCAAACTTATATTGTGCATACTTTTGGTTTTTCGTGGTTCACAGCCTCAACAGATGGATTCCTGAGCGCCATACTGCTTTCGGGCGCCTGCTGGCTCATCAACAACAATTTACGTTACTATCAACCCGGTAAGGGCAGTTATATTAACCTGTTTATCTGGTGTGTGGCGCTGGCCGGTATTTGTACCCTGGGCTGCCGTTACCTGCTGCCCCTCATTAACACCGATAAGGTGTTTGTTAATTTTGTACAGCAATCCTTAACCATTCGCTTTTTTACCAATTTCCTGGCTATTGGCTGGATGGCCATGATCAGTTTGCTCTGGTATTCGCAGCTCGACCAGAAAGAAACCATGAAGCGCAAAACCGAGGCCGAACAACTGGCCCGTGATGCCGAATTGTATAATCTGCGCCAGCAATTGCAACCTCACTTTTTGTTCAACAGCCTTAACTCCATCAATGCGCTTATCGGCTTTAAACCCGATGAGGCCCGCCGGATGATACACCAACTGTCTGACTTTTTACGGGGTACGCTCAAAAAAGACGATCAGCAGCAGGTACCGCTGAGCGAAGAATTGGCGCACCTGAACCTATATCTGGATATTGAAAAAGTACGTTTTGGCCATCGCCTGCAAACTGAAATAAGCTGCGACGATAAATGCGGCACCGCCGTAATGCCCTCCATGTTGTTACAACCCCTGGTAGAGAATGCCATAAAATTTGGATTATATGATACCACAGGCGAAGTAACCGTGAGCATCCGTGGCGAAATTGAAGATAATTACCTGGTGCTGATGGTGCAAAACCCATACGACCCGCAAACCTCGCGCCCGCAAAAAGGTACCGGTTTTGGCTTGCGTGGAGTACAGCGCCGGCTTTATTTACTTTTTGCCCGTAACGATTTGATGGAAACTCATGGAAATGATAATATATTTACAACCATTATAAAAATACCACAGTTATGAGGCGAGCCTTAATTATTGACGATGAACCTTTAGCACGAATGGTTGTAAAGGAATATCTGCAAAATTTTAGTGAAATTGAACTGCTGCAGGAATGCGGCGATGGCTTTGAAGGATTAAAAGCCATACAGCAGTACCAGCCCGATCTGATCTTTCTGGATGTGCAGATGCCTAAAATAAATGGCTTTGAAATGCTGGAGCTGGTGGAGCAGCAACCGGCCGTAATATTCACTACCGCTTTTGACGAGTATGCCATAAAAGCTTTTGAGGCACACGCGGTAGATTACCTGTTGAAACCCTTTAATAAAGACCGTTTTAACAAGGCCGTCGAAAAATTTCTGGCCACGGCGCCCGAAAAACAAGTGCCCAAGCAAACCGAAGAATTGCTGGAAACCGCCGCGTCACAATCGCCGGCTCAAAATGAGCGTATTGTGGTAAAAACAGGTACCAAGGTAAAGATAATCCCGGTGGCCGATGTGGAATACCTGCAAGCCGATGACGATTATGTAAGCGTGTTTACCAAAGAAGGATCATACCTGAAAAACAAAACGATGAACTTTTTTGAAAAAACGCTGGATGCTCGCCAGTTTGTACGCGTACACCGCTCCTACATCATCGCCATACAACAGATCACCCGTATCGATCCATACGAAAAAGACGCCCACCTGGCCATCCTCAAATCGGGCGCCAAAATACCCGTAAGCAAAACCGGCTACGTAAAGCTGAAACAAGTGCTGGGCATATAAAACAGGATTGAAGGATTTTATAGGATTGACAAGATTTTTGTAGAGACGCATTACATGCGTCTTTTTTGTGGCACAAATTCCAATTCTCCCCAAGGAGTGAAACTCACACGCGTCAATTGTGAGGTACGACGAAGCAATCGCGAAGAACGCAAGAAGACCCGGTATAGCATGCGATCAATACTTTTTAAAGTTTTAAAAACACATCAAAATCACGTTAAAATTTGTTAAAAAGTGTTAAAATGAGGTTTTTTCGAATGGTTTTCGATCCGTTTAATGCCGTTTTCGGGCCGAAAAGTGTTAAAATTTAAGGTTTAAAAAGTTTTCAGCGGCAAGAAATTTTTAAATCCGGGCAACATTATTTCCTGGATAGCTCCATGTAACTATAAATATAGTTATATTTACTTTTGTCAAAACCGATTAAACCCGATGCCTAAATTATTACAATTGCTGTTGTTATCCCTCCTGGTAATAACAAGCCCAAAAACCGAGCTCCCCGATAGCAAACGCGCCAGCGATGTACGTACTGTGGTATGGCCCAGGCTGGAAAAGGAGTTGAAGAATAAAGGCCTAAAAGCGGGTTCTGCCGTTTACCTGCGCATATTCAAATACCAGGACGCGCTGGAGGTATGGCTAAAAACAGGCACGAAGTATACCCTGTTCAAAACTTATAATATCTGCTATTATTCTGGTGGAATAGGTACCAAAACCCGCTCGGGTGACGGCAAAAGTCCGGAAGGTTTTTATGCCATTGAACCCAAGCAACTTAACCCGGTGAGCAACTATCACCTGGCCATTAATATAGGCTATCCCAATAAGTTGGAACAGCTAAAAGGCTATACCGGCAACGCGGTGATGATCCATGGGCATTGCGCCTCCATTGGCTGCTATGCCATGACCGACCCGCGGATCGAAGAGATCTACACCCTCATCTACAAGGCATTTGAAGGAGGCCAGCAAAAGATCAACCTGGATATATACCCTTTCCGGATGAATAAAAACTATATGGATATTTTCGCCCAGCAGCCCTATATGCCATTCTGGAAAACCCTGAAACCCGGTTACGATCTGTTTGAAAAAAATCACATTCCAACCGATTATCATATCAAGGGGAAGGATTACGCGTTTTGAGGATGGAATCAAGAAATAAGAGTCAAGAATTAAGAGAAACTTCAAAGTTTTGTTCTTGTCTTGATTCTTGATTCTAATATCTTGACTCTTTTTACTCCATGAGCAGCACCATCAGGGCCTCTTCTACCCTATCCTCATCCAGTAATTGTTTGGCTTTCAGGTGCAGTTGCAGTTCGCGGGTCTGGTTATCGCCTATGGTGGCGTCCAGTAGTTCTTTTATAGCGGGGTCTTGTTTATATAGCTCTACGGCATCATCAGTGGGCAGGGCTTCCAGGTTACCCAATTGCCCCAGATTATTGCCTGTAAGTACCCTGGAATTGCGTATGGCATGCGGCAGGCTATCAACCCCTATACCTATTTTGGCATTGGGCTTGGCTACCTTAAACAGGTTGTCCTGGGTTATGCGGCAATACCAGTCGCCACCAAGACGGGCTACAAGGTCCATTTTGCCCTGGTCAATTTTACCATCAGTGTCTAAAACATGGTCTTTGATGTGGATGATCTTGATCTCGGCCAGTACCAGGTTACCTGCGCCAGGAGTATCACCCAAGGAAATCACCTGGTTTACTACACATTCCAGTTGCACCGGGGCTTCGGCCACACGGGGTGGTTTAACCAGTTCAGATGCTACAGGGGTTAAACCCGACTTTACAAACTCATTTACCCCTTTAGGGTACATCACGCTGGAGAGCGAAACCTGCTGTACCATATCATAATCAACAATATTGATCACGCATTCGGGTACCTCTAAAATATTTTGCAGCGTATGTTTGGTGATATTATCCCGTACACTGCGCGAGGGAGAAAACACACAAACCGGCGGATTGGTGCTGAATACGTTAAAAAAACTGAAAGGGCTCAGGTTAACGTTACCATCCTTATCCACCGTACTGGCCAAGCAAATTGGTCGTGGTGCAATAGCATGGTTCAGATAGTTTTGCAGTTGAAAAATAGAAAGCTCGCTTACTTTTAGTGATAGCATCAATATTTAACTTATTTCTTCAATCCCAATATCGAAAAATTGCTGTCGGCCTTTTTAATGATATTGCCTAACATGCCCAGGCCAGTGATCTCCATTTCTACCAGATCGCCGGCTTGCAGCCATTGGGGTTTATAATTGTCATCATTGAGCAGACCGGTTCCGTTCAGTTCCAGGAAACAGCCTGTACCCACTGTACCTGAACCTATTACATCGCCGGGTAACACATCGCAGCCATAGGCGCAACGTTCAATGATCTCGGCAAAGGTCCAGTCCATATCAGCCATATTACCGGCCGATACTTGTTTGCCGTTCACCGCGCAGGTCATTTGCAGGTTATAGTTATTACCAGTATGTCCGGATTTAGGTGCTGTTTTATATTGCTCTAATTCATCAGGCGTCACCAGCCAGGGACCGATCACAGTTGAAAAGTCCTTGCCCTTGGCCGGACCAAGATTGAGCAGCATCTCTTCCATTTGCAGGGTGCGGGCGCTCATATCGTTCATGATCATATAGCCGGCAATAAAGCTATCCGCATCGGCAGCTTTAATGTTACGGCCCTTTTTGTTAAGTACAACAGCTACTTCCAGCTCAAAATCGAGCTTGTTAAAATGGTCGGGCATGCACTCAATTTCGCCGGGGCCCTGTATGGCGTTATGGTTAGTGAAATAAAATATTGGGTATTGGTCAAATTCGGGTATCATATCCACCTTGCGGTTGCGGCGGGCGGCGGCTACATGCTGCCTGAAGGCATAACCATCGCGGCATGATGTTGGATGAGGCACAGGAGCTATCAGCTCAAAAAACAACTCCTCCTTAGCCTCCATTTTTCCCGAACTGATGGCCTCATGAACGCGGCGGGCATGATCCATCAGCTCATCGCCTCCCCACAAAAACTCATTCATATTGTCGGGGATCAACTTATCGCAGGAGTTCAGGTTATAAATATGCTTGTTTATAAAAATACCTAAATGCTCACGGTCTTCGGTTTTATAGGATACTAATTTCATAAATGGCGGAATTGGTTGAGCCAAAACTAAACAATTTTAGTTGATTGGGTGAGTGGTTTATAAGTGATTCTGTTAGATAATGGTTTTCTTTAACTCGTTCAACCACTCACCTATTAACTTATTCAACCATTCACTAAAACTATGCTTGCATATTAAAAATATTACTTCTAATTTCGTACTGACCATGTTAAGCGTACAAAAACATTTTCTATTTTCACTGGGCCTCACCAGCATGAGCGATGCATCATCGTTCAGGGATGCTATGCTGGCTAAAATAGTACTGGCTCAATACTAAAATATTTTTGGGATAAAGACTATCGGGGTAAGGATAAGTAAGGCATGTTCCTGCTTTCTTCACAGTCCAATAGTCCCCAAATCCTTATTCCTTGCCCTCAAGAAAACTATCCTGATATTTTAAACGTTTTATTGTTAACCAATTAAAACATCATGCCTTTATATCATACATTAGGAGCTATCCCGCATAAGCGGCATACACAGTTCCGCAAACCCGATGGTTCGTTATACGCCGAAGAGCTGGTATCAACCGAAGGTTTTTCGAGCCTTTATTCCCTGGTATATCATGCCTATCCGCCTACTATTGTAAAAACCCTGGGCGAGCCATACAGTGTTGAGCCCAAAATAGCGCGCGAAAAACACCTGAAACATACCAGCCTGGTCGGTTTTAATATAAAACCCGAGGATGATTACCTGCAAAGCCGCAAGCCGGTTCTGGTAAACAGCGATCTGCATATTTCACTGGCCGCACCACGAAAATCCATGACGGATTACTTTTACAAAAACAGCCAGGCCGATGAGGTAGTTTTTATACATGAAGGCTCTGGCACCCTGAAAACAGGCTTCGGCAATATCAAATTTGTATATGGCGATTACTTGGTGATACCCCGTGGTACCATCTATCAACTGGAATTTGATACATCCGATAACCGGCTGTTCATTGTAGAAAGCTTTAGCCCGATAAGGCCTCCTAAGCGTTATCGTAACCAATACGGACAATTGATGGAGCATTCGCCTTATTGTGAACGTGATATTAAACGCCCTGCCAATCTGGAGACACACGATGAAAAGGGTGACTTTAAAATCCTGATCAAAAAACAAGGTTTGATATATCCGTATATCTATGGCACCCACCCTTTTGATTTTATTGGTTGGGACGGTTTTCATTACCCATGGGCACTCTCTATACATGATTTTGAACCGATAACCGGTCGCCTGCATCAACCACCGCCTGTGCACCAAACCTTTGAGGGCAGCAACTTTGTGATATGCTCCTTTGTACCCCGCAAATTTGATTACCATCCACTGTCGATCCCTGCCCCTTATAACCATAGCAATGTGGATAGTGATGAGGTTTTATATTATGTAGACGGCGATTTTATGAGCCGCAAAAGCGTAGTAAAAGGGCAGATCACCCTGCATCCTGGTGGCATTCCGCATGGCCCTCACCCAGGTTCGGTCGAAAAATCAATTGGTAAAGAATCAACAGATGAACTGGCGGTAATGATAGACCCCTTCCGTCCACTAATGCTGACCGAAGACGCTATAAAAATTGAAGACGAAAATTATTACAAGAGCTGGCAAATGTGAGCAAAAAGCTGAAAGCCAAAGGCCAAAAGCAATCACTAATTCAGTAATCCACTAATTCAATAATTAAAAATGCAAACACAAACTTTAGATAAAAAACCAACCTCTACAGATTTTTTACCCCTTAACGGTACCGATCATGTGGAGTTTTATGTAGGTAATGCCAAACAGGCTGCCCATTATTATAAAACCGCTTTTGGTTTCCAAAACCTGGCCTACTCCGGCCCCGAAACCGGCGTGCGCGATAAGGCATCGTACGTATTACAGCAAGGTAAGATCAGGATAGTATTAACCACTCCCCTACACTCCAGCCACCCTATTGCCGAGCATATTAAAAAGCATGGCGATGGCGTAAAAGTGCTGGCTCTTTGGGTTGATGATGCTTACGATGCTTTTGAGCAAACCACTAAACGGGGCGCTGTGCCTTATCAACAACCGCAAACCCTTAAAGATGAACATGGTGAGGTACGCACCAGCGGTATCATGCTTTATGGCGAAACCGTTCATATGTTCATTGAGCGTAAAAACTATAATGGTTTGTTTTTACCTGGCTATCAAAAATTGGAGAACAACTATAACCCACCTACCGCTGGCCTTCTATATATTGATCATTGCGTTGGCAACGTTGGCTGGCATAAAATGAACGACTGGGTTAATTTTTATGAAGATGTTATGGGCTTCCGGAACATTTTAACTTTCGACGATAAAATGATCAGCACCGAATACTCTGCCCTTATGAGTAAGGTAATGAGCAATGGCAACGGCTATGTAAAGTTCCCAATCAATGAGCCTGCCGAGGGTAAAAAGAAATCGCAGATTGAGGAATACCTGGAATTTTATGAGGACGAGGGCGTTCAACACCTTGCCCTGGCTACTGACAATATAGTGTCTACCGTAACCGATCTGCAGAGCCGCGGTGTAGAATTCCTGACCGTACCTACTACCTACTATGATGAATTAACAGACCGTGTAGGCCATATTGACGAAGATCTGGAACCATTAAAAAAACTGGGTATCCTGGTTGACCGTGACGACGAAGGTTATCTGCTGCAGATATTCACAAAACCAATTGAAGACAGGCCTACCTTGTTTTTTGAGATCATACAGCGTAAAGGCGCCAAATCATTCGGTGCTGGTAATTTTAAGGCCTTATTTGAGGCTATTGAGCGTGAACAAGAGATAAGAGGGAACCTTTAATTAAAGGCAAGATTCTATCTAAAATATTCTATTAACTATTAGCGATGTTTTAATTTGAGCCGGGCAAATTGCCCGGCTTTTTTGCCTTGTGATTTTTTATATTTGATAGAACCTAAATACAACCATAAATGAAAAAGCTCATCCTCCTCTTCGCAATGATCACTTTCGGTATTAACTGTTTTGCACAGAATACCGTCAAACCTGTTTATGATGCCGCATTGGCTAAAAAGCTGGGTGCCGACCAATATGGCATGAAAAAATATGTACTTGCCTTTTTAAAAGAAGGTCCAACTCAACTGAAAGATTCGGCAGCACGGATGCAGTTGCAAATGGCCCATTTAAAAAATATTACCCGCTTAGCTGCCGAAGGCAAACTGGTAGTAGCAGGCCCATTTCTGGATGATCAGCCTATCCGGGGGATATTTATTTTTAATGTAGAAACCCTTGAAGAAGCTAAGAAACTAACCGAAACCGATCCTGCTATAAAGGCCGGCAGTTTAGTTATGGAATTACATCCTTTTTACTGTTCAGCAGCCTTAGTGGAAGTGGTGAATATTCATAGTAAACTGCAAAGCAAAAGCATAACCGATTGATACATGGCTGTTCATGAGATCATTGATTTTTTAAAAGACAAGGCTGATGCTCATTACCTGACAGGTATGCAACGTTACGGCATCGACAATACAAATGCTATTGGCGTTCGCCTGCCTGAATTGCGAAAGCTGGCCAAAACCATCAAAAAAGATCACCAACTGGCACTTGATCTTTGGGATACGGGTTTGCACGAGGCCCGTCTGCTGGCATCGTTAATTGACGATCCGGCCCAGGTTACAGAAGAACAGATCGATAACTGGACAAAGGATTTCTATTCCTGGGATCTGTGAGAC
The DNA here is from genome assembly GCF_041355315.1 of Mucilaginibacter sp. RCC_168. Classification (NCBI taxonomy): domain Bacteria; kingdom Pseudomonadati; phylum Bacteroidota; class Sphingobacteriia; order Sphingobacteriales; family Sphingobacteriaceae; genus Mucilaginibacter; species Mucilaginibacter sp. RCC_168. The sequence continues at coordinate 11,366 of NZ_JBFUPN010000011.1, forward strand.
CAGGTATGCGGTAACCTGTTTGATCGCACCCCTTTTGCCTTGAGCAAGGCCCTTGAGTTTAGCGCTCATGAAGCAGAATTTATAAAACGGGCAGGTTTTGTGCTTATGGCTGAACACGCAGTGCATAATAAAAAAGCTGGTAATGAACTATTTATAGCGTTAATGCCCATTATTGAACGTGAGGCCTGGGACAACCGCAATTTTGTAAAAAAAGCAGTGAACTGGGCGCTCAGGCAGATAGGGAAAAGGAACGAGGTTTTAAAAGTAATAGCCATACAAACAGCTCAAAATATTTTAAAACAAGATCACAAAGCAGCCAAATGGATAGCCTTAAACGCGCTTGCCGAATTAACAATCAGATAACGATAAGCTCTTATTGGCTTAAAAAACGGATTAAAAACAGGACATTTACACTAAAAACACCGGGTTTTAGTACTTTTTTTTCTGTGAAAATATAATTATTACCTCTTTTTTAAAAAAATCACGGGCCAAATCATAATTGTAATATCTTTTACAATTAAATATCGACTAACTATGTATAAAGTCCACTCAAATCGATTATTTCGAGCTATGAATGTGTCAAAATGACAATGTTTTAATACGATAAATTTTATTTTGTAATCACCAGTATTAGAGTTGTTTATATAATTCCAAATACTATATTTGAAATTCGGTGAGTTAAACTTTAGGATTACCCATCAGAAAAACGCACACAACCAACGGTTGTAATTTTCGTGATTTTAAATTATGGCACATAATTTTCTTATAGAGAGCATGTCGTTACCAAAAAAATGAGTAGGTATTAATTTATATGAGTTTTTCTGAGGATAGGTTTTCTGATGACAGCAGGCTGCATCTTGCTCAAATAATTGATAATATTAATGCAGGTATTTGGGAATATAATATTAACACGAGGGTCATTAAATGGTCGGCAGGTTTTTACAGTATTTTGGGGTACGAAGCCAATGAAATTGAATGCTCCAATCATATATTTTTTGATCATCTTTTATATCACCAGGACAAGGCTGTTTTTCTAAACGCTTTAAATGATCAAAGCGCTAACTCAGCAAAACCGATTCAGATAAGGTTACTCACTAAATCATCCGGATATCATTGGTTTGAAAGCACCATCAAAAAGCAATATGATAAAAACGGGCAAATTATATATGGCTCTATTATCAATATCAACCAATATAAACAAGCCGAGTTAAAAGCAACACGTAATGATCAGCATTACGGCGACACCATCCGGATAGCCAAGTTAGGCAGTTGGGAAATTGATGCAGCTACTCTTAATTTAACTTTATCCAAACAGATCTACGATATTTTTGAACTGCAAACCGAAATAAAACTCAGCATTGAAGAAGGGGTAAGTTTTTTTGAACCGCCCTATCGCCCCGTTATACAAAACGCCATTAATAACGCGCTGGAGTTTTGCCAGCCATATGATCTGGAACTGCTATTCAGAACAGCCAAAAATCATGTGATATGGGTACGCGCCAAAGGTGTGCCCATCATTAATGAATACGGCAAATGTGTTACCATAAGGGGCATTTTACAGGATATCGACAGCAATAAACGCAAAGGGCTGAGCCTGGAATCATCACTCAATTTACTGACTGATCAAAACAGGCGCCTGCAAAATTTCGCTTATATTGTGTCACATAACCTGCGGTCGCATACCGGTAATTTACAGTTCATGGTAAATCTGTATGAAGAAACAGAATTGGCGGAAGATCGTACGGAGATCTTCTCGCATATTAAATCGATCAGCAGCAGCTTAAACGCTACTATCGAGCATTTGAACGAAATTGTTAAGATACAAACCGAAATTACCAACGAAAGAAGTATCATTAGCTTTGAAGCTATTTTCAACAACATTCAGTTGGCTATAAAAAGCAATATAGAAGCGTTTAATGCCCGTATAGAATATGATTTTAGTCAGTGTCCGCAAATAAGTTATATACCGGCTTATATGGAAAGTATTTTGCAAAATCTGCTCACCAACGCCTTAAAATACAGTCATCCAGACAGGCAACCGCACATCATTTGCCATACGATGAAAGAGCGAAACCATATATACCTCATATTTGAAGATAATGGCATTGGGATAGATCTTGAGCGGTACGGCGATAAGGTATTTGGCATGTACAAAACATTTCATCAAAACCCCGACGCCAAAGGCATAGGATTGTTTATCACCCGCAACCAGATAGAAGCGCTTGGTGGTACCATTAAAATTGAAAGCACCGTAAATATTGGCACTAAATTTACCATTAAACTGGTATAACTTAGTACTGATAAATGATTATAGCCGCTCCCTCTGTTAATACCTGCATAATTGATAATAACCAAATTTACGCTTACGGATTAAAAAAACTACTCAGCATAAAAGACCTATGTAAGCAGGTTACACACTTTAACAATGGCAGTGAAGCAATTGCTCATTTAAAAGACCCTGGCAATACTCAGAATTTACCTGATATTATATTTCTGGATATCATTATGCCTGTAATGGATGGCTGGGAATTCATGAAAGAATTTGAGGAAATAAAGTCCCAACTGGGAAAAAAAATCTCCGTTTATATCCTCAGCTCCTCCATTGACTTACACGACATTGACCGCGCGAAAAATATTCCTTCTATTTCAGATTATATTTTTAAACCGGTGGATGTTAAGCAGCTGCAGGAAATTTTTAAAAATTTGCAGGGAATAGCAAGACAATAAAAAAATTAGTACAGGCACTCTTAAATTATACCTGTACCAATTAGGCATATTATTCAATATAGCTTTCCAATATTTTAAAGCCGCCGGTTGTTTCCAGCTCCACCCGATCGATGCTTTTAGGCAGCAAAATACATTCACCCATTTTTACTGAGTATACTTCGCCGTTGTATTTTATAGAGTAAGCTCCCTCCACACATACATGGATCACAAAAGAATCAAGCGCTGAGTAATCTTTTGAAGTACTATGTGTAAAATCGAGCAGGTTAGTTGTGAAATAAGGACAAGAAACCAGCTTTACGGTTTCATCCTTTTTAGGCTGATAGCTGGTTTTATATTCCGGGTAGTGTTTATAATCAATAGCAGCAAGGGCTTCCTGGGTATGCAGTTCCCTTTTATTGCCTTTATCGTCAACCCGGTCAAAATCATATATGCGGTAAGTAATGTCAGATGTCTGCTGAATTTCGGCAATCAATAAGCCCTTACCTATAGTGTGTACCCTGCCGGCCGGTAAAAAGAACACATCACCTGCTGTCACATCTTCCTTATTCAAAATATCGGTAAGGTGTCCGCTGTTAAATTTATCCAGGTAGATCTGCTCGTTAAGCTCCTGATTAAAGCCGGCTATCAGGGTTGAACCCGGGTCAGCTTCAATTACATACCACATCTCGGTTTTTCCAAATGAATTATGACGCTTTTTGGCCAGTTCATCATTTGGGTGTACCTGGATAGACAGATCTTCATTGGCATCAATAAATTTCACCAGCAAGGGGAATATATTACCAAAATGCGCGTAAACTTTTTTGCCTACCAGTTCGTCTTGATATTTCTCCAGCAAATCGGCCAATGATTCACCAGCCAATTCACCATCGGCCACTACAGATACATCAGATTTTACACCTGATATTTCCCACGTTTCACCACAGTTAGGTAAATCACCAAAATCTTTATGTAAATAGGTTTTGATCTTTTGACCACCCCATATTTTGTCTTTATAAATAGTTTTAAATTTTAATGGATATAATGCTGACATCGGTTTTATTTTTATAGCGCTAAGTTAGGAGTTAAAAAAAGAAACAGATAAACCGCTTCAGCTTTTTTACCAAAAAATTAATGGGCACAAAAAACCCGCTTTTTGAAGCGGGCTTTTTGTATGAGGTTTGAGTTAGGGATTATTTACCTAATTTAACTTTCAGGTTTTCGTCAATAGCAGCCAAAAACTCTTCGGTGTAAAGGTAATCTGTACCATGTTCAACTTTTGGTTTAATGGTGATAGCCAAATCCTTGGTCATTTTTCCACTTTCTACAGTTTCTATACAAACTTGCTCTAAAGTTTTACAAAAGTTTACCAGTTCCTGGTTGTTATCCAACAAACCACGGAACTCTAATCCTCTTGTCCATGCAAAGATAGATGCAATTGGATTAGTTGAAGTTGGTTTACCAGCCTGGTGTTCGCGATAGTGACGGGTTACCGTACCATGTGCAGCTTCGGCTTCCATAACAGTACCATCTGGTGTAACCAAAGTGGAGGTCATTAAACCTAATGAACCAAAACCTTGTGCTACGGTATCTGATTGTACGTCGCCATCATAATTCTTACAAGCCCATACAAAGTTGCCGTTCCATTTTAATGCAGATGCAACCATATCGTCAATCAGGCGGTGTTCATAAGTAATGCCTGCTTCCGCAAACTTTTGTTTATAATCCTGCTGATAGATCTCTTCAAAAATATCTTTAAAACGACCATCATATTTTTTCAGGATGGTATTTTTGGTTGATAAATATAAAGGCCAGCCTTTCATTAATGCCTGGTTAAAGCAGGCATGTGCAAATCCTTTAATAGACTCATCGGTATTATACATAGTTAAAGCTACACCATCGCCCTTAAAATTATACACTTCGTATGATTGCTCGGCGCCGCCATCTTCGGGAGTAAAAGTTACTGTAAGCTTTCCTTTTCCTTTGGTTAAAAAATCGGTAGCACGGTACTGATCGCCAAACGCATGACGACCGATACATATAGGTGCGGTCCAGTTAGGAACCAAACGCGGAACGTTAGCCATTACAATGGGCTCACGGAAAACGGTACCGTCTAAAATGTTACGGATAGTTCCATTTGGTGATTTCCACATTTGTTTTAAGCCAAACTCTTCTACACGGGCCTCATCAGGTGTAATAGTGGCGCATTTAATACCTACACCATATTTTAAGATAGCGTTAGCGGCATCAACGGTCACCTGATCATTAGTTTCATCACGATACTCGATACCCAGATCATAATATTTGATATCAAGGTCCAGATAAGGAATTATCAACCTGTCTTTGATAAATTTCCAGATAATTCGGGTCATTTCATCGCCATCCAGTTCAACTACCGGATTTTCTACTTTAATTTTTGACATACCTGATGTTGTTGTTTTTTTATTTTAATGGCTTCAAATATATTAAATAGACTTTACCATTTTCATTAATAATTAAATGAAATTTGATTTATTTGGGCCCGAATGGTTGTAATGGCAAGTTTCTTGTGTTGGCAGGGGCGGATACTATTTTTATGAAATTAAACGTTAATTAAATAAAAACAGATTGCCAGTTAATAGCCCCCTAATGTCTATTTATGACAAAACTGATATTAAAAACAGCTCTCACAATTACTTTATGCACCAGTGCATTTTTAGCAAAAGCTCAATTAGGTTACGACTATGCACAATATGATGTTGGCGTAGGCCTTGGTCTTAACTATCCCATCAGTACAGATGTAACCAAAGCTTTAAAGTATACCCCATCGGCTCAATTTAACTTCAATTACAACCATGGCCCGTTTGTAAACTATGTTTTTGAAGGACAATTTGGTAGCCTTAAAGCCGGTGATGTCAATCAGGGATATGGCCGTACGTTTGAAAATCATTTCTGGGCCTTTGCCTTAAGGGTGCAACTGCAAGCCGGTGAGTTAATGGATTACTCTAAAAGCCCAATGGCTAATGCCTTTAAAGGGTTTTACCTTTCAACCGGCATCGGATACCTGGTGAACCATGTAAAAAGGGGCGGAGAAAATGGTCTGCCGGCTGGTGTTCAACCAGCAGGCGATAATAATAGCCAAATACCTTTTATACCTTTAAGAATAGGTTATGAGATAAAACTATTTAACCAGTATAATGATCCCGGCATTAAGATAGATCTGGGCTATCAATACAACAGGGTAATGGACGATAATCTTGATGGATACAAAGCCGGGCGCCACAATGATATATTTACACAGTTTATTCTGGGTATAAAAGTAGGTATTGGGGGTGTAACATCTTACCGCAAACAGATATATTATTAATTACTCTTTTTGAATTTTGGCAAGGTTTTTTGGTATATTTAATCAAAGCAAAAACTGATGAACAATCAAAATATAAACCCCGGATTTAATGATGATTATGAAGACGATGACGCTTTAAACGATAACAGCGCCGATCGGGACAGAACATTAAAAGATGAGTTAGGCGAAACCATTGACAAAGAGGATCTTAATTACAACTCCGATGATAATAGCTTTGAATATGATGTAAAGAGCGACAATCCGGATTACGACCATCCCGATCCTTATAATACTTCTGTCAAAAACGGCAACGACATGAATTCAACTTATGACGAAGCCAATCCTTATGATGATACAGATGAGGAATATGCCGGTAAAAGATCGATTGAAACTGATGTTGATGATCTTGGCATGCACATTGATGATGGCGATATTGTAGAGGTTGACCCTACAGATTCTGCATTAGCACACACTCCGGAAGATGACCGTGATGATCTGGATGAAGAAGGGTATCCTAAAAATGATTCGGAATTTTTAAAATAAATTAGTGAGCGGTGAGTTGTAAGTTTCTCATAACTACTCCTCACTCACCGCTCACCACTAACTAATTCCCTAATCAAAATCAAGATTAAAGCGATTGCGTAGGTCGACGAGCTGAGGGTTACGGGCAGCCAGGTACTGAAATTTTTCTATTGCTGTATATGGCTTTCTTACTACCTCCTGCTCATCTACACGTGCATTTACTTCAATAGTAAAGTTTTTTAACCGGCCTCGCAGGTAATTGTGTAAAGCTGCTCTTTCTTCTTTAAATAAGTTTTCCTGCAGTTTGGTACCCACCACAATCTCAAATTCATAGGGTTTAAGCATCCGGGGGGCGTTGGCAATAAAAATGGTTACCAGGTTCTTTTTACCTTCTCCCTTAATCTTTGCGGCAAAATCACTCCAGCACTGCAAAAAGTTGTCCATGGTAAAATCTTCCCGGTCATCCCCCTTTAAGTAAGGATCTTCTTCATCGGCTTCTTCTTCAGCAGTTTTACCCGTATCTGTAAGCGAAGGTATTTTTATGGATAACGAACCCAAGCTTGGCGATGGTATAAATATTTTAGGCTTTTCTGCAGGTGCTTGCTCTTTTGCTTCTGTTACTTGCTTATTTTCAATGCTTTGAGGTTTCGAAGTATTATAAGACAAGGGCGTATCGCTTAATACTGCCGCCTCATTATTGATCCTATTATTTTGTACCGGTGGTACTACTGTTGCGGTATCAGGTTTTTTTTTTAATGACCCGTCTTCTGCGGATGTTGCTGTAAGCGGTGAGGCTACCATACTAAATGCCGAGGGCAAATGGCACATTTTAAGCAATGCAAGCTCAACCTGGAGCCGCTGGTTTTTACTTAGCTTATAATTAATATCGCACTGGTTGGCAATATTCATAGCCGAAAGCAGAAACGATACCGGGCTGCTTTGTGATTGCTGCAGGTATTTATTTTTAATGCCCTCGCTTACTTCAAGTAATTTTAAGGTGGATTGATCTTTAGTCACCAGCAAATTGCGAAAATGTTCGCACAGCCCCGCTATAAAATGCGCACCATCAAATCCCCGGGATAATATTTCGTCAAAAAACAGCAGCACTTTACCTGTGTCTTCTTGTAGTAAGCTGTCGGTTATGTTAAAATAATAATCGTAATCAAGTATGTTCAGGTTATCAATTACCGAGCGGTAAGTAACCTTGCCACCAGAAAAGCTGACGATCTGGTCAAACATCGAGAGCGCATCACGCAAACCGCCATCGGCTTTTTGTGCTATAATGTGCAAACCATCAGGTTCATAGCTGATATTCTCTTTGCCCGCTATTGATGCCAGATGGCTGGCCATATCATCAACCCTGATACGATTAAAATCAAAGATCTGACAGCGGGAAAGTATGGTGGGCAGAATTTTATGCTTTTCGGTAGTGGCCAGTATAAATATGGCGTAGTGTGGTGGTTCTTCCAGCGTTTTCAAAAACGCGTTAAAAGCCGCCTGCGACAGCATGTGCACCTCATCAATAATATAAACTTTATACCGGGCTGCCTGTGGTGGTATGCGTACCTGGTCAATCAAACTCCTGATATCGTCAACCGAATTGTTTGACGCGGCATCCAGCTCATGTACGTTAAAGGAGTTACCATTCTCAAATGCCTTACATGAAGCACACTCACCGCAAGCCTCGCCGTTAGGCTGTAAATTGGTACAGTTGATAGTTTTGGCCAGGATACGCGCGCAGGTAGTTTTGCCTACGCCACGTGGCCCGCAGAATAAAAATGCCTGAGCCAGCTGATTATTTCTAATAGCGTTTTTAAGTGTGTTGGTTATATGTTGCTGACCAACAACAGTTTCAAAAGTAGCCGGGCGGTATTTACGAGCCGAAACAATAAAATTATCCACAGCTACGAAGTTAGCAAGAAAATGCCTGAAGTTAAAGTATCGATGAAATGATTATGTAATTAAACTACGCTACCCTATTCGTCATCATCGTCGGGTTGAGGGTAATCATCCTCCGGATCTGGTTCGCCCAAATCGTCATCTACCTGAATTTCATGCAGATCGTCCAATTGATTGTCCAGATCATCGTCTTCATCATTCCAGTCGCTTTCAAACTCGTCATCCTCCCCACCGGGAGCTAACATGGTGATGTTATTATCCGGCAATACTGCTTCTTGATATTCAGGGTTTACAAATTGCATAATGAATATTTAAGGGTGAAATAACCTATGTAAAGATAAGTTTTCAAAATCATGCTTTCACTGTGATCTATAAAATATCAATGCTTAAAATTTCCTTTACCTTATAGTAGCCTTTTGCCTGCGGAAGGTAAACCTCTAATTCCTGCCAGGTTATTTTTAACTTTTTCCCGATAAGCCCCGCTGCACCACCGATAAATCGCTCTGAATTAGGAAATTGCCTTAACCAAAGGAATGACCTTTCACTTTTGCCTGTTTCGGTTATAATAACGTAATTGAAGCCTTTTACATCTATCCGCTTAAATGTGCCAGTTATTGACCGATCTTCTTCTACTTCTTTGCTATTCATTTTTACAGCCAGCTTCAAAAAGTAATCACATTTTTGCTTCACAAGATTTTTGGCCAGATCAATACCTACTGCACGCATGGCACTTTGATCTGTCATATCTACCTTTCTTTCGGCAGCAAGGTCAGGTAACAAATCAGCATGGGCCATTACGCATTCAGTATAAGCCTTTACTGCCTCTTCTTTAGTACTTATTTTTGAAATATCAAGCCTGGCCAGGCTCTTGCAAAGACTATCGGTCATTCGCTGCTCAACCGGCCCGGGAGTTGCCATTTGCGCATTAACAGCGCCGCACATTATCATAAAAATAATGGTGAAAAGGAGTAGGTTTTTTTTCATGTGATATATTTTTGTCAAATATAAATGTTGACTGCTTATTTTATGGATTAAACAATTTAATTTTTGAGTCGTAATTACTTGATAAATACAGATAATATTTCTACATTTGCAGCCCCGCAATAGTGGGTGTAATTAATTAAAAATCAAAGTATAATAATGCAACAGTACGAAATCGTGATCGTTCTAACCCCGTTGTTATCAGAAGAAGTTGCTAAAGAGGCTAATGCCAAATTTAGCAAGATCTTAACTGATGGCGGAGCCGAAATTGTCCAGGAGGATAATTGGGGTTTGAGAAAATTAGCGTACCCTATTCAGAAAAAAACTACAGGGTACTATCACTTAACTGAATTTAAGGCTCCAGGTGATTTAATTAACAAATTGGAGGTAGAGTTAAGGCGCGATGAGCGTGTTTTGCGTTTCCTGACCATTGCTTTGGACAAACATGCCATTGCTTACAATGACAAAAAACGCAGCGGTGCTTTTAACAAGAAACCAGCAGCTAAAGCGGAGGAAACAAACTAATGGCTAACGAACAAATTAAATACGTTACCGCTCCAAAGGTGGAGGATAACCGTAAAAAATACTGCCGTTTCAAAAAGAATGGTATTAAGTATATTGATTACAAAGACGCAAACTTTTTATTAAAGTTCATTAACGATCAGGGTAAAGTGTTACCACGTCGTTTAACCGGTACTTCATTAAAATTCCAGCGTAAAGTGGCTCAAGCCGTTAAACGCGCACGCCACATTGGTTTATTACCTTACGTTACAGATTCATTAAAATAATAGGAGATTCAGAAAATGGAAGTTATTTTAAAACAAGATGTAAAAAACCTGGGTGATAAAGACGATGTTGTAAACGTTAAACCAGGTTATGGCCGTAACTACCTTTTACCAAAAGGCTACGCCATATTAGCTACTGAAAGCGCTCGCAAAGTTTTAGCTGAAAACTTGAAACAAGCTCAGTTTAAACAAGAAAAAATCCGCAAGGATGCCGACGCGATAGCTGCCCGTTTAGAAGGCGTTAAATTAAACATTGGCGCTAAAGCCGGTGAAAGCGGTAAAATTTTCGGTGCCATCAACACTATCCAAATTGCTGATGCATTGAAAAAAGAAGGCTTTGAAGTTGACCGTCGTCGTATTACTTTTGATCAGGAGCCTAAGTTTGTTGGTGATTACATCGCAAACCTAAACCTGCATAAAGAAGTAAAAGTACAGGTTCCTTTCTCAGTAGTAGCTGAGTAATTTATATTTCGGAATTCGGAGTTTTGATTTCGGATTTTGAACTTAATTGTAGAATTTTAGAGGGTGTTTTGCATTGGCAAAACACCCTCTTTGTTTTATAGAATTTATCATCAATAGTGAAACGCACCTCCGCCTCATCCTCAAAAAAAAGCTCCAGATCAAAGTCGTGGTTTTCAAAGCTAAAAAACAATGGAATTGCCCGGCTTTTATTCAGAGTCATCAAGCTTGCCTTTTTACTTTTTGTAGGATTGAGCCTTTTAGGTGTGCTCTTTTACCGCTTTGTAAACCCACCCTTTACCTGGCTCATGATAGAGCGCGGCTTTCAGCGTAAAGCCGCCGGCAAGGATTGGAAGATGGACAAACAGTGGAAAGATTTTGATGATATCTCCGATAATATGAAGCGGGCAGCCGTGGCAGCCGAAGATCAAAGCTTCCTGGAGCATCACGGTTTTGATTTCCGGGCCATTGAAAAGGCTATTGAAAAAAACGCGCACAGCAAAAAGCTCATCGGCGGTAGCACCATATCGCAGCAGGTAGCCAAGAATGTTTTTTTATGGGATGGCCGCTCCTTATTACGCAAAGGCTTCGAAGCTTACTTTACGGTATTGATCGAGACTTTCTGGAGCAAAAAACGCATCATGGAAGTTTACCTCAATGAGATTGAAATGGGCGACGGTATTTATGGCATAGAGGCCGCCTCACAAGCTTATTTTCATAAATCGGCAGCAGCTTTAACCAAGCATGAAGCAGCTGCCATAGCGGTTATATTTCCGAGTCCGCTCAGATGGTCGGCCACCAACCCTACCCGTTATTTAAGACACAGACAATACCTCATCATGAAAAATATGCGCAGGTTAGGTCCGTTGGATTTTTAGAATATTCTATAACGATACAGTTTAATGTTTGAAAAAATAGACTTTAAGAGATCGATTGCAAAGCATAAAAAGTGCAAACCATATAAACCACTTTTGATCCTACTTATACTTCCAATTTCTTGATTTACCTTCACTCATCCACTCTGCGGCTGTTTCGAGTCTTTTTTGCCGGGTAGCCTCTGTTTTGGCTTCACTGATCCATTCTACGTATTCCTTTTTGTTGGAATAACTAAAATCATAAAACACCTGTACAGCTTTAGGATAAGCAGCTAAAAAATCAATAAAATAATCGGGGATCACTAATTCGGCTTTTTCGGAAGGAGTTTTTTTCGGAGCGGCCTTTTTTATGCCTTTTTCGTTTAATTCGATTCCCTGCAATACATAGGCCATTAATGTTTCCTTTGCAGGCAGATCGGCGATATCCGCAATACGACCAAAGCTACCTGCGGCAGCATCATCGGTATCCTTTAAATCCCCCTTCATCAACGACCATCGCCAGAAACCGAAGGCACAGTGCTGCTTAAAGGCCGCCATTTGACATACCGGTCCTTTATAATCAAAAAAGGGCATCCCCCATTTTATGCCTTCAGTGACCAGGGGTGATGCTTCGTGGACCACTTGTCTGATGTATTCCAATATAGGTTTGGCAAACGCTGCAGATTTGTCGATATAAATATCTACCCGGTTATCATATTGTTCCATAATTAAATTTATGCAAACAACCCAACTTTAGCAATAGCGCTATTGATTAACCAGATCGCGAAAAAGCTGTATATGCCAGCTATTTTTAAATGGCACCTCCCATTTACTTTCCAGTTCACCTACATTTTGCACCATGTTGTTATAAACAATGGTTTCGGTATTTATCTTCCCTTGCTTCAAAAGGTCTTCAAAAGCATGCCGTGGTAATGAAAGCACCTCTCCGCCCTCCCGATAAGCCAGGTTAAACCTGTCGAACAAATTGATGTGATAATGCTGCTCCAGGTGCTTCATAAAATGAACAGATTTATCGATAGAGCAGCCGCTGGCGCCCGCCTGGCTTTCATCAACTATTAAAATCAAAAAGCGGGTATACCTGATCTCGGCCCGGGCTTTTAACTGGCTGTTATGGGCTGTCCAGCCGATGGTAAAATCATCCAGTTCCTGCTGTATCTGCTCTACTTCAGGATCAGTTAATTTCCGGTCCGACTGATATATCCAAACTCTTGAGTGTTGAGAAAATTCCATTTACAAAAATATCAATTTATTAACTTCGGGTTACATTTTGTTGTCATGAAAAAATCACTTCAGCTGCAAACAAAAAAGATTTTAGTATTCACCCTCATTTTATTGGCCGGATGGCTAAATTATAGCTTCAGGCCACAAACAGACGACCAGGAATGGCTCAGTTGGAGCAATAAATGCCTTACAGAATCATATAATCCGCCGCCTGATGTTAAATTAAAAAAGTGGGAACTTACCCTTACCAACGATTATTTTTTGCGTCTCAGAAAAACTTATCAACATGGTAAACAGGAATATTTTTCCTTCAATTTACACCGTTTAAACCAGGTACAATACCAGGGAGATGAGCAAACAGGCACGCTGGAATTAAGTACCAACGCTGATGATATTATCGTGCAAACTTATGAAGACCCAAAGGGAGATATCGACTCCATGTCAACCGTTCTTGATCTTCCTGTAAGAAACATGAGTGCCGCCCGATTGGACAGCTTAAAAAATGCGCTGAGCTATTTTAAGGCCAAAGCTTTATAAACCATTGGCCCTCACAGTGATCTCGGCAATATCCAGCACCTGTATCTCCTGTTCTTTATCCTGATGCTTTACACCATCGGTTAGCATGGTCATGCAAAACGGACAGGCAGCGGCTACAACCTGGGCCTTCGCTTCCAGGATATCTGTCATGCGTTCCATGTTGATCTCTTTTTTGCCGGGCTCCGGTTCTTTAAACATTTGGCCGCCACCAGCACCACAGCATAATCCATTTGACTTGCAGCGTTTCAATTCAACTAATTCAGTATCTAATATTTCAAGAGCCGCACGCGGTGCCTCATAAACATTATTACCCCGGCCCAGATAGCAGGGATCATGAAAGCTGATCCGTTTGCCCTTAAAACTTTCCCCGCCCTCGGCACGCAGCTTTCCTTCGTCGATCAATTGCTGGATAAGCTGTGAATGATGGATCACTTCGTAATTGCCACCTAAGCCTGGATATTCATTTTTGATGGTATTGAAACAATGTGGACAGCCAGTCACTATTTTTTTTATATTATAGCCATCGAGCACTTGTATGTTGGTCATGGCCAGCATCTGAAACAAAAACTCATTACCGGCACGTTTGGCAGGATCACCTGTACAGCTTTCTTCGGTTCCTAAAACCGCGTATTTAATACCCACATGTTGTAATATTTTACAAATATCACGGGTTATCTTTTGTGCTCTTTCGTCAAAACTACCGGCACAGCCAACCCAGAACAATATCTCGGGCTCTTGTCCTTGTGCAGCCATATCGGCCATGGTAGGTATTTTTTGATCCATCATTGATGATTTTCCTCAGTTAATCAAGTGATTCACCGATCTCTGTTATAAATTCGTTTATACTACTATAATTTTTAAAGCTAATTGCTGAGTTAATGGCATTCAATTGATTTAGAATATCAAGTGCAACATTTAAAGCCTCACTTTCTACTCCAAACATATTAGCATCCCAATTAACACCAGCCAAAGTTTCTTCATCCGCCATGCCTACGCACCAGCTTTCTAAAAACTCCGCCAACGGAATTTCAACAGGTACGTAACCTTTCCACTCATCACGAGCACAAATTTTAGCATAAGCCCTATCTGACCAAAATGGAATTACATCCACTTCTTCACTATCATTTGAATAAGAGTTGGCCCATCCATCTTTACTCTTCAAGCCCCATACCAGCTTTGAAGCTGCCGCTCTTTCTATAAATAGCTTATATTTTGACTCAATCGTTGCTTGATCTTGTAACATCCTTATTATCTATTATAAATCCCCAACTTAATCACCCTCTGCCCAATTAAACCTATCAGCCTGGCTATATTTCCATGGAGCCCCGTTATTTTCTACATTGCTAAACATATTGTTGAGACTGGCCGGGGCCTGTGATTCTTCCATTACGATATAGCGGCGCATTTCAGTAATGATCTCCAGCGGATTAATATTTACCGGGCAAGCATCCACACAGGCATTACAGGTGGTACATGCCCAAAGCTCTTCGCGGGTAATATAGTTATCCAGTAATGCTTTACCGTCATCATGGTCTTTTCCATGCTTATCCAGGTTGTTGCCCACCTCAGTAAGCCTGTCGCGCGTATCCATCATAATTTTCCGGGGCGATAACAGTTTCCCGGTAATATTAGCCGGGCATACTGAGGTACACCTGCCACACTCTGTACAAGTATAAGCTTCCATCAAATTTTTCCAGCTCAGGTCGGTAACGTCTTTAGCGCCGAAACGTGCAGGTTCACCCGTATTTTCAGGAACAAAAGAGGGATCAAGCATGGCTTTCACCTCATTGGTAACGGATGCCATATTGGTAAACTTTCCTTTATTGTTCAGATTAGAGTAATAGGTATTTGGGAAAGCCAACAGGATATGAAAATGCTTGGAATAAGGCAAATAATTTAAAAATGCCAATATCCCTATGATATGAAACCACCAGCATACACGCTCAACAATAACCAAAGCAGCAGCTCCATCGGGTAATAATGGAGCAATTAATGAACTTACCGGAAAACTTCCTGCTGTAACGTAATGGCTAAAATGCAATAACTGTAATTTGTAATCGGCCGCATTCATGGTTAAAAAAGCGCTCATCAACAAGATCTCGGTGATGAGGATATAATTGGCATCAGACCGGGGCCATTTGGTCATCTCGGTGCCTGTAAAGCGTTTTAAATGGACAATGTTACGCCTGCACAGGAAAACAATGCAGGCGGTGAGCACTAACACCGCCAATACCTCAAAACCTCCTATTAAAAAACCATATAAGCCCCCTAATGGGTGCGAAAATATACGATGCGATCCGAATACTCCATCGATCATGATCTCCAGCACTTCCAGATTAATGATCACAAAACCGATATAAATAAAAAAGTGCATAACGGCAGCAACCGGACGTTTTACCATTTTGGTTTGTCCAAGAGCTACCTTTGCCATTACTTTCCAGCGCTCAGCTGGCTGATCAGATCGGTCAGTATCTTTCCCCAGCAGTATGTTACGTCTTATTTTAGCTGCATTTTTTGCAAAAAAGTAAATGGCAACCCCTAATATGATAATAAATATAACTTGTGCAATCATTATGCGTGCATAGTATTTTATTCAAAGTTAATTGAATTGTTGAAAGAGAAAAATGTTTTAGGATTGAAAAATATCTTTAAAGCTAAGTAACTGATTAGCTGGCAAATTGTTTAATTTCAAAAATCGATCTAAACTTTCAAGGGAATATTTTTAAACTTTTTTCAAAAAAAACTTTTCAAACATAAAAAAAAAGCTACATTTGCACTCCCCAAACGGAGGTATCATAGCTCAGTCGGTAGAGCAAAGGACTGAAAATCCTTGTGTCGCTGGTTCGATCCCAGCTGATACCACAAAAAAGAGTATCAACTCGTATCAAAACCCTGTAAATCGTTGATTTACAGGGTTTTTTCGTTTAACCCCAAACGCAAAACTACCCAAAACAACGCAGCATATCTGATACCTATTCCGTAACCTGTTTTTGATCTTTAGCTTTGAGGTATTGAAAAGTGGTGTAATTATCTGTAATACAAGTAATTAAGCCGCATCGAAATAGCATAAAATCCGGGCAGTTTTGCGCCATTTTTATACCTCAAATCTGTTCAAAATGTGCCATAAATTATCAATTAAACGCAAAGGATATGAGAACAGTAAACACTTTCGGCCTGCAATTCCTGATCAGACCGGACAAATTAAAAGACGGAAAGGCCCCCATTTACGCACGAATTACCGTAAACCGGGAGATCATTCACCTCGGACTGAAACAGTACATTGAACCCCGCTCCTGGGATATCCGACGTGGATTTGGCAAAGGCAGCAGGGAAGAAGTACGCGCCCTGAACAATTATTTAGAAGATGTCCGCACTGAAATTGGCGAGTGCTACCGGGAATTACAGCTTAAAAAGCTGCCCATAACCGCGGAGGCTATTAAAAACACTTTTTTACGTACGGAGGAAGTTGAGCATACCTTAAGTCACCTTTTTGCGTACCACAATAAGACCGCTGTCCACCAGCTTTCGCCAAATACACTCAGTCATTATGAAACGTCTCAAAAGTATTTAAGGTCGTTTATAAAAGACCAGTACCATAAAAACGATCTGCATATCAAGGACGTCAATTTTAAGTTCCTGACGGACTTTGAGGTCTATCTCCGGAGCTTAAAACCCAAAAACCATCAAAAACCAATTGGCAATACCGGCGCTATGACGCATCTGATCCGATTGAAAAAAATGGTCAACATGGCCAGCAATATGGAATGGATTAGTACCAGCCCGTTCAAAAGTTACAAGATCAAGATTAAGCATGAGGAAAGGGCGCATCTGACTAAGGAGGATTTATTGAAAATCGAGAAAAAAGTTTTCGATCTGTACCGACTGGAATTTGTCAGGGACATTTTTGTGTTTTGCTGTTATACCGGCCTGGCTTACGTGGATGCCATGAACTTATCGCAAGAGCAGATAGTTAAAGGCATAGACGGAGAATGGTGGATCAAAACCTATCGGCAAAAAACTAAAACACCGGTCAATACTCCCCTACTCCCCAAAGCCTCGGCAATTATACTTAAATATCAAAGTGATCACAGGGCCGTGTCCAACAATAAATTATTTCCTGTTATCTCCAACCAAAAAATGAATAGCTACCTGAAGGAAATCGCCTACTTATGTGAGATCAAAAAAAACTTAACTTTTCACATGGCCAGGCATACTTTCGCCACAACGGTCACTCTTTCTAATGGACTACCCATTGAAACCGTGAGTAAAATACTTGGGCATACGAAGATGGGAACAACTCAGATCTACGCACGTGTAATTGAACAGAAAATAAGTGAGGATATGGCCGTGTTAAAGAAAAGATTAACAACTATGGATACGGGAAGGTAAACAATACCATTTATGGAATCGCATTTTGCGGTACCTCAAATAACTAATATTAGAAACTAAAATAATCATAAAAATGAAGAAGAATCAAATTAACCAGCTTTTCCAGTCTGTAAAAGAGCTGATCGAAAGATCCCAAAATCAGATTGTAAGAAATATTAATTCAACTATGGTCTTCACCTATTTCCAGATCGGAAAGATGATCGTTGAAGATGAGCAAAATGGCAAAGAACGTGCGAACTATGCTAACGAAACATTGAAGAAACTAAGTGAATCTTTGACAAAGGATTTTGGCAGAGGGTATTCAGTTGACAATCTGCAAAATATGCGCGCTTTTTTTATCGAATACAGAAATTACGAGACAGTGTCTAGTATTTCTGTATCTCCAGCTCCAAATTCCGAGACAGTGCATCGGAATTTACCGAGAACCTTTAATTTAAGCTGGTCGCATTATGTACAGCTCTTAAAGATCAAGGATAAAAACGAACGAGAATTCTATGAAATTGAAACCGCAAACGGCAATTGGTCAGTTCGGGAATTACAACGACAATTTAGCACCTCATTATATGAACGATTGGCATTAAGCAGAAACAAAGAAGAAATCAAACAACTTGCAGAAAGAGGGCAGGTAATGGAAAAATCCACCGACACCTTAAAAAGCCCTCTCGTTCTGGAGTTCCTTGATTTACGCGAAGATAATCGCTATTCAGAAAATGACCTGGAGACTGCGATCATTAACAAGTTAGAACATTTTATGCTGGAATTGGGAAAAGGTTTTTCGTTTGAAGGAAGACAGCGACGTATCACATTAGAGGGGGACCATTTCTATGTTGATCTGGTCTTTTATAATAGGCTACTCAAATGTTTTGTATTATTCGATTTAAAAATTGGAAAGTTAACTCACCAGGATATCGGACAAATGCAGATGTATGTTAATTATTATGACCGAAAAATTAAACTTCCAGAAGAGAAACCGACGTTAGGGATCATTCTTTGTAAGCAGGATAATAAATCTGTCGTGGAATTTACACTTCCATTAGGTAATGATCAAATATTCAGCAAAGAATATAAGCTCTATCTGCCAAGTAAGGAGGATTTGAAAAAACAATTGGAATAGCCAGTTATTCTAATTGTGCAAGTGCCACTTGCACAATTACCAACAGATGATAAGTGTGGACGTCCTTGGGCAAAAAGGCCTCGACAAAGATGCCTTAAAATGTGTGAAGAAAACATTGGTATGGCCGTGGCCACAAAAGCCGTGTATGGAGGAAAAAAGCACAGGAGCCATGGCCCACGCCAATGTAACAGCGGTACCGAAGCACATGTTGCCCGGGCTTTTTAACCTGAAACCCCATCAATACCTTTTAGAATTAGTAGCAAATGTTCACAAAAGAAAGAGTTCTTTGGGAGTACCAGTACTCTTTAATGATAGTTAATTTACAGGCATGATATTGAATCAAGTTAATATTGAACCCTGAACTAAGCTAATCCAAGGGTGTTTAGGAATTTCAATTGCTCCTGAAAATGGTTCGAATTATGTCCGGTCAGGGTACTAACTGAACGAACATCACAGTCGTTTGGTATTCATTTTAAGAATAATCAGTGATACTGATCCCCGACAGCACGAGTGTTCTGATCGCATTGACAGCTCATTCAGAGCGCAGACTTTTAACCGGATTGGCCAATGCCGCTTTGACGGCCTGCACACTTACGGTAAGCAAGGCAATAATCAGGGCAGCCGCTGCAGCCAAGGCAAACATCCACCAGCTGATACCGATCCGGTAAACAAAGCCCTGCAACCACCGACTCATAGCCCACCAGGCAAGCGGCGTGGCGATCACGAAGGCGATGACCACCAGCTTCAAAAAATCTTTGGACAATAGCCGCACGATACCGGATACGCTTGCACCCAGGACCTTGCGGATACCAATTTCCTTATTGCGCTGTTCCGCGCTGAAGGCCGTTAAGCCGAACAAACCCAGACAGGAAATTAAAATAGCGATCAGCGTGAACGAATTGATGATCTGCGACAACACGGTATCACTTTCATAAGCGCTTTGCATCCGGTCGTTCATGAAGGTATAGACAAAAGGGGTCTGCGGTAAATTTTCATGCCACACCTGCCCTATGTCCGCTAAGCATTTAGCGTAATCCCTGGTATTCGTATTCACGATCAGCTTATCGACTTCACCAGCTTTCGGCGAATATATGATCATGAACGGGGCAATATTATCATGCAAGGATTTGTAATTAAAGTCTTTTACCACGCCGGCGATTTGGAATTTGCGGTCGCCATCAGAGAACAGCGTGGTTCCAATGGTCTTGTCGGGGGCAAGGCTCAATCGTTTGGCCAGGGTCTCGTTGATCAGCACTTTTCCCGAATCACCCGCCATCAGGTCGCGACCTGCAGCCAGCCTGAGCCCCATCGTTTTGACAAAATGCTCATCGGTATATAGGTTTTGCTGATCGACAGCGTCAGCCGGGTTCATTCCGGATAAATACACACCCCAATCAAAATAATGTTCCGCGCCAAAAGTATTGCTGGCCCGTGAGATCGATCTCACGCCGGCCAATTGCTGCAAGCCGGCTGCCAGGGCGTTCATTTTGCTTTTGGTATCGTTGGTGTGAAACGTGAGAATGATCTGCTGGTCTTTGTCAAAACCCAGGTCGCGGTTTTTGATATAATTTAACTGGCTGTAAATGATGACCACTCCCGTGATGAGGATGATCGAGATGACGAACTGGAAGATCACCAGCGAGCGCCTCAATACCTGCGTGGAAAACTGGCTGGTAAAATCCCCTTTGATTACCTTAATGGCTTTAAAGGCCGACATATAAAATGCCGGGTAACTGCCGGCGGCCAGGCCGGTGATCACTATCAACCCGCCCAGCATCAGCCATAAGCGCGGATCGTTAAAAAACAACAATTGAATGTTCGCCTGGGTGATCCGGTTCAGATAAGGTAACGCCAGCCACAACAGCGGCAAAGCGATGATTACGCCGATAAACGACAACAAAAAAGATTCGCCTAAAAACTGGGTGATCAGGTCATATTTTCCGGCGCCGATCACTTTTCTGACGCCCACTTCTTTTGCACGCCCGGAGGCCCTGGCCGTTGACAGGTTCATGAAGTTGATACAGGCAATAAGCTGGATCAACACCGCTATCAGGATCAGTACATACAAAAAGGACGCACTCACGATCTTCCCGCTTTCGGCGTCATAACCTGATGTCGTATGAATGGAGGACAGCGGCTGCAGGTGCAGGGATTTACTCATCCCGGAACTTTTCAGCTGGTCCGCTCCGTATTTGTTGAGGAAGGCAGGCAGCTTTTTTTCAAAAGCAATAACGTTAGCGTCCGCGCGAAATTTCACATACGACTCTGTAAAGTTATTTCCCGCCCAGGAATTGTTCGTCAGGATGCCGCCGCCGTAGCCATTTTTGTTCAGGCGTATAAAAAGGTTTGCCGCAATTTGTGATTTCCCGGCACTCTGATCTACCACGCCGGTTACTTTAAAAATGTTCTTACCATCCTGGTCGTCGATCGTAATAATCTTACCCACGGGGTCAGCGCTTCCGAAAAGCTTGTCTGCCACTGGTTTTAACAAAACGATACTGTTGACATCTGTGAAGGCATTTACCGGTGACCCATGGGTAAAATGATAGGTAAAAACGTCGAAAAAGGTGGAATCGACCATAATCGCACCCTCTTCATAAAAGGCCTTGTCTTTATAGCTGACCAGGTGTTCGCTGATGCCCAGCGTAGGTATGACGCGGGTATATTGTAACACCTCCGGAAAATCACTTTTCATAGCCGGCGCGATCGGGGGAGAAGCGGTGGCCATATTGCTGACATCGCCGGTATGCGCGATGGAGGTGGTCACCCTGTAAATAGTGTTGGCACCCTTATGATGTTTGTCATAACTATACTGATCTTGCACATACAGCAGAATATACATACAGCATAAAGTACCTGCCGCCAGGCCGGTAATATTAAGCAGGCTGAAAAAGCGGTTTTTTAGTAAAAAGCGCAGCGAGACTTTGAGGTAATTTTTGAACATATAAGTGCGGTTTAATTTCCCAGGAGACCAATGCGGAATGGCTTCCTGTCGTAAAATTAACGGTCCGGACAAAGCTGCGGGTCTCAATTTATAAATTGGGAGCTCTTTTTCCAGGTTGCCTTTATAGTCGGCCGGGCTTTTGCCGGTCATGTCCTTGAAAATGCGGTAAAATGTACTTTTAGAATTGAAACCGGAATCAAAGCCAATGCCGGCAAGGTTCAACCGATCATATGCCGGGTCTTGCATTTTCCGTATGACTGCTGCCACACGGTAGGCATTGATGAAATCTGGGAAACTCTTTTTTAGCCCGGCATTAATGATGCGGGATAGTTCATGTGCGCTGAGGTCAAGCTTTTCAGCCAGGGATGTTAAAGTAAGTTCCGGGTCCTGGTAATAGTGACCGTTTTTCATCATCTGCTTCAGCCAGATCCCTTTTTGCCACGATTCCGTTCCGGGCAACGGTCTTAAAGCCACCCGCCCGGCCACCCGGACTTCCGGCCGTAACTGCACTGCGGCGGCGATCGCTATGATCATGATCGCTGAAAGCAGATATAAAGACACATCAACGGACAGGTCAAAATAACCGGCAACTGTGCAAGCCAGCCACAAGCACCACCACAGCGCAATGGCGCCTAATAAACGCCGCAGCCAGCGATATTCCAGGCGGGACCGGTCCATCATTACCGGCGGCAGCCGCCGGAAGTAATTTTGTAAGAGCTGATATGACCCGTACAAATAGCTGATGGCTGCTCCCCATACAAGCAAAACTATGAGCAGGCTGCATTGCTGTAAGGCCGGGATGCAGGCGGCCAACTCTCCTATTAAAAGTGGGCTAAAGTGCAGCAGGTCTTTCCGCCTGAACGGGTATTCCTGACTAATCGTTTTTCGAACATAAAAATAAATGAGCGGCCCTGCCAGAAGCAGCACAGGATCTGTGCTGTAACCGGGAAAATACACCGGCAGCCGGATATCAATGATTAACAAGCGGAAGATCCACCAGATCATAGTGAGCAGCGCAAGCGCAAGCAATCGGTTAGCGGAGAAACGGTTATTTTTGGACAACGCTAATAAGGCAGCAAAGGTCAAACCAACAAATAACATTCCGCAAAGCAGCAAATCATACAGGGTAATATGGAGTGTATCTAAATTCAAGTAGTTTGATCGCATCAATCGCTGTTCCAAATTCATAAGCTTTTAAATATCAGTATATTATGGATACTTGAAAGAGAGTAGTGTAACATAAGCGAACGGAGAGATGTCCGGTTTTGGTTGGTTATGAGCCGTCCTGAAATAGCTATACAGATTGGGTAAACCTATCATGAAAAGTATTCCCTGGGTAATAAGTTGAGAACAATATCCGTATCCCATTGCTTGATGAGTTGAGGTCCGCTATATTCGTTTATCCCAGAGAATCGTATAATCTGTGACCCTGATGTTGAAAAATCCTATTCCAAGGAAACAAAGCATTGTTTATTTTTAGAGCTATGAAATTTAAACGCGGACAAACGGTGATCTTATTGACGATGGACGGGAAGTCCGCTAACGGCAAGGCTGTCGTGGAACATTCGGATGAGCAGAATGAATGGTATACTGTACTGTATTACCAGACCGATTCGGGGCCGCCTGAGCTGATTGAGCGAGTTACCGAAGGCCGCTTATTGACAGTCAGGGATATCGAAGTCCTTTAATATAGCCGGCTTCTTGATGCCTTTTATTGACCAACAACGAAGAGACCGGGGATGACAGCGTCAAAAAATTCAAAGGAGTTCACGTTTTGCACGATCTGGAATCGTCCGGAAATGAGATGGAAAACACACGTTGCCCATGAAAAAAGAAACTGCCTTCCGGCTACCGTTGCCGAACCTGGCACCTGCAGGGCCAGGTTTATTTCTCACGGATCGTTCGTTGAGCGGGGGAAGGAACAACATGGATTCATTCTGAATTCTTATGACGAGGTAACAACTGATTTAAGCGATTGGGTGAAATTATCCTGTTTTATATGGAGTGTCTGGCGGCTATGAACAGGTTTGCGGACTTCAAGCACCCGGTCAATAATTAACTTGAGCAAAATCTTTATGTGACCGCCGGCGGTATGTACAGCAACACGTACCTGCAAGGACGTAGAACTGATTATTGCAGACCGCATCCTGTTTCGCCGACTATCCCTACCAGCACCGTCCCGGAAGGGATGCGCGCAATTTCCTGGAACAAACCCCGCTAAGCGAGGCTGATAAAGCCAAATTCTCGCATGGAAACTGGGAACTATTGACGTCAAATAGCTGCTTACTTTAAACTTTGGCGTAATATGCCTGCAACTCTTTCAGGCGTTGGACCTGCCCCGGACGGGGGTTGATAAAAGGACGCGTTTTTTTGATGAGCGCGATAGCATCTTCAACGTTAAGGCCGGTCTTTAACAGATAGGCGATCGTCATCGTCGGGCCGCGGCCCAAGCCCTGGCGGCAGTGTATGTAAACCTTGCCTCCGCCTTTGATTTCAGCATCGGCAAAGTCCGCGCCTTTAATCAGCATATCCATCGCAGGCGGGCTGTTGTCCGGGGTTGGCAGATGCAGGTAATGAAACCCTTCATATTGTGCCTTGGTGTAAACTGAGTGCACGCGCATATTGATGATCCCCGTAATGCCGAGCGCTTTCATCTTACGAAGGCCGACCCGGTTGTACTGGCTGCCTAAAAACAGATCAGCCGTGATCTGGCAGCGCTTTAAACGGGGCATACCAAATATCACCCGGTAAATGTTGTCATAATAGTACTGGAGAAAGAGACCGGCACTCTTCAGATGACTTTTGATCATGCTTAGCATATCATTCGGCTTTTTCCTTTGGGATGAGCATTTTGAGTGAAGCGGGGATAATGGTTATTTTTAGTTGCTTTGCTTTCATCTCCTTGTCATCGCAAATAAACGATTGCTTTTTAGCCATGCTGATAGTCATCTTTTTGGCCGTCCAATGCTCCAGCACATTGCTTTTTTGCTGAAGTAAGGTCGTTCCGGCTATTTTGAGCAAGGATGACAAGTTATTTTCCTTCAGCAGAATAATGTCCAGTTTGCCGTCGAAAATGCTGATCCCCGGCTGTAGGGCAAAATCACCGACACCCATATGACCGGAGTTTGTTATGGTCAGGCTTACGCCCTTTGCCGACACTTTTTCACCATCTATGTTTAATTCATAATTCACCGGTTCCGCTGTCACCGCTGTCTTAACTGCGGTGACCCCATAAGCAAGCTGGCCGACTTTGTTCTTGAGTTCCCGGTCAGCGCCGGTCACCATGTCTGCCATGATACCCAGGTTAACGCGTAATAAAAAGGGCATTCCGTTTACGTTACCCATATCAACTTTTTTGATCTTCCCGTCAGGCAGCGCACGAAGTGCCTCGAGCGGATCCAGGGAAACGCCGAATTCCCTCGCCATCACGTTCGCCGTACCACCCGGGATGATCGCCATAGGCAGATTGCTGCCCTGTAAGGCAGCGGCTACTTCGGTGACACAGCCATCGCCCCCATATACGGCGATAAGGTCTGTTCTGCCAAAAAGTTTACGCGCCAGCTCACCTGCATTGTTGTTCTTTTTTGTAACGGAAATGTCCCAATCCAGCTTACGTTCAGTCATAGCCCTGTTGATATAAGACAGTATTGGCTCTTCCTTACCGGATGCCGGATTGATGATAAAATGAATGTGTTTTATTTTCACTGGAACTTTCTTGTAGCAGCAACAACCACTCGGCCTGAATGTTTAACCAGAATTTCAAATTAACATTAGGTTCATTTACTGTTAGAACAGGTTATCTATCCAAATCCTTCAGCCAGCGGCGAGATTGGATTTATCCATTATCGAAAAAATACTTGTTCCGGTCATTTTTTGTCTGCTATATTCGAAAAGGTTTTCAGCAGCAGGGTCCCAATTGGTGATCATAAAATCAAGATCATGGCAAATCACTGCGTCAAATAACCCTTCGAAAATAGACTTGAATGTGAATTGCTCTTGCTGGGCATTAGTTTGCATGAATTGTTCGTTTGACTTCCGGTCATACGCTTGCCAAAAGGACGAATGAGTGGCCGATATAGGTAAACAACGTCAAATATACCTAATAGTTTTATTATTGTACTGTTCTGGAACACATGCGATATGTAATAGTCCCCTTTATTTATGTGCAGGATACCATTTAAAGAATTATTTTTTATCCACACCCCGGCCGGTCTTGTGCTGCAGTTCCTCGATCCTTTTGGAAGCCTCTGCCTTTGACAAGGTCTCATCGAAAGTTTCACCCGCCTCAGCCGACAGCGTTTCGAGGTAAGAGTGTTGCGCCCCGGTCATCGGCTCATCACCGGTTTTCCAATCCTCGGGATCTTTGACCATATTGGAACCTTTGATATCGGCGGTGGTATTTTCATCGAATAGTTTTTCTTCCTGATCGTTGCTTTTCATAATCTTACTAATTTATTTGGTAACGAGTTGCCTGAAGATTTGTTTTGAAACAGCGCTATAGCACTGAATCCGATTCAAATTAAACAGGGGAGCATCACTTTCCTGCTGAAACCATTCATTGCGATCAGGACCTGCATATGATCTGTATATTACCGCTATTGCCCGTACAGCGAAAGTGGGCCCCGTACACACCAAGTTAAGAGCGCAATATATTTGATACCTAAGCACGCAGGTACATTTGTGCGGGATCTCATGTATTTTTCCCCCCGCGAAATACACCTTATATATATTTACAACTTGTCGACCTTGGCAGTCTGCTTCAAAATCTTTTGATCAGTTTAACCCTTTAAAAACCATAAAAGCAATTTCGGTGTTATTAAGAATAACATTATTCCGGTAAATTTCCGTTCCCTTTATTTATACTACACAATCAGACAATGTGAAAGCTTTAATGAAGATTTGAGGTCTAATTACTTTGCATTGATTATGATTAGACTAGTGAAGTGTTATCCTAAACACATTAAAACTATTGATTATCTTTATAAGATCATTATTAAAACGGGAATCCGGCTAAAATCCTAATTGACTGCAGCATATAAATTAGACTTTAACTGCGTTTGTTAATCAACAATATAAAAGCTAACCACAGACATCAGCTATGCAAAATATTTTTAAGATTTGCTGTATCATCTTGATTGCATTAACTACTTCAGCGGTAAACCAGGAATGTTTTGCACAGGTTAAAAACAAAAAAAACCATAGGTCACTGAGGGACTCATTACGGGAAAGGGTATTGCACAGAGATTCTGTTATCCGTTCCTTCAAGCACTCCAATAGCTCCATCAACAATCTGCTGGCTAAAATTGAAGATTACACGACCTCTTACGTCGAAACCAACAATGATCTCTCCCGCGGATTCGACACGTTGGAGATAAGTCAGCGCCTGCCACCTTTAGAAAAGCGAATGTCGTTAATGCGTAATACGATCAATAAATCGACTACATTAGGCAACTTGGTTACTATCCGTGGTATGATTGATCATTTGAAAGATCAGATGAACCAATGGGAGGATCAGGTGACCGTTTATAATAACGAGTTAGATGATATTCATACTAAAGTGTCAGATTTTAAATCGGATACGGGCTTGCGCACTATTCCTGCTGACAGCGGTTTAAGGGAAAGATGCTTTATTGAAGTTCAATCGTTGGAACGGAAATGGAACGCCTTAGATAATAGTGTCCAAAGATCAATCATCAGGATTGGCGTTTTGGAAAACAGGATTTCTGCTTTGTCTATTTTATTGATAGATCTGGATGATAGGATCGATCTGAAGATACATGAATTTACTTTAAAATCGATGACTAATGAATATGGCTTTATCTGGGATAGGAAAAAGGCACATGCATTAGACAGATTAGACTCAACACTTGTAAAAACTGCACGTTTGAATGCGCTATTATACAGCTATTTTTTAACGAGTAAATCAAATTGGGGAGGACACCTAGCCAGCCTGTTAACATTAATTGTTTTTTTTGCCTGGATATATCATTGCAGGCGAAAGGTGATGCGTAATCATGAAGAGTATAACGTTATTTTTGATCAGATACCTTACATAGCTAAGCATCCTTATTTATCCACATTGATGGTTATTAGTATACTGTCACCATATTTTTATGATCATCCAATGCAAGTATTCGCGCATACGATGCTGCTGATCATGATGGGAAGTATGGGTATACTGATAAAAGAAAACTGGCCTATCCCTTTATTCAAATTTTGGAGGATATTGTTTATTGCAGCAATTATCTTTTGCCTGAGTAGTTTACTGGTAACAATCGCTTATGAAGACAGAATCATCTTGCTCTTGATATCTGGCGTAATAATTTACCAGTCAATTAAATTATTACGGCAAAGTAAAATATCCCAGGATACATACCCAATGTATCTATCGTTGATATTAAAAATATTTATTGTACTAAACTGTGTTTCCATTTTGCTAAACCTAACGGGAAGGTTCAGTTTGGCCAAAATAGTAGAAATTAGCGCAACTTTAAATATCTGCCTGGCCACAGGGTTTTATTTGTTAGTGCAGATATTAATGGAAAGTTTGTTTCTACAGTTGGAAGTTAATAAAAGTTCAGATCAGCATCCTATAACCTCTTACCTTGATTTTAAAACACTTCAAAAGAAATCCAAGGGGTTCCTGGTTAAAATTACGGCGATATTATGGTTGGTAGCATTAGCCAAGAACCTCACCATCGATGACTATTTATATGATCAGGGCAATGATTTTCTGAATCACCCCTATAAGATCAGCAGTACTGCTTTTACCTTTAGAAGCGTGTTGATTTTCATCATCGTGATCTGGACTTCCGGTCTTATTGCACGAGTGATCAGCTATTTTTATGATTTTGCCGGGCAGCAAACCAAACTTACACCTCAGGCAAAGAGAACCCGGTCATCTATACTACTCATCAGGTTAACTGTATTTGTGGTTGGTTTTTTTGTGGCCATAACTGCAGCAGGAATTCCTATGGACAGGGTAACCATAGTTATAGGCGCTTTGGGTGTCGGTATTGGATTCGGGTTACAGAATATTGTTAATAATCTTGTATCTGGCGTGATACTGGCTTTTGAAAAACCGGTTCAAGTGGGTGATATCATTGAAGTAAGCGGAAAATCAGGCACTATCAAAGAGATAGGGATCAGATCAAGTAAAATAGAATGTGGTGATGGATCAGAGCTCATCATTCCCAATGGAGATCTGATATCTCAGCATGTTATAAATTGGACCTTAACCAACAATCACCGCCGGGTGGAGCTCCTTATCCGTGTGGCTTACGGCACAGATGTGGAAAAGGTAGAAAATATCCTGAATGCGATTGTTCAGAACCATGAGGATATCATGAAAACGCCAGCCGCCTCTGTTTTTCTATATAATTTTAGTGATACCGCAATAGAATTCCGGACTTTGTTTTGGACTGCGGATATTTCCAAATGGCTAAGCTTAAAAAGTAGCGTCATGCGTGCCATATATGTGGCATTTGAACAAGAAAAGATAGAGATTCCACAAGGACAGTTACAGGTATTATTCCCCGAAAGTGGGATTCAATCTCATGCTAATGTTACGCCCAATTCAAATGATCGCCCCGATCCGACTAAATGAAATCACAATTAAAATAGTTTTTTGCAAGCGCTGATATATTACCCGGTTTTGCCTTGCAACTTAGTATAAGTGAAACCAATTAGATCAGCGTACCGGAGCGTCATTGGCTATCAGCACATTTAAATTTGCTGGTAGTAATCATGCATTAACCATAAATTATCGACTAAAACACGGTTAGCAATAGTGATAATAGCATCCTGACCACACAGGTTAAATACACTGAGACTATACCACAACTCCCACAGGTGGCGGCATGGCTGTTTATGAAACAACCATGCCGTTTTACTGGACCATAGGTGATCTCGCGGCTTACCTGCCAAACGCCGTCTTTCTTCTGCTAGATTTGCATAAATTTATAGGTAAACGACCGTAGCTGGCCGTTTTCTATATGAGAGAATGTGTGCTGCCCGGTCTCAATAGCGCCGTAATCCTTGATCGGGTACACTTCCATTGTCCTGCAATTAATTTATGGATCAAAACGTTATTCATTTTAAACAGATCACCGAAAGCCTGTTTTGTCTGATGCCTTGTTTAATAGCGATTGCCAAAAACTGAATTCTTGGCGTACGGGCAGATCACGGTTCAGCGCCGGTAGTATGTACTTAATTTACTATTTTAAGTCCCAACATTTAATGCTAACTAAGAGAATAAAGCGTATATTTATTCATATAACTTCAAGCCGATTTATTAAATAAATGCTAACAAAAACTTCCGGAGCCGAAGACTATAGTATCCTGGATACCGGTGATGAAAAAGATTTCAATGACCTGACTACCTTGGCTTCCGCCATTTGTCAAACGCCTATTGCGCTTATTAACCTGTTTGACGAAAAAAGGCAGTCTGTTAAATCACTGATCGTTTCAAACATTGCAAAAAGCGCCCTGGAGCAATCTTTTAGTGTGCCTGACATCAGTGCTGAACAGGATATCCTTATTGTGGAAGATGCGGCCAGCGATGAACGTTTTTTGCCCCAGCCTTACATTAACGAAAAAGATAAGATCACGTTCTTTGCCGGTGTACCATTAGTTAATGACGACGGCGTAATGCTGGGTTCGCTAAGCGTGATCGACCGACAACAAAAAAGCCTGACCCCTGAGCAGATCAACGCTTTAAAGATCATCGCTAAACAAGTGGTCGACAAACTGGAGCTTCGCAAAAAAGCCATCGTTTCTGAAGACACCATCCGCGAGTTGCGCTATTCCAATCTCTTTATGCAGAAATTCAATGCGATGGCCGCACATGATATCAAAAATCCCATGAGCAGCATTTTATTAAGTGCTCAATCCTTGAAGTTCCGGCTTCAAAGATTACAGGATGCTGATTGTGAAAGGTTAGCGGATCTTAATATCTCTTCAACGAAACGTTTAATGACTCTGCTTGATGATATGTTGGCCTATTCCAAATCGCCGTCATTGCTGCTCACGAAAAAAGTAAAGATCGATCTGCATGAACTGCTGATGGCGGTGGTCGGTATGGTCAGCATCCCTGAAAACTTCACCGTAATATTACCTGAAGAGAAACATTCCTTATATATATCCAGCGTCGCCGTACAGCAAATATTCATCAACCTGCTGACTAATGCCATTCGTTATAATGACAAAGCTCAGGGCCGGCTGCAAATCAGGTTCCGGGAGGACGATGATTATCTTTACTTCGAAGCGGAAGATAATGGCATTGGTATCGATAAAGCCTACCACGAAAAGATCTTTAATAACAGCTTTACGCTTAAAATAGCGGACCGTTTTGAAAAGAAGGGATCGGGAATTGGCCTTTCGACAGTTAAAGAATTGATTAAGGCCTTGAATGGTAAGATCGTGGTTAAGTCGGTGCCCGGTAATGGAGCGACTTTTTATTTAAATTTGAGTAAGAAGTAATTAGCTTTTTTGCCCGACTATTTCACGAACTTTTTCCATCAGCACTTCTAAATCGAAGGGTTTGCTAATAAATCCATCGGCGCCGCAAGCTTTACTCAGGGCGGGCAAATTAAACTCGGCCGACAGCAAGACCACGGGGAAGCAACGTGTAGCTGAGTGGGATTTTAACTGACTGCAGATCAGAGCGCCATTCTGCCCGGGTTCCTTGAGCCGG
The DNA here is from genome assembly GCF_041355315.1 of Mucilaginibacter sp. RCC_168. Lineage (NCBI taxonomy): Bacteria > Pseudomonadati > Bacteroidota > Sphingobacteriia > Sphingobacteriales > Sphingobacteriaceae > Mucilaginibacter > Mucilaginibacter sp. RCC_168. The sequence goes on from NZ_JBFUPN010000011.1 coordinate 42,814, forward strand.
ATATCCATCAAGATCAGATCAGGCAGAATCTCCAGCAGATGCCGGCAAGCGCTTCCATCTTCACAACCCATAACCTCGTAGCCTTCTTCTCTAAGAATGTAACTTAAAAGTTCTAATATATCGGGATCATCTTCAATAACCAGTATTTTTTTCCGCATTATCAGGTATCAGCAAGTATCTGCCGCCTAATTGCAATAAGCCGGCCGTTATTATTGATTAACACCGTTTTTTAATATATATAGGCAAAAAGGTTATCAAATATAATTACCAGCCAATGCCACCGCTTACATACCCTACGGATTAAGCCGCAGCCTACAGTTTGTTTTCATTAAAGGTCAGCTGCCATTAGTCATCGTTTTTGCCCTTGACCTCGGGTTGCACTTATATCTTTTAAATACTGTACTTTTACACTGATATTGATAAGCAGTAAGGATGACCAATACTTCTGAGAACCAACCCGTAGCCGATCCTGACGAACCATTCTTAACACTTGATTTGACCAAGATGGCGCTTGATTCGGCCAATGTCGGGATCTGGATACTGGATGCCGTTTCCAGGAAGTTCCTGCCCTCCAACCGGTCAAAAATATTGTTTGGGTTTTTGCCGGAAGAACAAGTATCATTCGATGATGCCTTGTTAAAAGTTGCAGGTAAAAATCGACGTAGGGTGTTGGCGGCTGTAGAGAAGGCTATTAAATCCCGGGGCAACCTATATGTTGAATGCCCCCTGAACATGCTGACAGAAAAAAAGCATCGCTGGTTGAGTATTATCGGGGGGTTCAGCACCTCGGATCTAAACAATAATTACTTTTCCGGAATAGTAGTCGATATCACTGAGCAAAAACAAAATGATCTGCGCCGGAGCAGGTTTATCGGCATCGTCAGTCATGAGCTTAAAACCCCCCTGACCACTTTAAAAGCCTATGTTCAAATGCTGAACAACTGGGCTAAAAAACAAAAAGATAATTTTTCAATCGGGGCGCTGTCCAAAGTAGAAAAACAGGTCAGAAAAATGCTTAACATGATCAACAGCCTGCTGAACTTATCCGGTGCCGAAGCGGGAAAGATCCACCTGACGAAACAAACATTCAGCCTGAATGAACTCCTCAACGAAGTGATGGAAGAAACCCTTTTTATCACCGCGAGTCACCAGATTAGCATGACGCCCTGCGAAACTATCCTGATCAATGCCGACCGTGATAAAATAGAACAGGTGCTTGTTAACCTGCTTAGTAATGCCGCTAAGTACTCGGACGCCGGAACATCAATAGAAATCGCCTGCGCTTTGGACGACCATGAGATTAAGGTAAGTATCCGTGATCAGGGTCTGGGCATCTCCCCGCAAAATATTGAAAAGCTTTTTCTTCCCCATTACCGGGTGGAAAGCAAGGAAACCGAAAAGATCGATGGTTTTGGGATCGGTCTTTATTTGTGTTCCGAGATCATTAACCAGCACAATGGCAGGATTTGGGTTGATAGCGAAATTGGTAAGGGTAGCACGTTCAATTTTTCCCTGCCGGTTTAAAAAACTTTAGCCGGTATAATATTTAAGCCGACCAGTACTTTTGTTTACCAGATAAATCGCCGACCAGTATGCATCATAGCTACGCAAAGCGCCATAATTTAATTTCCCGTTAAACCATTCCATCATAAAGAAAATAAACCAGGTAATCTGATTACCTTCCGTACTTATTAAAATAATTACAATGCAAAAAGAAGGAACAGTGAAATTTTTCAATGACCAAAAAGGTTTTGGATTCATTTCACAAAGCGAGGACAGAAGCGATATTTTTGTTCACGCATAGGCTCATTGACGAAATCCGAGAAAACGACCGAGTAGAGAATGATGTAGAAGAAGGCAGAAAAGGCCTTAATGCGATCAATGTTAAAGTAATCTAATACGTAACTATAAATTATCGTAAAAGCATCCGCCTTTCGGATGCTTTTTTTATTTAAGCTGTTACCGTAAAACAAATAACGGATTCCTTCGTTTAATATATAATCCTTCGGGATATCAAGCACCTGCTGTTTTTGGCCCGACACTCCACGAACGTTTACTGGATTTGACAAACGCCTTAACTATTTAGCGTGCGTCCTTCCCAGCCAATTCCAGGCCAACAGTGAACCGTTACCCTCTCTGTTTACTACCGACTAACTCATTTATCCAGGCTATGTTATGCCCGGAGAACTTCTAATACTAATTAATTCATTTAATGTTAATCATCATTTCATTCTTTATTGCCCACTGGTTCCTCTCGCTGTTCTTTCAGACTTTCTTCCAGCATCGCTATGCCTCGCACCGCATGTTCACTACGAATAAGTTCTGGGAACGCGTATTCTATTTGCTGGCCTACGTTTTTGAAGGCGCTTCGTTTTTAAACCCCCGCGCTTATGCGCTGATGCACCGGGCGCATCATGCTTACAGCGATACCGAACAGGATCCGCATTCGCCGCATTTCTTTGTTGATGTTTACCAGATGATGAAGGCTACGATCATCACTTTTCGTGATTACGTGAACCGTACCAAAGATCCGGAGGCGCAGTTTCCGGGACATTACCCGGAATGGCCCCTGATCGACCGGATAGGCTCATCCATGCTATCAAGATTGTTATTCGGTGCGGCTTACACCACGTTTTATATCTTTTTCGCGCCCTATTGGTGGCTGTTCTTATTACTGCCGGTCCACTTTATGATGGGGCCGATCCACGGCGCGATCGTTAACTGGTGCGGTCATAAGTACGGCTATACTAACTTCGATAACAAGGACAAATCCAAGAATACTACGCCATTCGACTTCCTGATGCTGGGGGAATTGTTCCAGAACAATCACCACAGGCACCCCAACAGCGCCAACTTTGGCAAGCGCTGGTTCGAGATCGACCCGGTGTACCCGGTCATGAAAATCATGCACTGGCTGCGGATCATCAAACTAAAGAAAGCTTATTAATCTTAAAAATCAAACATAAATTACAAAAACATGAGTAAAGACAAAGGCAGTAAAAATGTCAAGAAAGCACCCGCCACCGATGGTAAAAAGGCCACATCCGACTATCAGGCCGGTAAGAAAACGGTGTCGAAAGACGATGCATCTATCAACAAAAAGAAATAATATGAGCGATCAAACGATTGAATCCCAGGCAAAGATATATGTCTATGACCTGCATAACTGCGCCCGCGAATTTGGCTTTAAAGCCGATGAGAAATGGGAAGTGAGTATGGTAACAAGCCAGGAAAAAGCCGATCTGGAAAACAAATACTTTCCGACCCTTTCCGCTAAAATATTGCCTGAAATGCTCGCCGGAATGCTGAGCGCTGTCAAAGTTAAGTTAAGCCAGCAACTGGCCGCCTTTGAAAAAGCCGTAGATATTTCTCTGGTCAGGCAACAGCATTTACAGTACCTGGTCGCGTATAACCCTAACCGGCTGCGCCGGTAAATCATCGCACAATAAAAAATGAATAGATACCCTTTTCGAATCATGTATTGCAAACGCTTTCCTACGGCTGGAAGGACGAACGCGGGATTTATTACCAGCCCTACCGTGACCGTAGGCGTTTAAACCACTCCGTATGAAAAACCTGATCATCATTTGCCTGTGCCTGCTTCCCGCCGCTTTATTTGCCCAGGATGCCTCCAACATGATCCCCAAACAAAGCGCGGTGAAGGACACCGCCCGGCAAACAGACCTGATCGATATAGCAAAACAGCTGTTTAAAATTAGTCCGCAAAAACCGAGGATACAGCGGGAAAAGAAAATCTATTTTTCGATCCTGCCTGTTCCGGGAACCGTACCGGGCGGCGCCGGCCGTGCACTGATCACCAGTACGACAGCCGGTACCTACCTCGGGCCACAAAGTACGACCAATTTATCGAGCGCAACATTTGCACCTTATTGGAACCTGCATAGCCGGTTCGGCCTGCCGCTGCGCTCCAGCATCTGGCTGAAGGACAATACCTGGAACATACAGGGCGATATCCGGTTCTTGGTTTACCCCCAGTATACATGGGGCTTAGGCGGCAGTCATGCTTATAACGATAAGACTTTGGTCAATTATAATTATATCCGTTTTTACCAGAGTGCGCTTAAGCGCATAACCCCTTATTTCTTTGCCGGTGGAGGCTATAACCTGGATTATCATACCAACATTAAAAGTGATGATCCCACCGTTGACCTGAAGCAGTTTACCGGCTACTCCTACGGCACCAATGGTAATTCCGTTTCTTCCGGAGTCAGCTTGAACCTATTATATGACACAAGGAATAATTCGATCAATCCCCTGCCGGGCGCTTATGCCAATGTGGTTTACCGGATCAACCCGACTTTTTTGGGAAGCGATGATAACTGGAGTTCTTTATATGTAGATGTCCGAAAATATATTTCCTTAAACCCGGCTAATAAAAACCAGCAGAATACGCTTGCTTTCTGGTCTTACCTCTGGACGGTCTTGGGAAGCAATGCGCCTTACCTTGACCTGCCAAGTATCGGCTGGGATCCGTATAACCGCTCAGGTGAAGGTATTGATCAAAATCGCTACCGGGGGAAATCGCTGTTTTACTTCGAGAGTGAATACCGGCGCGATATTACCACCAACGGACTCCTGGGCTTCGTGGTTTTTGCCGACGTAAATACGGTAAGCGGTTCCGGCTTCCTGTTTAAATCCTGGCATCCTGCGGCTGGTACAGGGCTGCGGGTAAAATTCAACAAAGGCTCTAATACCAACATCGGGATTGATTATGCCGGAAGCAAAGGCTACAGCGCCATTATTTTTAATATCGGTGAATCTTTTTAAGTCAAAGTTTTCGACTTAGCTGGATCAAATCGTGCACTTTCTATGTGAGCACTACATCAAAGGGTCTATATACCTTTGTGAGACACCCATTAGCGGTTCACAAAAATGGCTTTAGTGGTCCCCAAATGAACCCTTCTTCGGCCGAATGCTTTATAAATAAGCTGCTATTACTTAAGTTCTTTAACATACTTAACGATGTCCTGACCATGAAAACCCCATTGCCCAATCGCATGTTGGCCAGCCAGGACATTTACGGTATTTTGGGCATGCAATACCGCTGTAAGTAACAGAAGCAAAGTCGCTAACATCAGTGAGTGGATTTTTTTGACGGCCGATTTGTAATAAGACATATGATCTTGTTTAATATAAAATGTTAGAATAAGGTATATTATTTTGACTTCAAGCTTCCCCATCTATGCCTTCAGATTTTCAATCAATTGGATTATCAAAAACTCAATCGGCTTTTTAAGTCTCCTGGCAGATAGGCTTGTTTTGTCTATCGCCATCTAACAACGATACTGCATTCACCTCTTATTTTATCAACCACACTTTGGTAATGTTCCCACTTGCCCAAAATTTTCATCAAACAAAGCAGCAGCTCCTATCAATGGTGCATTTTCATCCAGTTGGGCCAACTTAATGGATAAGAAATCGAAATGTTGGATAACGTAGGGCAGAAAGTGTTCAGAAGCTTTAGCAATGTTGCCGCAAATAACCAAAGCCTGCGGATTAAGTTGTTCAACGGGAGCTGAAAGCACATCAATCATATTGACCGCAAATTCTTTAAAAACAGCTCGTACAACAACACTTTTCGGCGCCAGCTCCGAAAGTTCTTTTACACCATCACTTAGCGAAATCCCTGTTAGATCTCGATAACGTTTTAAAAACCAGCGCGTTGAAAGATAATTGTCCGCAATGCTTTCCTTAAACGGATTGGAGCCAAGATTTATATTTTTAATAATGGTCTTTCCGCCATAAGCCGAACCAAAGCCTGTTCCGAGTGTGACGCCGAGCACCCGCTGAGGGCCTTGTCCGGCGCCCATCAATACTTCACCTGCGATTGTAGATTCCGCATCGTTTCTAAACCTGATCAAATGCGGCTCAAGATTTAAAAAACGGGCAAAATATCCTCTAATATCCATATCGTAAAGAGCTTCATACTTATTAAACCCCCTTATGCGAGATATGCCATTTTTATAGTCGAAAGGACCTGGCATGGCTACGCTTAATCCTGAAATCAATAGCCCGGGATTCATTTTTAATACCTCTAAAAATGCGTGCTCCCACGAGGACAATATATCTTTTGCCGGACCTTTGCTAAACACATCCATCCTGACGATACTTTGAGGTAGTATCACGCGGGTCACCAGATCGCAGATACCTACTGTAATATGTGAACCACCGATGTCTGCGGTAAGAATATATGGTGATGATAAATTATTTTTTTGCATAAAACTTATTCCTATAATTATTTGACCACTATCTGCCTCTCCTCCTGTAATCTTGTCCTTGGCAAAACTCATTATTAGCAGGCCGATTAAATGAAATTGCTCGCTGTAGTATTTATCTATGTTAGTAGTTTTATTAGACTCTATTTAGTAATCACACATCTGATGATTTGAATATGGGATTCCTCCCTTCAATTGCATTGTAACTATTGGTTTAATAAAAATGCGGTCTAAAGCAGCGTCCATTTCTCGGAGATATGTTTTCAATATCACAACTGCCTTATTCTGATATTGCGAAACGAAACTGCCGCCCCATGATCTTGTAAGGCAATATGTCCTTTTGGATAGGTTGCATAAGCTTTCCATGTTTTATATTTACTGGTCTTTAGCATATTACGCCACAGCGCATTTCCAACTTGCGTTTCAACAACTTTTTGGCCATTGAGCCAAAAGGTTAGATGATTGTTCAATTTACGAATCATCACAGAATTCCACTCGCCGGCTGGTTTAGCGGGATGTGCAGGCGCAATCAAGTCATACAACGACCCGGCTAAATGATTAGCTTGCTTATTGTCTTCTGCTCCTTTATTATCTAATATTTGCATTTCGATGCCTGTCAAATAAGTATAAACGTATGCAGTATCCTCATGTACATTAAAAATAATACCGCTGTTGCCCCCCTCTGGTATTTTCCAATCCAGCTTTAATTCAAAATTTGTGTATTCCTTATTAGTGATCAGGTCGCCTCGTCCTTGCGATTTGGTATCTAAATGTAGTATGCCGTCACTAACGCCCCAAGCGCCAGCATCTTTCTTTAAATAAACGTGCCAACCATGGGTGTTTTCGCCATTAAAAAGTAATTCCCAGCCTTGTTGCTGCTCTTTAGCATTTAATGCGTTTTTAATTTGCGCTGATAGCGAATGGTGTATTGCGATTAATGTCAAAGCAATTGATAAGAGTTTTTTCATATTCGGGTTTTAAGAAAGTTATTTAGAGATTATCGTAATTAAATTGGTTATATTAACATTGATGCAAGATGCAGTACAAAAATCATTTCCTCCCGCTCTCGTTATTTTATGACCTAACTATTTAGGGTAAATCCAACCATGGACAAAATGCTCTGTTCAAGACTTTGACCCTTTTTTATTAAATAGCTCATTAGTTGTCAGGGCGGATCTGCACTATGTTGCTTATTTGTATGTATATATCGAAAATCCATTTACTTTCCTGGATGCCGAACACGGATATAAATAAGAGAATTTTGTATTTTGTTCTGACCATTAATCCTTACCTGTTTGACCAGTATTTTTCTATTTCTTCTAATGTTTTACCCTTTGTTTCAGGGATAATCTTCCATATAAATAAAAATGAAAGGACCGAAAAACCCGTAAATAGCCAAAATGTATAAGCGCCCCCTAATAGCTTTAAGAAAGCTGGAAAAACCAGGGAAACTGCAAAAGTTGAAAGCCAAAGTGTAAGAATGGCAACTGAAATAGCCTTTGCCCGCACACGGGTCGGGAAAATTTCGGCAACCACAACAAAAGTCAAAGGCCCAAGGGAAATACCGAAGAAAGAGATATAACCTAAAATGGATAACACTACCCAATACCCTTTTGTCATATCCATATAAAAGAAGATTCCAATTAAACCAAGGAAGATTGCCATTCCTGCTGAACCGATCATCAGCATTAACTTTCTCCCCAGCTTATCTACGTACAGAATAGCAACAACAGTTGCAAGTATATTGACAATACCGATCACGATTGTTTGCAACAAGGCCGATTTAACACCATCTCCGGTTGCCTTAAATATTTCAGGGGCGTAATACATAATAGCATTTATTCCGGTAATCTGTGAAAAAAAAGCTAACGCTATACCGATGAAAGTTACGATGCGTAAACCCGGCTTCCACAGATCAGAAAATGAGCCTGTTTCACCATGTACTGATACCTTGATCGCCTCTAACTCTGCGGCTGCCTGCTCGGGTCTGTTCAGCTTATTTAAAACAACGGCCGCTTCCTCCCAACGCGACTTTTGGGCCAGCCAACGGGGGCTTTCAGGCACAAAGAGCAGTAATAAAATAAAAATAACGGAGGGGATAATTCCGGAACCGAACATATAACGCCACCCTACATCAATTGTCCATGATTCATTATTTAACGAAGCGATATAAGCATTTACAAAAAAAATCATTAAAATACCAGTCACTATCCCTAACTGGTTAATAGCAATAAGACGCCCTCTTATTGCTGGAGGGGCGATCTCAGAAATGTACATTGATACCACCATAGAAGCAATACCGATTCCAAGACCTCCAATCAGTCTAAAAAAAACGAAATAATATAAGTCCAATGGGATAATTATACCAAGAGAAGAAACCGCAAAAAGTATCCCGGAAATTATCAATACTTTTTTTCTCCCTATCCGGTCAGACATAACCCCGCCTATCCCGGCCCCTATAACACAACCGATCAAAGCACAGGAAGCAATCCAACCCATCATCGCCGGTGACAATTGATATTTTTGCTGTATAAATCCAATGGCCCCGGCAATAACTGCGGTATCGTAGCCGAATAGTAAGCCGCCTATAGCCGCAACAAAAGTACACCGGTATACATAATTTGAATGTTTCATATCTAAGTCTTATAAGTGCGAACAGGCCTTTTCCCTTTTTTGAAATACAGGAATTACCCTGGCTGGTTAAAAATTTATCAGGTGCGTTAAAAAGTATAAATGGTTGTGTTTAAAAAACTAAAGTATCATCGTATAGTTCCTTAACATCAACTTTGGGTACATGCCTTGTTAAAGCTTTCAATTCTTTGTCCCCGTCAAATAAAAGGGGAAAGAAACGGCTATCCAGTAATTCATCCTGCACCATGGCTGGAAAATGCGCTAACTCTTCCATCCTGTCATAGCCAGCGATATTACCCAATGTACGATGATCCATGGCATTAAGCACAACTGCTCTTCTGGGTCTTTCTGAATAATTTGAGTAAGATCCGTGCATCATTAATGGATGATGAAAACTTGCATACCCTTTTGGCAGCTCATTAGCCACCCTTTTTTCAAAGATGCCTAACTGTTCTTCATTTAAAATTTCCGTCACCGCATTCATATCTCCTGTTAATCCGGTAATAGGCAGTAAACCCCATTTGTGACTTCCCGGCACAAAATAAAGGCATCCATTTTCTTTTGTAGCGTCATCCAGGCCTATCCAGCAAGTGAGATGATGCATAGGCTTAGTAAAAGTCCAGTAAGAAAAGTCCTGGTGCCAGGCTACAACCCCGCCATGTTTGGCAGGCTTGCAAAATAGCTGATCGTGAAATAGCCTGAAAGACTGCCCGAGCAGTTGATACGCAGCCATGCGGTATGCCGGGGACCAAATTAAATCATGAAATCCCCGGGTTACCCTCCATGCACCAATGGCATGAAACAATACTTTTTCAGGATCTTCAGATTCATTAGTTTCATAATGATAAAACAATTCTTTTTCTTCAGCAGTTAAAGACTGCAGTCTTACAAGTTCGTCATTCAGTATGCTTACCTGCTCTTCGGTCATGATCTTAATACCGTTAACAAATCCATTGGTGGAAAAAGACTGAATTTGCTCTTCGGTTAGCATGTATTGCTCCCAATCTTTTGCATTCTTCGGTTGTTCAAACATCCTGCTGATAGGGTGACTGTAGCTTGCAAGATCGTTAGATAATGTAGTTTTTAAATCTTTCATAATTGCTCATTAAAAAAAATCAAAGTTTTCATGATATGTTCCTCCCAATACGGCCAGTCGTGAGAACCAGCGAATTCGTAATAGGCATGCGGAATATGATGTGTTAACATTTGTTGATGCAATACCCTGTTATGTTCTAGTAAAGGATCTGACGTACCACAATCAAATCGGATCATTGGAAGTATATTTCTGTACTTGAGCATCGTATCGAACACCGAAAGTTCGGTTGAATTCTCCTCCAATAAACCGGTTAGATCATCCCCGGAAAAATCACTCAGTTGTCTGGCATCCGTCATAGAAGACAAACCCGAGACGGCTCTTATCCGGTTTCCATATTTTGCACCAAGCCTTAAGGCGCCATATCCGCCCATGGAAAGACCGGCGATAAATAATGCTGAGCGACTGCTCGTTTCTTTTATAGATTGGGTAACAGCGTTGATAACGTCAGAGATGATCCATTCTTCAAAATCCTGATCCTTATGCCGCATGTATCCACTGCCATGTCCCCATAAGCCATCTGAAGGCATAACCAGTACCATAGGCTTTAGCAGCCCTTCATTAATGCCCGCCATTGCCTTAAGATGCACACCCGCAAAGTGAGTCCAGGCCCAATGGCTGGCATAAACTCCGTGCAAAAGCAAAACAATTGGCAAACTTTCATAGTCGTGGCCAGGCGGCACAAATACTGATATATCGCCCCTTCCTTTTAAATTTTCACTTATTACAGTTATTTGTCTGAGGTTGTCACGCTCAAACCTTGGATCCGAAATGGCAATATCACTTGATGCTCCCATATTAAAATACGATTACTCCTTTAGCGATTGTACCTGCATGCATGTCCTCAAACGCGTTGGCCAAGTCTTCCAACGCATAAGTCCTGGTAACCATTTCGTCAAGCAACAGTCTTTTGTTCTTGTATAAATTCAGCAGTATAGGAAAATCTACCTGTGGCCTGCTCTTTCCATAAAGCGGGTTGAGGTAAACCTTATCCCACTGAAATAATTTCATATCAAAAGGGATCGTATCATCTATACCGCTAACCTGAACTGCCATACCGGCATTTCGAATAAATTTTAACGGAGCCGCACCCAAAGCAGGAATCGCGGTACATTCAAAAGCATAATCTGCCCCGCGGCCATCTGTTATGGCAAACACCTCCTTCACGGCCTCTTTTAGTTCAGTATCATCTTTCGATGGTTGTACGAAATGAGTGGCGCCAAAGAGCTTAGCCATTTCTAAACGTGAAGAATTAATGTCAACCGCAATAATTTTGTCTGCACCGGCTATTCTGGCCCCCTGGATAACATTTAATCCCACCCCTCCTGTACCCTGTACTACAACAGAAGAACCAGGTTTAACCCCGGCTACATTAACCGCAGAACCGTAGCCGGTAATAACACCACAACTAATGATACTTGCTGAAGCAAAGGGGATCTCAATATCATATTTAACTACTGCCTGTTCTTTAACAACGGTATAAGTGGAGAGCGTACCCAGGTTAAAGGAACGCCTGATACCCTTATTTTTATACAAGGTTCGCTCTAAAGGAACATGCCCTTTAGACATTATTGACCCGTAGTATTGATCGCCGGAAATTACCGGAGAATTATTTTCACAAATATTCTGGTTACTATGAATACATTGAAAACATACTCCGCAAGGCATCCCCCAATTCAAAATAACTTTATCACCTGGTCGTACAGATTGCACATTTTTCCCAACCGCTTCCACAATTCCAGCGCCTTCGTGACCAAGGATAAGTGGTGCTTTCCAACTTAATGAATCAAAATCGGTGTGACAAAGCCCGGCCGCCATTAATTCCACTAACACCTCACCCTCTTCGGGAGCGTTCACCTGAATTTTCTCAATAGAAAATTTCTCACCAGGCATTGATATCGCCGCTTTGGCGTACAAACTACTTCTCATATTTTCAGATTATTTATAAAAAAACAGTAACTGCTTATCCTTAAAAGGATGATAGCTGCGTAATTTCATTATATTGATTCTTTGTCCTGACATGGCGATCTGCGATATTGTAATTTCATGATAAAACACTTAAATAAAATAATGCGCAGCTGTTGATAGACCGTTTCAATTCAATAAAATAGAAGTCGGTGCGTAAGCCTGAATATCAACATCAATCTTTCCATCTTCAATATTGAAAGCATTTCCAATTTTTTGACCGCGCAGATCACAAAACTGAGCTGTCTTAAATATCGTGTGTTCTGGTAACGTAATTATACATCTTCCTGATTTCCCCGCTTGTTCCCACAATCTTAAAATAATTCCGTCCCCGTCGGGGTTGTTACCGAACGCTGTCACCATTATACCCTTTTGTGATAATTGAACGCCCGTTGCTGAGACAGGGAGCGAACCCCCACTATCATTTACCAATGCTGACAAAAGAGGGTTGCGATTTTCTTCAGAGGGAGTTATGAGGGATGCTTCATTATCAAAATTACTTGCAGCCCACAGATAAACCTTTGCTGACCATGAGCCTTCAACCCATTCAGTGAAATTGGTACTCCATAGATTATTGTAAAGATTTATAAATACGTTAGCATCTTTCGGAACGAAATGGTCTGAAAATTTCCAAAGTCCGGGTCTCCCCAGACTAATACCGGGAGCATCAGGAGAAGAAAGAGCAAATCCGCCACCAGTCCCATTTATTATCGCCATACCTGAATTGAGGAAGCAATAATCAAAATTACTGCCTTTGATGAAATCTTTAGCAGGATCGACAACCCCGCCAAGCCGCCCTAACTTAAATATTGGCGTACTAACATTGAATGGGAAGCTTAACCACCCGGCTTCTGGCCATGCGTCAGCAGGTTTTGCATTAATACTCCATGTTAATTCTGCATTCGGTGTATTAGTGTATAAAGTCACTGTGATGCTGTAATTGTGTGCAAGACTTGGTGTTGCGGAAAACAGCATCGTCGCACTTACCGAAATGGGGGTTTGAGAGAATATTATTTTTGCGTTCCTCCCACTTTCCCTCATGTGCGGCTCGTTTGTTAAATTTGGCCTGCCTAGTTCTGCGTCTGCCCATTCATGTCCTGCTTTGACATACGTTTTAACGTAATCATCAGCATCCTTTTTGCTAAAACGTTCATATACATATTGACCAAACCCATATTTGCTTTTTTGGTCAATCATTTCTTTGCCCGAAATTTTATCGATGAGAGAGCTTAAAGTACCTCTTGTAGTATCAAATTGTATTCTTAAATATTTATTCTCAATAATTTTAAAGGCTTTGTTAACTGACAGATCCTTCACGGTATTTAATTGACCATCATTCAGCAAAATGTAATTGCGGTACCCTGAGGGTGGCATATCATGTGCAAAAAATTGAATCTGGTTTTTTTGGTTTGAAACTGGTATTATTTCTCCGGTTATAACATCTTTTACAGCATTGCAGGGATTCCAATAACTGCTTTCTTTAATGGTAACAATACCACTACGCTTCCAGGGCAGCGGATTATAAACAAATATTCTCTTACCCTTAATCTGTACTTCCTGAGCAATTTCTCTTAATTGGCGGTTGAGTGAGGGGCTGACAATTTTTTCAGCATCAAACACGCGGTCACTTTTTTCTTTCCAGGATTTTTCAATATCGTCGTACGCACCATTAGCCCGTTGCATTTGAAATTCATTGCCATAAGACCACGTACCGTTGCTTCCGTGACTCAATGCCATTCCGAAGGTATGTTCGTCAAACAGTAAGTTATTGGTATAAGCATCTGATAGTATCCCGGAGATATTGTACCCTTTTTTTGTCCATAAATTATGTAGCGTATTTAATGATTGTAATGCGAATAAATTGGTACTAACTTTCCTGGAATCCTTCACTTCCCGCGGCATTGACATGAAGCCATGTATCCATGTATCAGGCATATCCCCGCGCACTACTGGCAATTTAGGATTCTCCTTAATTATGGCATCATAGAAGTCCGATATCCTGCCAATTTTCACCTTGGCATAAGGCGCATATTTGCTAAGCTCTGCAAGATACTTATTAACATCTTCCGGAGATGGTGGCCCTGAATTGTCATTTGTCTGCATTATCGCCAACCAAGTTTTATATGGCCAGTTATCAGGTGGAAGCAAAGATGTCCCGTAGTATTTAGGCGAGTACATTGTCATTAATTTTGAGTTGTCCGGTCCCTGCCACCAGAAAAGAAGCGGTACATCAGGCGATTGTGATGCAGGATTGCACCCTATATGAAGTATTTTCACCCCAGCATGAGTTAACAGTGTCGGTAATATCCATGAGTGACTGGGAACATCCGACATTTTTGCATCGTATGGCAATGGCAATCCATAGTTTCTTGAAATTGAAGAAGATATATTTAGGCCGCGGACAAGCATCTCTGGATCACTTGACTCCGTTTGTAAACTAAATGGCAATGCATGAATCACAAAATGACCATCTTTTAAAGCGCGCTCAACTTGTAATTTTACTGCCGGCAAACTTTGCGTCAACATTTTACTCATAGGCCAGCCAGACACGGTCCACACAAATTGTTTTTCTGGTGGCACTTCTTTGTTTTTTTCAATCACATCAAAAGCATTCTGCATCATAGAAGTACTGTACTTTTGAACTACAGCTTCAGCAAAATCAGTATACCCGATATCAAAATGCGTCTTAAATACCAGAATAATTTCCCTTATTGACGTATCTACTTTGGTTTGTGCAAATGAGGATGTAACGATTGAAAATGACATCAACAAGAAACCCAAGGCTTTTTTTCTCATATAATTATTTTTATTAAAAAGATATATCTACTTAAAATTTTTATTTGCCCGTTCTTAAAATAAAGCTTTATGGTGGGTTTAGTTATTTAACAATTTTTTTGGGGATAAAGCAATCCCGGCTATGCCGGGATTGCCATCAACCAAATCTCAAGATCTCACCCTTGAAATATTTTTCAGCCCCCCTGCTTTTTGCTGTCGCCCCCTCGCAGGAAAGGCCGTCTTACTATCTGATAAATAATTTCCCATTGTTACTTTAGCGTTTATAATTTATTTACTCCAATACAAAACTTGCCGGTGCATAATGTCCCAAGAAAAACGTTAATTTACCCTTAGAAACCGATAGCTGTTTCCCGCTTTTTTCACCACGCAGGTTTACAGGAGTCGCTTTTGTGTAATTTGAACCTTTGGGTAATGTAACTGTAACAGAAGCTGAATTACCTGCCTGTTCCCATAAGCGCAGCAGTGTGCCTTTGTTGCCATCAGTATCTTCACCAAAAGCGGTAACAAGTACACCTTTACGTGAAACTGAGATGCCGGTTTGCTGCGCGGGCAGTATTTTGCCTTGCCCATTTGCGGCAACAGCCATTAATGGAGTTCTCGCTTCCCATGATTGTACAGCGAGATTCTCTGCTGTTTTTTCTCCTTTCTTGATGCTCCAGATGCGTACCCTTTCGCTCCACGATCCTTCGGTCCAGTATGGGAAATTGGTATTCCACATATTGTTGTACAGATTCACAAATACAGCGGGCTGTTTTGGAAAATAATCATAATCATATTGCCAGAGTCCCGGTTTGCCAAAGCTAAGCAAGGGTGCATCGATAGCACAAATACCAACACCCGATTGATCTGAAGCAACAAGTGACGCCCCTGTTTGTACACCGTATATATAGCGGTTACCACCAACAATCTGATCTTTTGCTAAATTCATAGCCCCACCCAAACGGCCTACGAGATACTTTGGCTTATGCACGTTAAACGGAAAGCAAAGCCATCCTCCCTCTGGTACGGTGTTGGGAGTTTTATTGGTAACATCCCACTCCACATCCACATACGCAAATGCTTTTGGAAAAGTAAAGCTGATAGAAACCGATTCGGCGATAGGATTTGCATTGTTTGTAACCAGCGTAACCTTATCAGCGACGGGTGATTGTTCTACTTTCATTTTCCAATCGACAGGCGTCGTAGCCGAATAAGAAATATCCTGCGGCAAGTTTGGTTTAAGGCCTGCCAGCGGATTATTCATTGTATAATTTCTGTCGTGGTAATCTTTGGTTTGTGCATAGCTGAAACGTTCATGCAGAAACTGGCCAAGCACATAATTGGAATGCTGATCAACCAACTCTTTTCCGGTTGCTTTTTCAATTAACGAAACAACTCCGCCTTTCTTCGTATCAAACTTTACTGTAAAAAAATTGGTATTGAGAATGGTTGTATTAGCATCCGATGTAGTAAAGGTTGATGCCCGATTTCTGATTACTTTGTAACCATCTGCAGGAATATTTTTGACCGCTATTTTTTCCCCATTAAAATCAACCATTCCGCTTCGCATCCAGGGCAATGGATTGTACACCACTATGTCGCCGACATTCGCCTTTATATTGCTGGCCAGCAGGTTAATACGGGTATTGAAATTTGTTCCAATAATGCTGTCTGTTGTATTAATGTATTGTGCCTTGTCTTTAAAGCTGGCTTCGAATTTCTCATAAAAGCCTTCTTTTCTTGCTTTAATAAAATCCTCATTGTACTTGTATCGATCTGCTACCGGCACTTCTGTTTTTCCGTCTTTTGAAAATACACCGGTGCCCGGTGCCCATGCACCAAAAGTATGCTCACTAAAGAGCATACTGTTTTCGTATGCCTTTGCCAAAGGTTGTGCTAATGATGTGGTTGCAACACCCCATGACTTCAATTCTGTGTTCAATACATCCAGAGCTGGTTCAAGCGGGCGAATATTCCTGGCAGTTTTTGATTCCTGAGGCATCGCCATTACACCGTGAATCCACGGATCAACCATATCTCCACGAATAGTGGGTACCTGCGGATTTTCGGCCAGCAGAACTTTCGCATATTCATCCAGGTCAGTTAAATGCAGGCGAACACCTTTCATTTCGGCTGCCTGCTTTTTCACCTCTTCAATTTCTTTGGGTGAAGGGGGGCCTTCATTGTCGTGCGTCATAATTACGGCGAGGTAATTTTTAGAAGGCCAGTTCTCCGGAGGTTTTACGCCAGAACCATAATGCGGCGTATAGTTGCAAAGCACTTTTGATCCATCGGGCCCCTGCCACCAAAAAAGTTGCGGCAGACGTACCGGTTGAACGGTATAGTTACAACCAATTTGTATAAATTTAATACCCGCATGATGTAGCAAGGTAGGTAATAACCAACTGTGCGCTGGTACATCTGTCATCTTTGCCGCAATCGGTAATTTATGACCATACTCCCTCGCAATCTGGGAAGAAAAGATCAGGCTCCGTACATAATCTTCCTGTTCCATCACATCCGATTCAATAGTGGCCGGTAACGCGTGTACACTTATAGCGCCAGCCCGGATGGCCTGTTCTACTTTTTGTTTTCGTTCGGCCGTTTGCAACGGACCAAGAATAACTGCTTTCATGGGCCAGCCGGCAATCGTCCATCTAAAGCGCTCATCAGGCGTTCTTTTCTTATCGGCCTCTATTAAGCGGATGGCATTATCCATCATATCTTCACGATATTTCTTAAATACCGCGCTGGCAGGCATGGTGTACCCCAGATCGCAATGTGTTTTAAACACTACCCATACATCAGTAACTACAGGCGCCTTTTTTCCTGGTAGTAAATTCGAGGGGACGGGCGCTTCTGGTATAGGAGAAACGGGTTTGTCTTGTGCGAATGTTCCTGTTGACAATATCAACATAGTAAAAACTAAAATCCTGATTTTCTTTCTCATACGTATTTACTTCCTGGTTTATAATTACCTCGTTTAGATTTTTTTTAAGTATTCCGACAATGCCGGAAATACTCATCAACTAAATCTCAGGATCTCATCCCTGAAATATCTTTACCCTTTTGCTTTTTTATCTTCGACGCCCAACAAAAAAGATCACATTACAATCAGAATAATAATTTCTGTTTTTACTATGACCATCCGATTTACTCTAATACAAAACTTGCCGGTGCATAATGTCCCAGAAAAAACGTAAGAGTACCCTTAGAAATCGAACGCTGTTTTCCGATTATTTCACCACGTAGATTTACCGGGGTTGCTTTGATGGAATTTGAACCTTCCGGCAATGTAACCGTAACAGAACCCGAATTACCGCCTTGCTCCCACAAGCGCAACAGAGTGGCATTTTGATTATTGTTGTGTGTTGCAAATACAGGATTATTGGCACTATTATGACGATAAGCAGTAATTTGGATACCTTTCCTTGAAACAGAAATCCCGGGTTGCTCAGTTGGAAGATTGCCTGCATTCCCATCGGCTTCGCCTACCAATAATGGAGTAGTTGCTTCCAGAGCCGGAGTAACCAATCTTGATTCTACCGTACTATTTTTCGTAAAGGTCGATATCCTCACTTTGGAGCTCCAGGTTCCCGGATACCAGTAACGATAGTTGGTATTCCATTGGTTATTATAAAGATTAAGATAAATAACCGCTTTATGCGGAATGAACTCCTTAGAAAACTTCCAGATGCCGGGTCTGTCCAAACTGATCAGCGGGTGATCAAAGGGAACAAAAGCTATTCCGGCTCCGTCATGACCGGTTATCGTAACCCCAGTTCCAACAGCATACATATCTTTATCTGCACCTTCCTGAATATCTTTGGCCGGGTCCATCATGCCTAAACAGCGGCCTACCGTAAATTTAGGTGTGTTTATTTTAAACGGGAAACAGAACCAATCAGCTTCAGGCCAGTTATCTTTTGCTTTGTCCTTAATCGTGATCTCCATATCCACAAAAGGCTTATCATTTTGTAGTATAACCCGCAATGAAGAGGCAGGAAAATGATTAGCAGTATCTGCAGGCATATCAATAATGCCTGTTTCCTGATTAACTTCTTTAATGATTTTTAAACTGCCATTTTTTGATAATGCAGCACGGTAAGGAATCTGCTTTTCTGAGATCATTCCAGGCTTGTATAAACCCGGATGCAGCCATACTCCTTTTGCGCCAAAGATGTCCATCGCACGCCCCTGCTGATATTCAGTATCGTATTTTACGGTTTGTTCATAAGTAAACCGCTCGTTCATATACTGCCCCATGCCCTGTTTAGCATTGCCGTCAACCCATTCTTTTCCGGTACGTTTGTCAATAAGGGATGAAATACCGCCCCGGGTTGGATCAAACGTGATTACGAAATACTTATTCTCGATCTTGTTTGAATTTAACTCAACGGCAGCTTTTTCCACCAGATCTTTTTCGGTAAAGGTTTTGTAACCACAGGAAGGGATATCCTTAGCATTAATATATTTATGATCACGGCCTGCTTCAACCCACCCTGATCTGCTGTAAGGAAGCGGGTTATAAATTATATAACGTTTACCTGGCTGATTAACATTTTGAGCGAGGGCCGACAGGTTATCTGCCAGCAGGGATTCTATAATATGCTGTGTTGTATGAATATAATTGGTCTTATCTTCCCATGATGCTTCCAAATCTTTATATGTTTCGGGTGAAAGGTTTTTAAATGCCTCTCCGTATTGGTTTACAGAACTGGCTCCTCCCCAGGTATGTTCCGCATACAATAACACATTTTCATAAGCTTTTGAAATATCTTTGGTTGGATCAGGAACATTTATATTCCAGTTTTTAAGTTGCGTGTTCAGCCCCTCGACGGCTGGTATAAGTGGATTAATATTGCGGGAGATTTTCATTCCACCGGGGTCGCTCATATTACCCTGGATCCAGGTGTCTGGTGCATCTGTTTTTACAATTGGTAATTGAGGATGTGTTTTTAAAACAGCGTCGGCAAAATCTTCCAGGCGCCCTACCCGAACCTTCACACCCGGCATTTTTTTTGCGGCCTCATCAAATAATGCTTTTACGTCTTTTGGACTGGGCGGACCCGAATTATCAAGGGTGACAAAAATAGCAGGCCATACTTTATAGGGCCAATTAGCAGGTGGAATTAGATTCTCTCCTACGTATCCATCTTTACCTCCCCATGCCTTTGGCCATGACAATCCTGTTGCGGTCCCGTAAATAGTCGAATAAAGCGTCAAAACACGGCTTCCATCAGGCCCTTGCCACCAGAAAAGGGGTGGATATTTTACGTATCCACTTGGCCAGTTGCAGCCAATATGCATAAATTTCACCCCGCCTCGTGCCAAGCCTGTTGCCAAGAGACTTGCCTGAGAAGGCACATCCGTCATTTTTGCTCCGCGCGGCAACGGCAAACCATATTTCCTGGAAACAAAAGAAGATGATTCGTATGACCTCGCAATATCTTCGGGAAACAATATTTGTGATTGAACGGAGAAAGGCATGGCATGGGCTACAAACCGCCCTGACTTAAAGGCATCTTCCAATCGTTGGTGGCGCTCGGGTGTTTGGCCGGGCCAATCTTCCAATACCTTAGCCATTACCCAGCCTGGTGCAGTCCAGGTAAATTGCTGTGATGTGGGCAAATCTTTGGTTTTGTCCATTATATCCAAAGCCTTATCGATCATTTCCGTCCGATAATATTGTACAACATCTTTAACCCGATGTGTATAACCAATATCAAAGTGCGTTTTGAATATCACTATAACCTCTTTAACATTTGGATTTACAGGCGGTAAACCGCGACGCTTATCCTGCCCCAAAACTATTATGCTATGGAGTAATAAGATGCCTATCGCTATTTTTTTCATAATTGCTTATTTTCTGATTCTCCCCGTTTTGTTCTCATTTTTCATAAGTGAGAAAGTGGTGCTATCACGGCACCACTTTCTTTAAAGGCAGCGACCTGAGATCTATTACTGTTAAAGTATTTGTATCTTTTTATGTCTTAGTATCCTGTATTTTGCGTAAGCTTAGGATTGGCTTGTATTTCAGATTGAGGCAAGGGGAATAGTAAATTTTTTGTCTGAAAAGTGATATTCGATCCGTAAGGAAAGGTATATCCTACCAAAGGTACAAATGCATCATTTTTGGTATCGTAAGCCATACGGGTTCTAACCATGTCAAACCAAGTTATATTTTCATAACAAAGTTCATGATTCCGTTCACGCCAAACGGCTTGACGAAACTGACTTTGACTGAGCGCTGTCAATGGGGCTAACCCAGCTCTTGATCTGATTTGATTCAAATAGGTATATGAATTAGCATCTGGAGTTCCATCCGCTTCATTTTGGGCTTCTGCACATAAAAGCATAATGTCAGTCAAACGAATTATTGGAAAGCATTTACCAGATTGTGTGTTATTAGCATAACTTACATTATCAAAGTATTTAAAAATATGCTGTCCCTCACTAAATACAACATCTGCACCTGATCCGTGATTTGCGTAATGAGAAAAGAAGTATTGATCTTCTTGTCCTCTTTTATCGCCAGGCTTGAATGATTTGTAAAACGTTAAATCTGGTGTTAGCGCACCGTTACCTGAATAAACACCGCTTATGGGCTGAAACAATGGAAGTGTCTGGGCAAACAATGGGTTAGACAGATCTTTGCTTGAAAATTGGGCCATAAAAATATTCTCCATCTTATTGTCATTCGACGGGTCACGGAACTGATCATAATTGCTGTACAACGTAAACTGATTTGACGAAATAACTTCCAGTGCTTTTTGTTTGGCTAAAGCGTGTTTATCTGCCTGCTGCAGGGGATAACCGGCCATCGTTTCATATACCTTTGCCAGCAATCCTTTTACCGCCCCCAATGACACTCTTCCTGTTTGATCTGCAAACGGTAAGCCGCTTTGCTCTGCCGATAATAGATCAGGCACAATTAATTTCTCATATATATCTTTAGTCGGGTTTCTTGGAATTTGTGAATCTGCAGTGCCAGTTGTTGGAGTAGTTAATAATGGTACATCTCCATAAATCCTTACCAAATTAAAATAAAACCACGCTCTTAAAAATTGAGCTTGCCCAACTAACTGACTCTTTTGAGTAGCAGACACGACTGAAGCTGGCATAGCGGAAATATTGGTAATTGCCAAATTCGCTGCGTCAATACCCTTATAAGATGTCCTCCACCATTGACGTACATATAAATTCGCAGAACTTGTATTTAGGTGTAGTAACTCTTGATTGTTGGTCGACTGGCTGATATCAGTGTTGGACTGACCTGTTGGCATTTCAAGCAACAGCAAACCTAAATCATCAAAATTACCGCCCTGACTGTATAAAGTACTGATTGAAGCGTAAATACCGTTAACAGCATTTTGTGCCTGAACAAGACTTTTATAGTAATTGGCTGGAGTATAGGCGCTTGGTGGATTCTCCTCAAGGAATTTCTTACAGGATGGCATCGCCAGAAAGGCGAATGCAATGACTGATAGTTTTATTATTTTTTTCATGACTAACAAATTTTACAGGTTGATATTATTTAATGTTCATGCTTAATCCAAGATTGAATATTCTTGGCCTGGGTTCACCATACAAATCGATACCGTAGGCAAAAGGTAAAGACGGCGCCCATGATGATGCCTCAGGATCGTGGCCGATTTTATACTTTGTAAGCATAAAGAAGTTTTGCAAGCCAGCAAAAACCCTTAATGAACTCATACTGAATTTATTAGCAATAGATTGCGGAAAAGTATAGCCCAATGTCATGTTTCTGCCTCTGATAAAGGATCCGTCGTATACGTACCTTGATGTTTGGAGCAGCGTAGACCCATGGGGGTCGTTATTCAAGCGTACATAGCCTACGTCCGTTTTTTGATTTGCAGGTGTCCACGCATTACGAACGGTTGTAAAAGCATTAGCATAGGTTTGTCTCTGTTCCTGAATAAGAACTCCGATGTTAAAGACGCTGTTTCCCTGGCTAAAGCCTATATCTAAGGAGAAATCAAAATTTTTGTACTTTAACCTATTAATAAATTCTCCTGTATAATTTGGATAAGAGTGCCCAAGTATGGTTTGATCTTTGGAATTAATTTGGCCATCATTGTTTAAGTCAACTACTTTAATATCGCCAGGCCTTTTCCCGTACTTTGCTGCTTGTGCAGCCTCATCTGAGCCCCAGGTGCCATCTTGTTTATAGCCCCATAAAGATCCTACCGGCTGTCCTACTCTTAAAATACCTATTTGGTCAAGAACTGACGGACCTGGAAATATATCTTCATTGTTAGTTCCTAATGCCAATACCTTATTTTTGTTGAAAGCAAGATTTAATGTGGTGCTCCAGGTTAAATCTCCAGTCAAATTATTTGAAGTAATTCCTAATTCAAGGCCCTTATTACCGACCGAACCAATGTTTTTTAATACGTTATCATAACCTGTTGACAAGGGAACCGGCGCATTAAGCAGCAAATTATGGGTTACTTTATTATAAACATCGGCAACGATATTTATACGCCCATGAAATAGATCCAGGTCCAGCCCTAAATCAAGCTGATTGGTTTGCTCCCATTTTAAATCCGAATTGGGAATAACACCCTGCACAACCCCGGCTGTCCTTGTACCTGAAAAAATTGCGTAATTTGTACTTAGCGTACTGAGAGACCGATAGGAATCTATGGAGGAATTTCCCGTACTTCCGTAACTTAATCTTAGCTTTAAATTGCTGATCAGCTTGCTGTTCTTTAAAAAATCTTCTTGTGAAACGCGCCACGCAATTGCCGCCGAAGGGAAAAACGCAAACTTATGATTTTCACCAAACACTGATGCTCCATCGTAACGGCCGGTTGCGGTGAACAAATATTTGTCTGACAAAGAGTATACTACCCTGCCAAAATACGAATTGGTTTGCTTTTTGTAAGCAGCAGACGTTGGCGGATTAGCAATGTTTGCAGCGCCTAAATTATTAAATAAAAAATAACTGCTATCAAAACCGTTAACACCGTCCGCAAAGGTTTCATCAGAAGTTTGTGACCACTCTGCACCCAGCGTTGCGTTAATTTTATGGATCCGACCGAACGTGTTATTGTAAGTAAAATAACTTGAACTTTGCCAATACAGGTTTTGATCTGTGCTTATAGATGCATTAATACCATTATATTGACCTCTATCCAGCAGATCAGAGCTATAAGCGAAATTATTTTTACTTGAATTCACCTGACCTGACAGACTCGTTTTGAAACTCAGGTTCGGAGAAAGAACAGCCTCCAAATAAGTGTTAGCGAAAGTAAGCGTCCGGTGGGTTAGGTCAAGGTCATTAGTAGCGTCTGCAACAGGATTGGCCGGAGTACTTTCACCTAATAAATGCATACCGTCGGATCCCCATTTTCCGTTAGGGAGTTTTACAGGAATATAAGGCAAAGATTCCAAAGCCATCCTCTGTACACCATAGCCAAACCCATCATTAGTTTTTGACAGATTGTAAATCCCTGATATGTTTAACCCGGCATTAAGCCATTGGTTTATCTTTGAGTCTACGTTTAGCCGGGCAGAAAATTTCTTATTATAAGTAAATAACGACAATGGCCGATCATCCTGATAACCAACAGCTAAGTTAAACTTAGAAGCATCAGTTCCACCACTTACAGACAAATTATGATTCTGTGAAAATGTTGGTTTATACACTTCTTTCTGCCAGTCTGTATTATACCTTGGCGTATTATCTGGCTTAAACAAATCCGGTTCAAGTACGCCGAAATTAGGATAAGGCACACCTGAATTGGCATAAGCTTGTTTTTCCATAGCCTGGTATTGGGTTGAATTCAAAACCGGGATCTCTCTTTGTAAGCTATTGAACCCCCCTACCGCATTGTAACTTAAAGTGGTTGGCCTATTATAATTACCTTGTTTTGTAGTAATTATAATTACGCCGCCAGAACCGCGTGCTCCGTAAATTGCAGATGCTGATGCATCCTTCAGTACATCAATTTTGTCTATATCATTTGGGTTTATCGCACTGTAATCAGCCCCGATAACGCCATCAATAACAAATAAAGGATTATTGGATGCGTTAATAGAATTGAAGCCTCTGATATTGATTCTATAATCACCTGTTTTGCCTGAGTTTTGAGTAATGTTTACTCCGGGTACTTGACCTTGTAAGGCACCAATGGCATCAGGTGACGATCTTTCTGTGATTGCTCTGCTATTAACTGAGCCGATAGATCCTGTAACATCTATTTTACGTTGTGTACCATAGCCTACAACTACAACTTCTTTCAAAGACGAAGACTCCTTTAATACTATCGCAGAAGAGAAAGTCTTGGAAGCAACATCAACCTCTATTGCCTCATAGCCGACGTAAGTAACTGTCAAAACAGTTTTCCCAGCAGGTAGTTTAATTGTAAATGCACCATATTTATCGGTTAACGTACCGGTACTTGTCCCTTTCACCCTTACTGATGCGGCTACCAGAGGTGTTCCCCGTAAATCCTTTACTGATCCTGAAATGGCTTGCTGGGCGAAAGCCTGTTGAATGCCTCCTAAAAGACAAAGCAATACAACGACAAGCTTCATTAGGGTTCCCAGCCCTGCATTTGTGTTGCATTTTTGTAAAAAAAATCTCATAAAATTGGTTTATAATTGGTTTATAATTAATTAGGCAAAAAGTTTAATTCTCTGGATCAGCAAGTTATGGCGGATATTTTAAGCAAATGCCAGACTCACCACACATAGAGGACTTTAGGATAATGATCTGAATCGTTGTCATCTATATCTGCTTTAAAAATGCTTTAATAACTTTTGCCCGTCCCTTACCCTGATTAGTCAGTTTATAATTTTTTGCCGCAGCCGGGATTACAAAGGTCTCAGCATAGGCCAAAGTCTGTTTAGTACCGTTAGCCGTTTCTACCAAAACGGCATCGCCTTCAACCAGCATCATCACATGGCAGCCATTATTGGTATCAATACTGATGGTGTTATCAAACTCAATTCTGTGTACATCATAAAAATGTTGCTGATGAGTTGGAAGGTGAACCAGCTGCCAATCTTCGCCGTCTTCAATAATCTGTGGCTTTGCAATAAGTTCCTCCTGCACACGATTTCCCTTCCGATCAAAATCGAGATTCTTAAATGCATGTTCAATATTGATCGGCCGGGGATTCCCATCCATATCCAACCTTAACCAGTCGTACATTTTAAAGGTGAATATGTACGGTGTTGCACTTATTTCAAGCACCATATTGTTTACCCCTGCGCTATGAATGGTTCCGTTCGGAATTAAAAACAGGTCATGCTTTTTTGCCGGAAGTGACTGAACAAAGTCATTAATCTTTACTTCGACATTTCTATTTTGACTATCTATTAAGATATTCTTAAAGGAAGCTGCATCAATATCTTCCCGAAAACCAAGATATACCTGGGCATCGCCTTTACAATCAAGTATATAGTAAGTTTCATCCTGGGTGATATTTTCGCCAAAAAGCTCCTGAATATATTTTAAGCGGGGATGGCACTGTATTGATAAGTTGCCACCATCATAGGTATCAAGAAAATCAAACCTTATCGGAAACTCATCTCCAAATTGAGCAGCATGCCTGCCCAACACTTGCTCTTGATTACAAAACATCAAAAAGTCGAAGGAGACTTCAAGTAAATAGCCATTACTTTCAAAAACCAATCCGTTCTCGGGAACAATCAGTTCAAATGACCAGGCGTAGTTTTCTACTTCTTTATTTACCTGGGACAGATGTTGTTTTATCCATTGTCCGCCCCATACGCCTGGCTCAAACCAGGGCCTTACGCGGATAATGGATTTACTAACCTGATTTAAACCTTCGATAAGGTCAGTTTTTAACATCCAGTTTATTTCATCAATCCATTGCCCATCAGCAATAACAGTGATTGTATCGAGTATCGATTTTTTATGCTGGTTTAGTAATACCCAATCCACAAAGTAGAACCTCTTATACATTGAAATGGGGTCAGATAACCGGTTGTTCCCTAAATTGGTAATCGAGCCCGCCCGCATTCGGTATTGCAATTCATTTTTTGGCAGATCGATATAGATTATCGGCACATTCCAGTCTATCAGTGACGCACCCGACCCCACAACAATATTAATATCATATCCTTCATCGGGCGATTGTGCCGAGAACTCATCCTCAAAAAGATCTTTAAGCGTCAGTAAACATTTTGTTCCCCAAACCGATTCCGGTTCACCTAAAAAAGGGCTTACCATAGCGTCGATTTCTGATACGGGTTTTAAATATGCGGCAGAATAAATCCAATTGATTGTTAACCCGGCGTTTATAATTTGTTGATTTAACGCGGACTGAACCCTACCCCAAAAAACTCCCACATAGCCGTCAATAATCACGTTTTTTTGTTGAACGATCCATTTGGCCAAGGAGGCATAACCATTAAATATCTTGTCCTCACCAAGTGAATGAGCCGGATAAATATTATAAGTCATCTCTGTATCCGGTCGATTTAACGTGCCAGGCATTAGCCTTTGCGAAGATTTGCGAAGCAGTATATGCTCCGGCATATAACCATTCACTTGATCAGTAACCTTATTTGAATTCATTTCTTGTTATTAGTAGTAATGTATGTACATATTTTATCTAAAAACATATCCTTTTCTATCTCAAAGCTTTAACTATCTGTTTGTTTCTGTTACAAAATGTTGGCTCCCTGCATGGAAGCTTAATTTCTAAAGCGAAAAGTATTAATAAATCTATGCATTTAATATCACATCACTTGTTGGTATACAACTGCAGGGCAAACAGTTACCTTTATCAACTGCCACCAGTGTTTGATGTGTATAGCGTACATTTCCTTCCCTTATCTCGGTAAGACAAGTACCGCAGTCACCGAAAAGACAACCAGAGCTTATTTCTATGTCATTCCCTTCCGCAAACTCCAGTATAGATCGGTACCGATTATCCCATAGTATCTTTTTACCCGACTGTAAAAACTCTACTGAAAAGTCAGCATTTAGTTTTAAACTTTCCTGACCGGATAACGGCACCGGCATTTCTCCTGCCAAATTCTCTTCATTTTTATGATTAAATGACTCCGTATGGATATTTTGTTTATCAATGCCTAATTTTTCTAGTTCTCCGGTAATATAGGTCATCATTGCGCCCGGCCCGCATATATAATAATCCAAATAGATCTCTTTCGTTATTTGTAATATGGTTTGTACGTTTATGAACCCTCCATAATCATAATGCAGCCCTTGTACATCACCGGAGTTTTCCTTATTATAAAAGGTGGTAATACAGCTATTATTATGCGCATCACTAATTTGCCGCAATTCCGTTTGAAAAGCATGTTCGCTACTTTCATTGACTCCGTAAAAAAGATAAACCATTTTGTCCGGATTAGATTTGGCAATTGATTTAATGATGCTTAGCAACGGTGTTATACCTATCCCGCCGGCAATTAAAACAACTGGTTTATTATCTTCAGGATTTAAATAAAAATCACCTGATGGTCCTTTTGCTTCCAGAATATCACCTTCCTTTACACAATCATATAAATAAGAAGAAGCTACTCCTTCCGGTAAATCAAAATTCTTACCGGGAGGAAGTTCTTTTTTTACCGATACCCGATAATATTCGTGATTGAACATATCAGAAAAGCTGTAATATCGAAATACAGGAACCTCATGACCAGGGATGTGCAGCTTGAACAGCAAATGCTGGCCTGGCAGAAACGAAGTTAATGGAATACCGTCTATTGGCGCCAGGTACAACGAAACGACTAAGCTACTTTCTTTAACTTTCCCGATAACTTTATACATTCTGTATGATTTCATACGCTATTTTTAAGAAGGAAAAACATCTGATCATTTCATAATGCTTTCCTGTCAAATAATTAAGATCTGTTCTATACCTTTTGCTGATCCGGCCGGGATTCCCTGTAACTGATATCAAAATTCAAAACCTCGGGGTCGGGTTCTATTTCCCAGTGTTTGCATGCCTCGGAGTAAATCTCGGGCCACCAATTGTGATGCTTTGTCCTCCCTTCCTGCTCAAATTGATCGTACCGGTTAGTTAACGCCTTGTCCCAGGCTCTGTTGCCAAATTCCAACGCCTTGTCCTGCCCTCCTAATTCAGGTACAATCCAGTCACGACCGATACGGGCATGTAATACCTCATCCGCCCAATCATAATCCTGAATTAATTCTGTGAGTCTGTTTGTTGTGGCAACGGCAACTTCCCACTCGTATTTTTTCCCGGTCTTCGCCGGCATTAATCCTTGTTCAATATAAAACAGAACCGCATGGCGCTCTTTATTACTTAACTCAGTATTAAGGATATGGCACCAGGTGACATCCATCGGTATTTTCTTCCAATCAATATCGAGCGACGCAAATCCTACCTCGCCCATCATGGCGTGTCTGGCTTCATCCCATATCTGACGAATCATTTCCCTATAATATTCCCAGGGCTTATCTTTGGTTTCATGCACGATGCTGGCCATCATCTCTGGTACATTAATTTCGCGCATGCGCTTAAAATAAAGCATAAGTGTTTTAGGAAGGGCATCAATATCCCTATCGAATAAGAAGGCTTCCGCATTAACCCGCATATTATATCCATCGAAAAAACGTTCGTCTCTTTGAGGAATAAAATCAAATAAGTAAGCTTCTTTCCAGAATAATTCATCAGACGCCACCACAGAAACTGGCTGTGTTCCGTCCAAGCCGCCCATTGAATTCAGACCTATTTCAAGATAACACATCCAGTCATGATACGCTATCAGATCATCTGCAGAAATTAAAGCCTTGATAGCTTTTTGTCCGTAATCCTCAATTTCTTTTATATCTGACAATGCCAGTTTGCATATCCTATATGTCGGATGATCAAAAAGCTTATTATTGTCTGCAATATGTCGTTCCAGACCACTCACAAGCGCTGGAATGATGTATTGGTAAATTCCTAATATCAGCGCTTCGGTGGTAGGGGCATTCTGAATTTCATTTAGTACAATGTCCATGGCAACATGGGGCGTTTCGTCCATGCCATAAGGAGGTTCGCGCATTTCCCTTACCCGGTTAAAAAACGGCTCTACGTGCTCTGCCAACAAATGCGCATGCATACTAAATGCCATTTTCAACTCATATATAGGCATCGACGTGATCCGTCCGATCAGAATAAGGCTTAAGCGTTTTGCTGTCCAATGATATCTTTTTAGTCTGTTCACACTTTCGGATACCGTTAAACCTTTATCAATTGCATCCTCCATTTTGTGGAGGCCAACGATTGCGGGTAATCCTTTATACCCCTTATAATCAGTAGTTACTGGCATGAAATTTAAATTGGTTTAAACAAAAGTATTTTAAACCAACAGATATTATCGCCCCTAATTGGTCAATTTCTTCCTCTCTATTGAATTATTGGTAGTCTTTGTTTGAATTTCCAATCAAAACAGATAAATTTATTAAGTAATTATTTTGCAGATGAAGACTCAATTTATAAAGATAACGGCCAACCCGGGGGAGCTTCTTGTTGCGAGAGAAGTAAAAGAGAAAAAATTTTCGGCTCCACTTCATTATCATCCGGAACTAGAGCTTACATTAATACTCAAAAGTCGGGGAAAAAGATTCATAGGCGACAGTATAGAAAATTTCGAACCTGGAGATCTTGTTTTGGTAGGAGAAAACACCCCTCATTTTTGGTGTAATGATAATCATTTACAAGATGATAGCTATTCGCTTGCCATTGTGGTACAATTTAACAAAGATTTCCTTGGCGAATACTTTTTCAGATTGACCGGAGCTGAGCATATCGAAAAGTTGATCAATAACAGTAGAAGAGGAATTTGTTTAAAAGATGCCACGACAAACGAATTAGTAAAGGAAAAAATATTGAAAATATTAGACCTGGCAACCTTTGAAAAAACTTTAGCCCTGCTTGAAATACTTAATATTTTTTCAAAGTCGGATATATATTACCTGTCCAGCCCAGGGTTTAAACCTTATTTGAATGAGGTTGACTGTACAAGGATGAACAAAGTTTACAATTACGTTTACAACAATATCAACAGCTCATTTGATGTATCAGAAATAGCAGGCTTATTAAACATGAGTGTTTCAGCGTTTAGCCATTATTTCAAAAAAAGGACTCAAAAAACATTTACCCAATTTATAAATGAAACAAGAGTTGGCAATGCAAAGCGGTTGCTAATGGAGACCGATAAATCCATAGCTGAAATCGCGTACGAAAGCGGCTACAACAGCTTGTCTAATTTTAACAAACAGTTTTACTCGTTAGTAAAATTCCCTCCAAAAACTTTCAGAAAAAATTATTGAGTTATAATTGTATTATAAAAGCGATACCTCAATAACGCCTATAAGAACCTCAATTCCTTTGCCTACTGTCCCTATTAATCAATTTATACTGATAATATTTAGTCCCTCGGCAAAAACCGGGCTTTTTCAAATAACTCTGGCAAATGAAAGTTGATCTTTTACAAGACTTGTAAGTCCCGATTTTTTGCAGGAAAAGTTAAATAGGACGAAACACAGGACAATTGCCAACGTTGAATATGAATTTTTCGACCTTGTTATGTTTTCAATTGAGTTGTCTTCATAAATTTACAGGTAAAGAAGTAGTATGATTTGTTAATTTCAAACAGAAACCATTATATCCGCATTATAAATCTGACGGTTTATAATAGTTGCTGGTTTTTATGGGGAGTAAGCCTTTCGCAATCATCATCAAATACACATTCCCGGTTGCCACAACTGCACCCCTGTTATCTGAAGAAGGATAGGTCATGCTTGAACTGTGAGAAAAACCAACCATATGACCAATTTCATGCACTGCTTCGAAACAGATGTTTTTGGTCATGTATTTGACTAAGAGATAGTCAGCCAAACCGTAAGTGGAGCCACCTCCTAATCCGGAAACATTCACCACCACGCCACAATTAAATTTAGGGATATCGAGTATGCTGTTAAAAGCCTGTTGTTTTTGTGCAGTTGTCATTAAAACCTTGTTGTTATCCGTGATCGGTTCAGCTAAAAATACTTTCTGCGTCGTGTCGGCCTGTAACATATACGCTAAATTGATCATCAAACCAGTGAACCTTCTTACATCTCTTGCGTCGATATTATCCTTCCAATTATCCTTGGGATTATCTGTGGGGTCAAAGTCCTGGTACTTGACCTTCCATTTCAGTTTAGCCAATGATTTGAGCTTTATGATCAGATCTGTAGTCCCGGTAAAATCAAAAGATACTTTGTTTGTTGGGATACCTGTAGTTTTATATTGGACCAGATCAACTACCTGATTGTCGGTATTTATAAATTTGGTACTCCCTTTAATAAATGAATATGGTATCACCTTAATTGCATGCGCCCTGATCTTCCCGACCCTGAAAAGCTTTATTGGTTTTGCCTGTCCTTCAATAGTCAAAAGTATCGTAGCATCCAAAATATCGACAGGCGCAAAGTTTGCCACTTCTATTGTTGTCGTATCAACCGCTTTCACACGCAGTACCTTTCCAATTTCATAACGCCTGGCTTCCGAAGTAAGAAGAGCCATAGATTCTCCATCCTGGAACATCAGACCGGAATTGCTGTCGTTATCAAAATTATATTCAACAAGGGATGGAGCCGGCTCGTTTTTGGGGCCGGGAGATGAGTTGTGATCCTTTAAAGGATCTATAACTCCCAATTTTTTGCAGGAAAAGTTAAATAGAACAAAACACAGGACGATTGCCAACGTTAAATGTGATTTTTTCGGCCTTGTCAGTTTTTTTAATAAATTTTGTTTCATAGTTTAATAGTAAAATATTTGGTGTGTTTAGATTAATTTCCTTTATGAAAGAATGTCATTGTTAGACCTTTTTGATCGGTAAAACTTATTGCTACCGCTTATGCAATTTGATTTGGTTTTCGAAAACAAAATCACGCTGGCCATTTACCTCTGACTATCTCATCTGACATTATTCGTTTCGTATTTTACCTCGTCTGTGTTCGCTTATAACCCGTCAATTGTTTGCCATAGAAAAACAACGTTTATACTACATGATAATTCATTGCCCTAGTTTTTCAGAACAAAACTGGCAGGAGCATAAGCATGAATCTCGAATGTTAACTTGCCATCTTTAATATCAATAGGTTTTCCGTAATTTTCCCCTCGCAGGTTTACGGGTTGAGCTGATGTTTTCTTAATATTCTGCGGCAGGGAAACTTCAATTTTACTTGTTAGCCCCCCTTGCTCCCAAATTCTAAGAACAATACCCTCGCCATCAGGATTCGGACCAAATGCCGTTACAGCTACTCCTTTGCGCGAAAGAGAAATACCAGCCTGTGTAACCGGTAAGCTCCCGTTCTTTACATTGGAACAAGCTGCTAGCATAGGCTCACGTGTCTCCATGGCCGGCGTATATAGCGCACTTTCAGACGTGAATTTGTCAAATGCCCATATCCGTACCCGGGCACTCATACGTTGCCCATTTCCGATCCACGCAGGGAAATTGGTACGCCAATGGTTATTATACAGGTTTATATATACATATGGTTTCCGGGGCTTATAACGCTTGTCAAACTTATATTCTCCGGGCTCTCCGAGGCTTACCAAAGGTGCATCGGGCGAACAGATACCTACTCCAGCTCCTGTAGTTCCATTATACACAGCTACTCCGGTATTGACCCACGATAAATGATAATTGGCGTTGTCAACGTTCATATCCTCAACCGGATCAACGTCGGCACCTATTCGACCGAGGCGAAAACGGGGATTGTCGCATTTAAACGGCAGGCAAATCCAGGCTGCTTCCGGCCAGGAATCGGGTTGTTTCTGCCAGCTCACTTCGAGATCGGCTATAGGTTGCAGACCGGAAAGGCTCAATGAGATAGAAATCTTTTGTGGTTGTCCGGGTCCGGGAATAGTACCAATTAATACGGCTTTAACATCTATGGCAGATTTTTCTATAGTCAGGGTCATATCCTCTGGAAGTGCCGAACTGTAGACAACATCCTGAGGCATATCATAAGCTACAAACGAAAACCTGTGCGCCTGATATTGGGGATAAAGCGATTTGTCTATCCATCCGGAAAGCTGCTTATATCCAAACCGCTCATAAAAATACTGGCCGAAACCTTGCGGAGCATTTGTATCAACCAGCTCTTTTCCGGTTCTTTTATCAATCAGGCTGGCAATCCTGCCCCGTTTAGCGTCGATGG
The DNA here is from genome assembly GCF_041355315.1 of Mucilaginibacter sp. RCC_168. Taxonomy (NCBI): domain Bacteria; kingdom Pseudomonadati; phylum Bacteroidota; class Sphingobacteriia; order Sphingobacteriales; family Sphingobacteriaceae; genus Mucilaginibacter; species Mucilaginibacter sp. RCC_168. Next base: position 76,709 of record NZ_JBFUPN010000011.1, read on the forward strand.
CTGCTTTGAAAAACGGACTTTCTATCACTCCTGAATTTTTATCTGCAATCATCTCCGGATTATCAACCTTCTCATTGGAAGCTACATAAGTACGATAGCCCATGGGTGGAATATCCTTAACTACGAAACGGGACATAGGCGCTTTGTCTTCAATTGACGGGGATTCATGGGAAACTGTGATAGCGGCACCTCCATCAACCGGTTTGAGTGAGGCAAAATCGCTACCGAAGGCCAGGCGTGTATCAAGTTCAATTTCCCCATCGCGTTTCCAGGGCAAAGGATTATAAACAACTATGCGGTGTCCTTCCACTTTAACATTGTCCGCAAGTGATGCTACCGCATCCCGGTATGGATTTGAGATAAGTCTTTGAACATTGGTGATATAATCTGCTTTATATCTCCATGATTCTTCCATTAATTTATATTGAGGGGGCAAACCTTTGCTCCACAATTCATCCCAAGCTTTTCCATAAGGAACTTTTATGTAATGCTGGTTGGCGAGCCCCCAGGTGTGTTCACTGTAAAGCAGGCTTTGTTCATACGCTTCGGCCGTTATATTACGCAAGTCGGGACGGTAAATACCCCAGATCGTTTCGAGCGTCGACAGCTTGTCCATTCCACCAATTGAAGGCCTGATATTTTGAGCCAGTTTGGTTGCCTCGGGCATACTCATTGTACCATGGATCCATACATCACCAATATCACTGTGAACGACAGGTAGTTTGCTTAAATCCTCTTTCATGATCGTTTCGGAAAAATCATCCATTGTCCCAACATTGGCTTCAATCCCAAGCCTTTTATAATATGCGAGATCTTTGGCTATGGTTTCAGGGGCGGGTGGCCCCTGGTTGTCACCGGTCATGCTGATGTGTAACCAGGTTTTATAGGGCCAATTAGCTGGCGGAAGAGGGTCGCTTCCATAGCCATTATTGTAAAGCGTGAGAACACGGGATCCATCAGGTCCTTCCCACCAAAAAAAGGGTGGCAGTCCCAATGTTATATTTACCTGCGGCCCGCCCATGTGATAAAACTTAACGCCGGCGTTTGCGAGAAGCGTTGGAATAAACCATGAATAAGAAGGAGCATCGCTCATTTTTGCACTGATAGAAAGTGGCTGTCTATACTTTCGTGCAAGAGTTGATGAAATATTAAGCCCCCTTACCATGTCTTCAATATCTGCACTTTCTGCATGCATTGAAAATGGTAATGCATGAATAGCGATGTTGCCATCAGAGATGGCTTTTTCAATTTTCTTCTTGCGACCAGCTGCCTGTCCGTCCCATAGGATCTGCTTCATCGGCCATCCTGAAAGCGTCCAGACAAATTGTTTATCCTTAGGCTGATTAATATTTTTGTCGATAGCCTCAATTACCATGTCTGCCATCGACGTCCGGTAATCATGTACAACCTGTTGTACGGTCCCGGAGTAACCCAGATCAAAATGTGTTTTATAAACAATAATAACTTTTTCGACAGCTGACTTTTTTGACAAACTATCCTTAGCATTCTGTTCTTCTTCTGTCTTGTTTTTGCCTGGTATTGTTGATTTAGGATCATAATTCTGCGCTTTTGAAATTACGACAGATATCAAGCAAATGGCAAGTAAAATAACTAAACGAAAAATCTTTCTCATGCTAATTGAGTCTTCTTATTATTTGTCTTTCTTTTTCAACACTATTAAATACACATATCCACCATCGATTTGGATCAATTAGCCGATTGTATCCGCCTATGTTTCATATTTCTTTGAGTTCTGGGCTCTGTTGTGGTTTACCATACCCTGATTCGTTGCTTTCCGCTTTTCACTATTTCAAACGGACCCGGCGACGGATTTAGGACATTTCGTTTCTGGCCAAAATAGTCCTTGTCAATTATTAGCCGGGAGCCATCCGTATTCTCGAACGGTAAATCGGGAACAATGGCTTTAACCAACAGTTGTCCTGTCACTAATTTTCTTTTTTGTTTGATCAGCCAATTTTTGTCCAAAGCTATTTCTAAATACATTTTTTCCTTTTCCGCTATCAACTTCGCACCGGCATCAAAATTTTCCTCCGTCAAAAAATTCGTTTCCAGGGCATCTTTGTCCCGAACATTTTTTAGTTTCTCTTTTGCTTCTGAACTTATTTCGCCAAAGCTCCTTTTTTTATCGCCTGCTACTGCCCTGATAGCTCCTTTCAAATAAACATTCCCATCGAAAATCACCGGTAATATGGCTTTATTGTATTCGCCTGCATCGCCTCCATTCACAAATAAATTATTAAAAAATTGACAATCTCCGCCAGCGTTATCATGAAGTCCGGCAACAAAGGTAGAGTGTGGTTTGAGATAAGGTGTCAACCTGTTGTCGTAAGATATCACGGTCATCTTGCCTCCAAATATGTTGTGTGCAAAAGCAACGCCGCTGGAGTTCATCAGCAAACTTGTTTTTGAAAGTAAAATATTGTCACTAACCAGTATAGGCCCATGTTGTACCTCTAAAAAAATATCCAGATCATTATCGTGCATCAGGTTATTGTTCACCTGTGTACCTTGTGCCATCCAGTCGAGCCAAACGCCCATATTCGTGCGGTAGATATGGTTATTTCGGATTTGAACATCAACAGCCCCATGAAATTTGATGCCTGCCATCTCTGCACCACTGAACAATCTTCTGATATGAATATCGTGTACTGTATTGCCTTCAACAACGCTGAATGCACATCCCATGCTGCCTACCACACCTGCCTGCTCGCAATAGGCTATTGTATTGTTGCGGACAATATGACCTCCAACAGTACCTTTATTCCATCCAAGTGCCAATGCCCGGTTGATAGTACCTACATATCCCAATGCCGATTCGGTATTGTTATTATCCCATTGATCGCCATATTTGCCCAATGCAATGCCCACGCATTTTGAGTATTGGATGATATTGTTTTCAATGATCCATCCTTTACTCCAATGTGTGCCAACAAGTCCCATTTGCTCAGCTGTAGGTGGCGCCCAGTTCGTAGCAGCGTGCTGCATGGTAAAACCACGAAGCGTGATGTAATTAATAAATGGCTTATCCGGATAAAAAACCGTTTGCCTTACATTAATTTCAACCGTTTCATTATTAGGGTCCACATTTTTAAACTGCGCCCATATTGTTGTTGTGGTTGAATCAACTGTTGAAAACCAGAGCGGGTCTTTTTCGTCTGCTGCTTTCATCACATCTTCCTGTTTAATAGCCTCCATCAGCCAGTCGCCATTCAGATACACAGCCCCGGTATGGTAGGTACTGCCTTTAGGAGGCCAATACCAATCTCCACGGATTAAATCGTTGTATGGATTAAATTTTCCAAAAAAATTATTCGGGATCTTCGTCATCCAGGTGTTGTTACCGACTTTTTTCCAGCCTTTTATTATTTCCGAGCCTTTAATCTCAACCTTCTCTCCTTTGGCAGCCTGGTAAACAATTCGTTCCTTTTCTGAATTGCCACCCCGAGGGGGCGTTATCTGCTCCCGGTACACACCGGCATGAACAATGATCACATCACCCGGCATGGCCACGTTTGCTGCGGCAGAAATTGTTTTAAAGGGTTTTGCCAGACTTCCATCATTTGCATCATTACCGCTTAGAGATACATGATATTCTTTAGCCGAGACAACCAAAGTTGTCATTATCAATAAAATCAATAGTTTAAACTTTCTCATTAACATCTTTTTTTGTGTAATTTCCTCTCAAATGCCATTTTATTAACCATGACCGTTAACCATACCTTTCTCTTAATAGCTGCATCATGTATGCATTTACTTCCCATTGATTAGTAATAGGCTGTTGAGTAAATGGCATTGAAACCATGTAAGGAAATGGCCCAAACTCTGGTGTTATAGTTAACACGGCATCAGTACCTTCATTTGTTTTACGTGCAGCAATCTTATCCCACCAGTTCAAATGCATATCTAACGCATATTGCCATTCAGGTACACGTGGATCAGGCACCTGTGGTCCTTCTTCATAGCCTACCCGTGCATGGATGTGTTCTGTTCTCTCAATGGCTAAATGCATAGCTTCCTGCTGATTTTTTAAAAACGATTCAGCCACGCAAACCCAATGCGATGCATCCAATGTAATTTGTAAATCAGGGATTTTTTGGAGATATTGTTTTGTAATATGTGCAGCAAATGAGAACTTACCTCTGTGGGTTTCATGGTGCACTTTAATACCGCTATCCTGTGAAAATTTGGTTGCCGCGTTAATCAGAGATGCGTTCTCTTCGAAGGAGAAAAAATCTTTACCGGTCTGCGAATTAATATTAAATGGTTTGTAATTGTTCATTCTCCACAACCACGAGTTATAAACCTCATAATGTTTGTGGTAATCCGCTTCATTGGTATCGTAATGCTGGGCTATTATTAACATATCCTCCTTTGCGGCCGTGTTAAAAATCTCATCAACTTTTGAGGTAGGCGAATCGTCTGTGAAGCCATATTCTATGCCATCATACCCTTGTTGTTTAGCTAGTCTGAAGAACTCACCCAGCTTTATATTTTCGTTTCCCCAATGCGGACAAAAAACTTTTAATTCCATGTACGTTATACCTCTGTTTTAATTTTCAGAATCTCAGGCCTTAAGTAAGGTTTGTTTACATCTGTAATACCTTTATAGGCGTAAGGATCTTCGCCGGCAATTAATACAATATCCCGGCAATCTTCCGATGGCTGCAATTTCCCATCCTGGTCCCAGGGAAGCATTGATTCGGCACTCATGTAGTGATTAACCAATGCGGTACGGAAACAGTCAGATGTCCTGTTACTTTGTGAACTATGCAGCGTATAGCCGTTAAAAAAAACCACTGAACCGCTTTTAACTTCTACAGGGATAGGTTCGCCCGCGGCCGAAACGTCCACTGTATCTACATCGGCATAAGTCTTGTTGTCATTCGCCACCCTTTTCATGATGTAACCAGGTCTGCCGGGAATAATCCAGAGACAACCATTGTCAACGTTGGCATCATCAATCGCAATCCAGACGCCTACCAGTGATTTGTCTCTTGTTGGTATATAATACTCATCCTGGTGCCAGGATTGGCCGGCCTTGCCGGGTGATTTGACAAAGAGCATAGATTGCATACATTTGATATTGACGCTGACAGTGGCCTGTAAAATGCCCATAACCTTAGGCTGGAAAAGCGAATCGTGAATAATCTTTGAGATTTTGTGCGGGAAGTGGATGGCTACATATCTTTTTAATACTTCCTCATCCGGTTCATTATCGGCGACCTGGAGCAGTCCCTCGATTTGTCCGCGGTCACCCTTAAAGATGGCCGCAGTCTCTTTTTTAAGTGTGCCGATCTCATCTGCAGTTAGTAAGTTATTGGCGATCAAATAGCCATATTGAGTGTAAAAAGCGATATTGTGAGGCGATACTTGCCCCATATTAATATATGCGTGTTCCTTATTCATGGATAAACAGTTTTTCAATTTCTTCTAAAGACCTCCCTTTGGTTTCCTTAACTTTTAAAAGCACATAGCAAAAAGCGAATACACATAACCCGGCGTAACAGCACAGAGTAGCCGCTGTTCCCAAATTTTTGGTCATGATAGGAAACGTATAGGTAATCATAAAATCCGCCAGCCATAATGACAAGGTCGCAACAGACAAAGCCAGTCCCCGGATGCGGTTGGGGAATATCTCAGAAAGGTACACCCACGTCACCGCGCCAAGCGCGCAGCCAAATGCACCGACGTAAAGTAGCATAAACAACAGCACGATGTAGTTGTCAAAATACCGGTAATGAAAGCAGAGTGCCACAGCACAAAGGGAAATCCCCATCAATAAACTTCCGCATAGCAGGAATTTTTTACGCCCTACCTTATCTACCAGACCGATAGCAATAAAAGTTGATATCACGTTCACCACACCAATACCAATGGTTTGCAATAAGGAAGATGCAGTGCTTAGCCCGGTTTCTTTAAATATAACGGGCGCGTAATAAAGAATGGAATTAATGCCGGTTACCTGCTGAAAAACTGCGATCAATATGCCCATGAATAGTACAGGGCGATAAGTCTTGCTAAACAACACCTTTAAACCCGAATCTTTTTCACAATTAAAAGTATTTTCAATTTCTTCTATTTCCTGGTTAGCGGTTACACTACCCGAAATTCTCGTCAATATCAATAATGCTTCCTGCTTAAGGCCTTTTTTAACCAGCCAACGTGGTGTTTCGGGAACAAATAACAACATTACAAGGAATAAAAAAGAAGGAACAACTTGTGATATAAACATATATCTCCAGTTGTTTTCACCAAATCCTTCAAAAAGATAATTGGAGAAATAGGCCAGTAATATGCCAAGCACAATGGCCAGCTGGTATAATGCGACCAACCTGCCTCGTAGCGAAGCGGGTGCCGTTTCAGCAATATACATTGGTGAAATCATTGCCGCCGCGCCTACGCCCAATCCTCCGATCAAACGAAAAAAGGCGAAGAAAGTAAAGTCTGATGCTAAACCTGATCCCAGACCAGAAAGCGCAAACAACACAGCACATATAATGAGCGTTAAACGTCTCCCATATTTATCTGCCACCAATCCTGCCATCATTGCACCCGCAGCACACCCTATCAGGATTGAACTAACCGCCCAGCCCAGCGAAAACCCACCGAGTCCAAAATACGAAGTAATATAGGGTATAGCGCCTGAAATAATAGCTGTATCAAACCCAAATAGGAGACCGCCTAATGCGGCCACCGTGCTAATGATAATAATAAACCTGGTATTTATTATTTCTGTTTTCAGCGCTGGTTGTTTCGATGTTTTTAATGCAGGTACTATAGCCATGTCAGCCGGATTGGTTTCGTTTGGTAAAACACTAAGCTAATTGCTTTTCGTATTGATACCTTACACTTTCATATCGAAAAAGTAAATTATTTTATTAAAAAAAGCCAAAATTGAACTGAATTGTAACACAAACACAAAATATAGTCAATAGACGAAGCTCTTTGTTCAAAAACTACCGTTAGATGAAACCGCGTCTTTTGTTGCCAAAACTTTTAGAACCGCGCATTTGAAGTTGATGGCACCAGCATATTGAAATGAACTTATCGATCCTTCGTTAAGTTTGCCGGTGGTTTCACTAACCATAGAGCTATCTACCCTGACCAGATTACACTTCTTTCTTTTAGTTAAAGTACATGCCTGGCAAACTGCGCATGGATACATTCATAGTTCTGCCTAAAATAATCAGGGGTCAACTTTGGACAGTCTTTCTAAAATAGAACTTCTGCGTACCGTTCCACCTTCATTGAGATTAAAAGTATCCTAAATACGGAATCATTGAACGTGTCTTCGGGGGTTCGTTGACTAAGGTCACCGATATAAATAAAGTCGATGCAGTGGAGGAGTTCTATATGTCTACCGTTTAACTGCGATGCATTCAGACATCGGCCCGACTTATAAAGTGACATTACTTTGGAAGGTAAGACGGCCTCAATAGCAATAGATCAATTGAAAGACTTAGCAGTCATCACTGCAAAAAGCCAATGACAGGGCTCTCCTGTCATTGGCTTTAGCTATAAATCAAAAAGACTTACGAATCTAGTTAATTATGTCATAAAAAGGCCGGCGTTAATATCCAGGGTTTTGCTTTATCGATCCATTGCTTTTCTTAATTTCAACGTTTGGAATAGGGAACAAGTAATAATAATCCCCTTTCCATTGGCTTCTCACCTCGGCTGTAGGAATTACACCGTAAGTAAATGTCAGCTTTCCTAAATCTCCTGGTTTAGTACCTGCCCAGTCCATAGTCACACTGGTTAGGCCTCTGACCGGAATGTCCACATGTCCAGGCGCAGCTTTCCAACGCATAAGGTCAAAGAAACGTGAATCTTCAAGGAGCAATTCTACAGCTCTTTCGTTTCTATAATCTTTAGTCAAAGCCGCGCCAGAACTTGTTATAGGCGGCATATTAACTGATGGCCTTTTCCTAACCATATTAATATACCGGCGCGCCGTAGCTTCATCGCCTAAAGCTATTTGAATTTCGGCATAGTTTAAATAAAATTCTGACAATCTCAGGTAAGAAACTATTTGAGCGAAGTCATAACTCATAGTGGCACGGGGCCCATTAAAGTCAACCAGCTTTTTAAAAGTGTACCCCGTTTGAACTCTCCAAAAAAATGGTATTATCCCCGCTATCCAGGATGATTTGGAATCCCTGCCAAAATTATTAAGGGGTTGTCCATTAACAGGATCGGTCGGCTTATTAGGATTTTGGACGCCAGGATTTCCATCTTCCCAAAATTCATAGGTCCTTGTAGTACTCAATGCATCATCATGTATGGTCACCGGGGCGCACCCAGGATAAAGAATATCACTATAGTAACGTGGGTCTCTATTAATATTAGGATTTTGCGGGTCATATCCCGAAGCGGCATTTACTGTTATGCCATCATCCGTATATGGATATTGTCCATTTGTCAGTTGAAACATATTAATAAGTGTTTGGGTTGGAACAACTTTTTGAAGAGCATCAAACCCACTAGGCCAATAATCATAATTCTGACCCCAACCGGGTTGTCTGTTGCCGGGGGTAAAAGATCTGCCAAAAATGATTTCATCCGTTTTTAATGGCTTTTTAAACAGGTCTTCATGTGTAGGATGTAAGGTAAACCCAGCATCAATTACAGCTTTTGTCGCTGTTTCAGCTGCCCGCCACTTTGCCAGATCGTTTGATGGGTTGTTCAACGGACTTGCCATATACAACAATATCCTGGCTTTTAGTGCCATAGCTGCTTCTTTACTAACTTTACCAGGAACAGGTGTAACGCCATTCAATAAACTGATGGAACTTTCGCATTCATCTAATACGAATTTCGCACATTCATCATAAGTATTTCTGGGCACATCAAAACTATTATCCGTTAAACTAAAGCTTTTTGTAATTATTGGTACCCCGCCATAAGTACGCATCAATTCAAAATACATCCATGCACGTAAAAAGTGTACCTCTCCTTTCATCGGATTAAGTTGAACAGGGCTAATAGAGGAACTGGCTGTTTTTTCAAAGAAAATATTAGCTTTCCTGATATAGCCATATTCTTCATTCCAAATATTAGTAAGGTCTGAAACATTATCAGGGTTAAGAAGGCCTTGCAAATATTCACGAATTCCCGCAGCTCTGTCATGTGTTTCGGGTTGATCAACTGCAACATCAGTTAGTGATTCATATCCTCCTGCTCCGGGGCTCCAGGGTAGTCTCACACCATTATACACATCATACACATAGCTTTGTAAAAATGCAGGATCGGTAAAAACGGCTTCTTCAGATATTTCATTTAGTGGTTTTTTATCCAATATTTTGGAACACGAAGTGACAATGGCTATAGCGCCTATAAGCAATATTGCGAAAGCTTTTATAGGCAATTTATTTTTTACTATTAAATATTTCATAATTTTATTATTTAGAAAGTAAGATTAAGTCCTGCATTTAAAGTTTTCATATTTGGATAACCTCCCCCATTTCCATATAAGAATTCCGGATCGCCAGCGCCATATTTTTTAAGATTGTTAATCAGCATAAACAAGTTATTACCGGACACAAAAAATCTTAAAGCGGAAATTTTAAACCTCGAAACAAGGTTTTTGGGAAGTGTGTATCCCATTTCAAATGACTTTAAACGCAACCAGGTTGACGTATGGTAGTAAAAATCAGCATCCGCCCCTTCTGTGCCTACCGGCTCAATTCTTGGAAGTAGTGAATTAGGATTTAATGATGAATAACTGTTATTAGCTACATATTCAAGTCCGTTACCACCTGCACCTGAATTAAACGCATTGCTTAAACGAAATTTAGCTCCGCTTTGTCCTTGTAACAATATGCTCAAATCAAAGCTTTTGTAATTTAATCCGATGTTTAATCCAAATTGCATTTTAGGAACTGATACTCTGCCCATACCCGTAGTAGGGTCGGCAGGAATGGAACCCGCGTCATACCGATACCGATCATTCGCATCAATTTTACCGTCATGGTTTAAATCTGCAAAGATCAACCCGCCCAATGTTGCCCCCGGGTAGCTTAAATTATTGCTGAGGTCTGCTGCGGTTCTGTAAATACCAATGGCCTTGTACACCAAAATGGAGCCAATAGGATGTCCTTCTGCTTTTTGATAGAGTTCAGATTGGGGCGTTTCGTCGAAATACACCACTTTATTTGCATTGAAGGACACATTCCCGCTAACATTAAGGTTCACTCCCCCTATATCCTGTCTGTATCCTGCTTGAAATTCAATTCCATGACTTTCCATTTTACCGATGTTTTCATCAGGAAGCACCAAGCCTGTATATCCTGGAATTGATGCTTGTCTTTGGCCGAGGATATGCGATGTCGAACTCTTATAAATATCTGCTTCAAAAGTTAAACGATTCTGAAAAAAACCGGCTTCCAAACCTAAATCGGTTTTTTCACTTACTTCCCAAGTAATGTTTGGGTTAGGGGTTAGCGTAGCGCTAACCCCACGGACATCCAGTCCGTTAATAACATAACCTTGAGAATAACCAAACGCACCAATATACTGGAAGGGGTTTACTCTGTCGTTACCTAACCGGCCCCACGAAGCCCTTACTTTTAAGTTGCTAAATAAATCCTTAGGCATAAAGGACTCTTCACTAACTACCCATGCCGCAGAAGCCTGGGGGAAAAATCCAAACCGGGTTGCCGGAGGGAAGATAGGCGAACCGTCATACCTGGCGCTGAATCCAAGAAGATACTTATTCCGGAATGCATAATTTACGCGCCCAAAATAATTTTGCCTTCCAGACTCAGTAGCACTACCATCATTACTCCAATTTAGACGGTTTGGGCTACCTGCAAAAAGTTGATCAATCGCCCCGGAGTCATACCCGGTGCGTTGGGTCGTGAAAAAGTTATCTTTATATGCACTCTGCTCGTACGAAACAAAAGCATTGATTTTATGGTCATTATGGATAATGGTACTATAAGAAAGTTTTAGATTTTCGGTGGTTCTTAAACTTTGAGAAAAATACTCGCTCAATGCAGTTGCGTCTGCTCCTCTCGAAACCATTTTTTGGATTGCACCATCTGCGTCTTTTTGATAAAATGAGAATAGATAATTAAAGTTTTTGTTATAGTTATACGTTTTATCTAAAGAGGCAAAACCATCTAAAGCCAGCCCTTTTAGAAAAGGCATATTATACTTGAACCTAATAGTACCACTGGCAACATCGGTTGTATTCCTAACGTAACCAGGGCTTAGCAGCCTTGCCGCTGGATTTAATTGTTCCCAGCCTTCCGTCGGATAATTATAGTTCCCATCTACATAAGCCTCTACTAATGGACTGGTAACTGCAAAGTAATTAACATTTCCACCGGGACCGAATTCGGGGCTTTGCGTGTACTTCTCTCTCAACGCAAGATCAACCCCCACATCAAAATTATTGGTAACCGATACGTCCAGGTTATTCCTAATGTTGTATTGCCTAAGCTTTGTGGTATTGTCGCCACGAAGAATTCCTCCTTGTGAGCCCATACCAATAGAAGTAAAATATTTTACTTTTTCACCACCTCCACTCATTGTAAGAGATTGTTTTGACTGCATGGCCGCAGGACCACCAAGCAATGCATTCCACCAATTTTCGCCCCTTCTTTTTCCACTTTTAAAATCTGCTACTAACGCATCGGGAAAGTCAGGAGGTGTACCTTCTAATGTTCTTCTATCATTAAGAACCTTGATATACTCAAGCGCACTGGCGGGCCTTACCGCCATTGTCGGGGTTTGATTTGAAAAATTAGTGCTGAAATCAAAAGATGGTTTACCCGATTTGCCACGTTTGGTAGTTACTAATATAACACCACCTGCAGACTGTGCACCATAAATAGCCGCAGAAGCATCTTTCAATACAGAAATAGATGCTATATCATGCGGGTCCAAACGGTTAAGCCCATCCGGGTCTGCATTCGCCACCCCATCAATAACTATTAGTGCTGCGCTATTCCGGTAAGTGTTATATCCTCTTACCAAAATTTGTGCATCATCAAAACCCGGACCAGAACTCGATTGGGTTACATATAATCCGGCCAATCTGCCTGATAAAGAATTGGATAGGGACAATTCATTGGATTTGGTAAGCTCCTTACCCGTTGTCTGTACAACGGCATTGGTAAGTTCGGATTTCTTTTGAGTCCCATATCCAACAACAACTACCTCATCAAGATTTTTTTTGCTTACTTCCAGCTTTACATTAATAACAGTTGAAGAACCTACTGGCATTTCCCTGTTCAAATACCCCATAAAAGAAACTACCAGGATACTGTTTTCATTTTTCACTTTAATGATGTAATTTCCATCGTGACCGGTCATGACACCATTATTAGTGCCTTTTTCCAGGACGCTGGCACCAGGAATTCCAAGCCCATTTTCATCCGTTATTTTTCCAGTAACAGTTATGGTTTGGAAATTTTCCTTCTCATATTGACTAATATCAAAGGCTTTTCTCCCCGTATTTATTCGGGCATGAGGCGTATTTGCCCAAACCGGCGGGCAAAAAAAACATATTAGGATAAAGCCACAAATAGTGAATTTAGTTATATACCTATAGTGTAGTAATTTATATTTCATAATTGGTCATAATGGTTGATAAGTAATTAAACTTGGGGGTCTATAATTGAGGTGTTGCTGGCAATACAATAAAAACCTTTTATTTTAAGCCTGGTCTTTTCTAAGGGCTGTTTATATTTTCCATCGCTTTAGTTTGCTGCTTGACCGGCGAGATTTAAAGTCATTCTCTTCAATAAAAGCTGAACCAGTGGTTTATTGAAAACACAAGTCACATAATTGTCAAATGTAATAATGTACATACATATTAATGAGACAGAACGCTCCTTGTAGAAAGGAGATAGTGGCTTTTTATCTTTGGTCAATTGTTGAACGAATATATAGCCAAACGAACTTCATTGCGTTCACTATTTTTTTTAAATGATAAACTATTTTAATATATTTGGGACAGTTGCCGCTATGATACCTGATATTTAGGTTAATTATTTGATTTTAACTGTGTTGGTTGTCGTTTTTGAAACAGCGCATAGCTTGGTTATTTTAGTTAGTTAACATGCTCAATTAGTTACCATTTCGATAGTCATTGTATTTGAGATATTAACTTTCCCATAAAATAAAATACAGTAAAATTATGCGACCACTGATTCAAAAGCTTCCTTACGATAACCAGACCTCGTTTGTGACCCGGACCTACCGTACTCCACATTTCGAGGTGGGCTGGCACCAGCATATCGAACTGGAACTGATCTTGTTTACAGAAGGCTCTGGTCTGGGCTTTGTGGGTAACCATGTAAGCGAGTTTGAAACTGATGATATCTATTTTATCGGTTCTAACTTACCTCATACTTTTCAAAAATCTTATCCTGAACTAATCACCAGTGCGGTAGTAGTGCAGTTCCGTGATGATTTTTGGGGAAGCACTTTCATAGAACTACCTGAGATGCAGCCGGTTCGGGAACTTTTCATGCTGGCTTTACAAGGCCTCAAACTGAACACCGGCGCCAGAGAAAGTCTGGCCCCCCTTATCAGGAAACTTGAATTCGTAGAGGGGTTTGAAAGGATACTACTGCTCGGGCAATGTTTGCAGTTAATGGCTGTGCAAAAGGCCTACAAATCTTTATCTACCAGTCAGGTGCAGATGCACAATCCAAAGAGCCGGGAGCGGATTGACCGGGTTTTCCAGTTCACGGTCGATAATTTCAAGGAACCTATTAGCCTGGAGAAGGTTGCAGCCATCGCTTGCCTGAGCGTACCGGCCTTTTGCAATTATTTCAAAAAATCTACTCAAAAAACCTATATCGATTTTTTGAATGAAACGCGGATCAGCTATGCCTGCCACTTGCTGCTCGAGACGCTTAAACCGATACCTGCGATTGCCTATGATTGCGGGTATAATACGTCAGCAAACTTTCACAAGCAGTTTCTAAAGGTCAAAATGACGACTCCATTACAGTACCGGAAATTGTTCGTGCTGGGGATGACGGAAAAAGGCGCCAATACCGGTATTGTTGATGTCAGCAGGTAACAATTGTAATTCTAGATTCAACCTGCTTCAACTGGTTATCTTAAATACATATAAACTCAGGGATTCCATAGCATTATCTGCCGCTATTAAGGAAATTATTTTATGTACAAACATATTTATATTTTAACAACGAAAATCATTACAATAAAAACACTTTTGGGCACTCATAGGTGAAAGCATTGTATTTATGTCAGCTCCCGGTCTAATAACTGGCTAAGCTTTTCACAGGAAATGAAACTGAGGGGAATTCCTATAAAGAATTTCGAACTTCATGTTACGTGGGTATATCCGGATGAAATCCTGGCAAATTTCTTTGAAATAAAGACCGATCGCAAAATACTGAAAATGGAAAGGGTAAGAGGAAAACCAAATGAACCATTCGTTTATTTTGTTTCTTATTTCCATCCACGCGTGGGCTTGACTGGTGATGAGGATTTTAAAAGGCCCTTATATGAAATATTAGAAAATGACTATTCTGTTATTGCCACCTTATCTAAGGAAGAAATAAGTTCCATAGCTGCAAATGAACTTATTGCCGATAAACTTAAAATGGAAACTGGCCAACCTGTTCTATTCAGAAAACGACTGGTATTTGATCAGGCGGGGAGGCAAACTGAATATAACCTTGGGTATTACAAAGGAGACAGCTTTGTGTATGCCGTCGAAAGCTCAAGATAAGGAAATCAGAGTCTTTACCCCCTTATTTTGTGGATTTATTAGTCAGTGTTTATCCTTGAATAAATCTGCAATTGTAGAAAGTGAAGATCACTTATAACATTTACATTTCTTCATAAACATTGAAAACAAATACTAAAAAAATCCTTGTAACTACCGTCATAATAATTGGCATTGCTATTCAAGGATTGGCTCAACAAAGACACAAATTGGCTGTACAAATTATCGCAGACAAAAAGCTGGATACTGTATACAAAAAAGCTACAGATATTTTAAGCAAAGGCTTTAATGCGGGTGACGGCTATCCACAGGTTTGGATACGCGATTTTAATACTTTCATTGAAACCTCGTATAAAGTTTACAGGCGTGACAGCATCAGGGCAAATCTTCTTACTTTTCTCAAGCTTCAACAAGCCAACGGTGAAATTGTAGACGGGTATGTATTAAAAGGTCATGTAACCTGGAATGATCCAAATATTTATGTCTCTTCAAATGAAAACTCCCATGTCGGTTTTAAGAATACCGTAGAAACAGACCAGGAAACGTCGTTAATACAGGCTATGGCCAAATATATCCGCATAACCGGTGATAAATCCATTTTGCAGGAAAAGATAGCAGGGAAAACCGCATTACAACATCTGGAGGTATCCATTAGTTATTTATTAAAAAACCGCTATTCAAAAAAATATCATCTTTTAACCGGAGCTACGACACAGGATTGGGGCGACGTACAGGTTGAAGGCGGCGCAGTAGTTGATGTTGATGAAAACACCCATTGGGCTATGGACATATATGATAACGCCATGTTTGTTATAGCGCTTGATGACATGGCCGGCTTTTATAAAACCGGGCCGGAACGGCAAAAGTGGCAACAGCTAAAAGCCATTACTATAACCGCTATCAGAAAATTCCTTTGGGATGCAAAAAATCATAAATTCATTCCGCATTTATACATTGCTAAATCACCTTTCCCGATAAGTTTCGATGAAAACAAAATCTACTTCCATGGTGGAACGGCGATAGCTATTGAGGCTGGGATCTTATCAAAACATGAAATCCGGCTTGTTAATCAGGACATGCTAAGGAATGTCAAACTATCCGGCGCGCCGTCTATTGGTTTAACACTTTACCCTGTGTATCCTGAAGGTATTTATAAAAACTCGACAGCATCAAAACCTTTTGTATATCAAAACGGCGGAGACTGGACCTGGTTCGGCGCCAGAATGATTCAGCAGCTTATAAGTCATGGATTTATTAAAGAAGCTTATGCTGAATTACACCCCATGGTCGCCAGAACAATTAAAGACAATGGTTTTTATGAATGGTATGGCGTTGATGGCAAACCCAACGGTTCCGCAGCTTTTAAAGGCTCGGCCGGGGCATTGGCAAAAGCGATTGACCAATTGAAAGAGTGGGCAAAAAACAATTAATTAATACCTAAATAAATAATCCCGACAATAATTATAGCAGTAATATAGTATGAGCATGGGTATAGGTATGTGATCTTACAAAATCAGATATAATGTAACCTAATAACTCTACCTGTAGGGAAATAAAGCCGTACGGTAGTACAATTACACTCCCGTTAATTTCTTTCGGTTGTATGCCCCAATTGACCATTGTAGTTTTGGCGAAGATTAAGGAATAGCTATGGACCTCACATGGCAGGCAACGAATTTACAAATCTCCCAAACAAAAGCACGGGATAAACGATATTCATTTAATCCGGCCTCATTCGCTGGCCTAGTCCGACCCCTACGAGGCTAATATTTTCGGTATTTACAAGGTGCGAAGTTTTGATAACGCCATTGATTGATGAAAAAATTCCATTTTACCCTTACCTTATTAGCCCTGTGTGGCCAGGTAAGCTTTAGCCATGCGCAAAAACAACCAACAACGGGCATCCGGTTTTCCACGGAAAACTGGGCTTCAGTGCTCAAGACCGCCAGCCGGCAGCATAAACTGGTTTTCGTTGACGTTTACACCTCCTGGTGCGCTCCTTGCAAACGTATGGAAAAAGAGGTTTTCCCGCTGGTGGAAGTGGGCAAAGTTTATGATTCGCTTTTTGTCAGTTATCGGCTGGATGCCGAACACGGCGAAGGGCCCAAGTTCGCCGCTGCTTATGGTGTTAAAGCTTATCCTACCTACCTGTTCCTGGACAGCGCTGGTAATTTATTATATCGTAGCGGCGATTATTTGAAAGCTCCGGCGTTCATCGCCGAAGGCTTGAAGGCGGCTTCCGCAAAGCAGGCCGGTGAAACACTGGCCGGACTGGAGGCGCGTTTTAAAAGCGGAGACCGGCAACTTGCCACCCTGAAGGCATTGCTGGTTAAACGGACGAGCCTGGGTATGGACAATGCGGAAGTCCTTAATGCCTATGTCGGGGCCATATCACCGCAAAGCCTGCGCAACCCCGAAACGGTCATCTACCTGAGTCGGCATTTGGGCAGTACCGTATCTGCCGCGCTGCCGTTGGTTATCGAAGGTTTGAAGGGACTGGACAGGGAACAGCAAAAGCAGGTTAGTGACCGCCTGTACAATGAAACCCTCTATTATGCACTCGGCAACGCGATCAAGGACAAAAGATTAAGCGATGCGGCAACTTTGCTGGCAGACGTCGACAAGATCCGCCCCTGGCTGGCGGAACAGCGCCTGCCTTCGGCGGATAACCTGGCGCTGCATTATTACCAAGCGGCCAAGGATACTGCCGGCTTGAAAAGAACCGGCTACCGGATGGCCGCTAAACAAATGGCCGTTCCAATCGACTCTATCAAAAAGACAGATAGCGTGTTGTTTGTAAAAGTAATGGAGCCCTTCCTGACCGGCAAACAGGACAGCACGAAGATTCCTGGCTTCGCAGTAGAGAAACGCCTGGCAGCCGTGCAATATTCAGCGGGCATCGCAAGTACCCTATATACAGTGGCCAACGCTTTCAAGCTTACCCTTGCGCCAAAAGATAAAGCACTTTCGGATGCCCTGGAATGGATGCGCTTTGCCTGCCGTGTCTACCAGAACCCGGCTATACTGAAATTAAGATCAGAACTGGAAGCGATGCAATGACCACTCGCTTCGATGGGTTTCCTGCAGCCAGGAATCATCGCAAATATCAAACGCTATTGCTGTGCCATTTGTAAATTCAATAACAAAGGAAATTCGAATTTCCGGATAGTTTTACCATTTAAAGCCGCAAAGATCTTCTCCGCCTGGTTAAGCATTTCCATATTTCCATGAACAAAATATATAAGTTCATGAAATAATCTTTTTGTAATGGAGCGTCCCGTATTTTCGCCAAAGCACGAGTAATGAACCGAAAATAGGGGGCGAAACGGGGCTCCGGCGCGCCGGAGCCCGTCGGGGAGTTTTCACGGGATGGTGTCAATCCGCCTTAATATATTTATATATTTAGTGCTGACTGACACCAGAAAATTCAAGCCACTTTTAACGGTTGTGTCCTGAAATCTCTAAGGTTCAAAAAGAACCCCCTGTTAAACAACATTCCCTCCCGGAATAATTGCCATAACAACGATGCTCCCAAGTTTGCCAATGCAGAATTGATAAATAAATCCTGTTTGGTCAGGGCTTCGGCAAGCGAACAACTTGGCGTATTATCGCCAGCTTCTGATACAGACAAAAGTTCGCCAAATTCATCAGTTATCATCGGCAACACATCTGTCGTGCGATACTGTTTGGATTCAGGCTGCTTGATTTTACCGATGGTGGATAAGATAACCTGCCCTGTTTCCCTGCTGTTGCCAAAATCCATATAGTACAGCGGTTGGCTACGGCTGTTTCCCATGCTTTTGTTCAGCTTCTTAAGAATCGCAGCTATCTCCAATCTGGCCTGTACAGTATCTACACAGCCTATGGTGATTGTCGCCCATGCGTTCTCTCCATTATATGACTTATCGTATTTTTCGGTCACAGCTTTCCAGTTGGTGCCGAAAAAGCGGTTGATTCGATTTATTAGGCCAACGGATTTGTGCAAGCCCAATTCAGCGGTTGTAAATAATTGCCGTCCTAAATTCGCTTTGGTGACTGTATCGTCATCAAACACGTTGACCATTAAGCCGGGATGATTGAGCGATATCAATGCCTGGTTCATTCTTGCCAAAGCGGTCAATACCTGTCCACCCGTACCGCCTGCACCGATCAGGTTGATAGTAACGGGATTATAGGGCCGTAAGAGTTCTTTGTTCACGATATGAACCGCAGTTCTTTTGTCTTCTTTGATTAGCTTTTTCATCTGATAATGTCTTTTAATGTTTTACCGTTTTTGATTAATTCATCCTGCGGGAAATCCCTGCCTGTGCCGATCTGTCCCTGCCATAACTGGATTAGATTGCCCTTAGAATGCCGATGATTGCCGAGCGTATGCGTGAAATAGCTGTTAAAGAAATAGCTCTCCCATTGGGTCATCAACTGCTCCAAATAGGTTTGCCGGTCAATCTGCACATTAACCGTACCCATACAAACGCTACCGTTTTGAGACAGATTGAATAAGGGGGCATAATAAAGCGGAGTATCAGCATTAGGCTTGTTTTTACCTTTCAGGGCAAAGACCTCCAACCGCTCTTTCGCCGCCTTCCATAACAGGGCGGGTATTTTGGCTTTACCCGATGGAATACCTAAAGCATCGCTAAAAAACAGGTTGACTTCCTGTGGTGTCGTGTACCAAACCGCATAGCCATTGGTTTGACTGTTGACATAAATTAAATTCTGCGGTATCACACCCTTGCATTGCAGATAGTTGTTTTGAAGTTCCTGTGTCGATTGCAATAACTCGCTCAAGGTGCTCATTTCTTTCAGCGATAAAGGATGCGCATTAATGGGATTGCCGTGTTTACCGATGTCATAGCTTTCCACGTAAATCTCGGTTGGTTTATACTCATAGTTCTCACTTTCCTGTTCGGCTGACTGGTATATCAGCAGGGCTTTGACAGGCAGGTATTGTTCATTAAATTGCTGGCTCACATTGTTCATGATCGTAACGGTTTAACAGCCTGCTCAGGTCGTTTATGAGGTCAAACAGGCGGGTTTCAAAATCAAAATCAGCTGTTATACTTTCAGGCGGGTAATCGAATAAAGTTACATGTGCAGGTTCATCCATATAGGCAATTTCCTGAAAATGGTTATCAATCATCTCAAACAGGCAATCCTGAAAACAATCGTTTCCACTCCAGTAAAAGCTGATGTACTGGTCTGCGTAAATGCGATCTTCGTCCTGTGGATATAACAAGGCGGAATGGATATTATCGAATATGGAGCGTGCGGGGTACTGCCTGTAAAGCTGTAAAAAACCATCCGCTACCAACTTCCAATCCTGTTCCTTTTTACGGGGTTGAAAGTTCTGAACGACACTTTCAAATGTTATCAGTTTTTGCGGGTCAATAATTTGCGCATAGATTTTCAAGCCCGCATTGTGCATCGTGTACAACTCGTCCAGTTGTTTGTCCCGGCAGGCATCATCTTCCTGATCATCATTCACCCATTGTTCCAAGGTTTCGTACTGGCTTGCCAGATAACTGTCCTGTTCCGTATAAAACGGAACTCCAACCACCTGCTCCAAGTAAGCGAACATGCTGATTATCAATTCAGCCAAGCTTTGACTTTGACCGCATTGCATCCAATGCCATAAGGGACGCACGGGGATATAATATAAGGTCATGTTGGTATCGAACCGTTTAACGGTCGCCAATGTGGCCACATGCCTTTCGTCCTTTGCGATGATGCACAACAGCTTTTCATCGATGGCCTTTAGTTGCTGATAGATGCTTTGCTGTGTTTGGTAGATATTTTGCGGGAAGCTATCATTTACACCAGCGGGTATCTGCAAATCATAGTGTTGGCAAAGGATGGAAAGGGAATATAGAAACTCCCTTTCTGCCCTTTCCCTGCTTCCGCTATATTGCCAAAACGGTGTGAACCTGTGTCTTAAAAAACCATTTCGGTCAGCCCGGCGGGTGCGCTCCGCATAGGGTTGCGCTGAACCTCTCCGGCATCGGGCAAGCGGTTTAACTTGTCCACGAACGCCCCGAATTGCTGTTGTAGCTTCCATTCCCTGTTCTCCTTTTTTATCTTAACCACCCTTGTTTTTAGCTCTCTTATCATGGCTTATCCTTTAAACCCCATCGTACTCTCAAATCGGTACTGCACTTCATCATCCTTAATTTCAGGGCCGATGATTTTCGCATTGGTGAGTACGGGATAATTAGTGGAATAAAAATTCTGTACATCGTTTGCGGTAAATTCCGCTCCGGGGTCTGCCAAACGTACTTCCTGTCCGTTTTCCTTATGCAGAAACACCCTTTTTAATTGGTTAACTATCATGGTCGTATGATTAGCGTTAAACTTCGGTTTGTAAACTGGCGTAGAGTTTCTGCCGTTGCTGCAATTGCTCCCGCCTTTTGTTGATTTCGTTTGCCTTATCAGGGTATTCATCCACATCAGGCAATTGGGCAATAGCTTCCTTGTATTTCATGTCGGTGTTCAACCGGTTCACCCGTTGCATAGCCTCGTCATACAGGCGTGCTTTTTCCACTAAAGCTTCCGTTTCATCGTGCTGTTCCTCCAAATCATCATGCACATCATCCTCATGTTCCTCCGCAGGTTGATTAAACAGGCTGTTATCCACGGCTTTCTTATTATCGACCGTTGCCGTTTTACCGCCCGGTTTTTCGGGTTGTTTTTTGGCCTTGTCCAGTTCGGCCTGATAAGCCTCAAGATTGGCAAACAGCCGCACGGTTTGTTTCGTGGGTTCGCCTATTTCCGTAAAGAACTCTTCATCCAATTCCTGCGCAGTGGCTTTTAACAGCATCGGCGGGATGTTTTTACCCGAGGTGATTTTGGGGTTGTTATTCGCCAATAGCACCGATACGGTAAGCGTACCGCCCTCGTGTGGCTGGATATTGATTTGCAGCGTGCCATTGATTTGCAAACCTGCTATCTGTTCAAAAAAATTCGTTTTCATATCGTTAAAATTTAAAGTGGTTAAAGCCTGTGATGGCAAGGAAAAAAACGCCCGCCCAAAGGCAAATTGTCCCGATAAAATAAATGCCTCTCTCCACGATGACCGTTAAAATGAACCTGCCGTAAGTCGGGAATTGCTGCTGGCCACCGATGCCCCGGCGGTTAAACCTGCGCCTGCCGATGTTATACCGGGCAAATAACCCGATGGTTATCAATAGCAAGCCGCACGTTAAGGTGTATGCACGATGCTTTTCCATTATCTCGTAATTTTTAATGAGAGGTGGCCGTTACCACCTCTGTTTTTTGGCAAAAGATTTGATTTCTGTTAAGGATACCTTATGGCAACCCACCCGGATGAATCTGCTGTTGATTTCGGTGATATTGTACCTGCCTAAAAAGGTTTCTCCACAATTTTCACAACCGCCTTTTTCAAGGGACGCCAAAACGAAACTGTAAAGCAGACGGCCTGCGGATAATGAAAATTCAACCCTTTGGGTGGTTTCGATTATTTGATTAGCCTTATGAAAGCGCAGGTAATCAAAACCGTCAGCAGTCCGCAGATAATGAACTTTGAATTTCCGCCAGTCCTTCAACCGTGTTTTCTGCAAACGCAGGGCCTCAGCTTGCGCTCTTTGTTCCTGTGTTTTTCGCAGTTCCCGCTCCTGTTGCAATAAATCATGGTATTGTTCACCACTTTGAATTTCACCCGCCTTTACCAACACTTCGGGCAGTTCATAGTCAAAGAAATCCGCATAGCGCCTGGCTTCGTCAAATACCCGCCCGATTTCCAGAATGTGCTTTTGTGGCTTACGGGCACCGGCAAGTGAATCAGCAATATTCCTGATGTCGCCATACCATTTTTCAAAAAGGTCTTCCTTTGACAAATCAGGATCAGGCACAGGCAGTTTATCCAAATGGCGGGAAGCATTCCGGACGATCGTTACATGCGCCGAAGTTGACCTGCTGTAAGTACGCCCAGTGAATAACACGGCCTGTTCTCCCCTTTGATTGGCCACATGTTTGGCTATCAGGAAATGACGCCCATAGGAATAGATGTTGTCATCCTCAAAAAACAAGTTGCTTGCCTTAGCGCTTTCCCCGATACGGTTCGCCCAATTGTGGGCTACCGTATAGATATCTCTAACTCTTTCCATCTCTCTCGCTTTGATTTCTGATAAACTGCCGTTCCTCAAGCTAATTTTTTTGCTGATGCGCCTAACAAGGTGATTTCATTAGTATAAAAGTTCAGGCTTGCCATTGGTTCACCGTCACGGCTCACCCAGGGCTGTGCGGTCATGTGTCCGTACAATTGGACCAATAGTCCTTTGGTCAGATAAGGCGCTATTTTAGCAGTACGCCAGTAAGCGCAATCCACATAAGTAGTTTCCTCTTTTTGTTCCCCGTTCGATGTGTACCTGTGGTTAATCGCCACCCGGAACCCGGTTACTTTTTTGTCGTTTTTTGTTGTTCTCACAGCAGCGTCTGCTACTACTCTTCCGATGATTTCCATTGCTTTTAATTTTAATTCTTAAAAAAATCTGTTTGTCAATGACCATTTCGGCAGAACCCTCATTTGGCCTTTGATAGAGGCAAAAAACTTGCGCGGGGGGCAAGCGGGGCAAGGCTGCCGCAAAAAATACGACCCGAGCGCAGCGAGGTGTGGAGATTTTTTAAAGCGGCACTCGCATGGCCTTGACCGCTGAAGAGGGGTAAATTTGCCTCCAGCAAAGGCTAAATGAAACAGGATTTCAAACTTGGCAGCAGTCCGGGAAAAGTTATGGAAAAGAAAGTTTGAGGTAATTAGGTCAGGATTTTATCCGGCTAAAAGGACAACTGCCCTTCCGGCTACCGTTGCCGGACGAGGCATCCGGAGGGCCCGGTTATCCTTTCCGACGGGTCTTTTGTGAGCGCACAAGGACTGTTTTGGTCATCATATAGGCATAAGCGTAATTAGCTCCGCCAGATAATGTATAGAAATAGTAATAGATGCCGTTTCGTTTAAATAGGACCCGGCCTTCAGAATAACCAATTCTTTTGGTTGGAATAGAAATTTCCGGGCCTTCCATAGTTTTTCAGTCTTCACTTAGTTTGGCTGCTTTTCGACGGCACCAGAATACGGAGGCTTGCAAGCCTTATCCACAAAAGGATCCCCGTCTATGTCAGCCACAACAGGCTTTGTCTCTTCCCTTTCTTTTTTGGGCTGGTTAAAAAAAACACTCGTTCCATTGCTGAACATAAAGGGACCTTCCGGTCTGTTCGCCGTTAAATGATAAGTACCGAGCCTTGAATCAGGCTTAACAATGGTAGCATACAAATGATAAGGTGTACGTTTTTTTAATTACCATGCCAGGGGTCCCATATCTGAAATAGCGCTTTTTTTCCCTTCCGGGCCATAGGTATAATGTTTGTTCCAATCAATGCCCGGAAAAAAGCGTTCCTTTATAGCTCCAGTTAACAAGGTCCTTTGAGGTCCATACTACTGGCGGTCTCATTTCCTGCAAATCATGGTCAAGAGATGACCGGTTGAGGTAAAGGCCGGTTATTTTGCCGCGCTTTAGCTTCAAAACCGACAAATAAGAGCCCCAATAAACCTAAACTCTTAAAAAAACTATTGTTCATAAGCATTCTTTACTCAGATTTCCGCTGTCCAATCGCGATAGCCGATCGGCTGGTAATATCTTGATATTAACTGAATTCCAGCAGAAGTCTCGACTTTCGAATGTAGTTGTTTAAATAAGAAGATCCCAAGACCATTCATACTCCACCATCTGTAACATTTTTTTTATTCTCTGAATTTTATAGCTCATAACATCATGCTGCAATTCCCCCGACTATGTGTTTTGTATCATTTTCATATAAGCCTAACAATATCAATCAGCCGGCCATTTCCTTAACGAGGCATTCTTCACATATCAGCCGATAAAGACGCCTGCCATATCTGATGTTTTGTACCATCCCGGCATACCCGGCATTTTATCTGTTCTCAGTTTTCCATTAATGCGAAGATTTTCGAATACCACATTTTTGAACTTCCTGAGACCACTGTAGCCGGCGATTATTGACGTCATTGCTGTTGTTACTTGCCCCGCAATGCCTTTACTTATGGATCACTGGTCAATTTCTGCGGAATATCCAACTTTGATCACCGTATTAAGCCTAATTTCGGTATAATAAATTAAGGATTATAAATCTCTATTTTATCATCATTGAAGTTCAAAGGCAACCATAAATACCCGGACTTTTCCAGATTGGTTTTATCCCAAACATCACCCATAAAAATAAACGCTCCTGGCTTGTTAATAACAGGTTGTACAAATGCTCCCTGTGAGAAAAAGGTTACCTCTGCATTTGACCCTTTACATGGATTGCCCTGCTCTTTCCATGGCCCCATAACATGATCAGCAACCGCGTATGATGCCGCATTCGGCGACCAGCCCGAACAACCTGATGTAATTAAATAGTACTTCCCTTTATTTTTAAAGATAGCAGGGCTTTCCCTTCTCTTATTCTCAAATATTCTTACGTAAGTTGTTGTTGGTTTTAAATAATCATCACTCAACAGGCAAACATGCATGGTGTTATTATCCTCAGAAGAGTAAATCAGGTAAGCTATACCGTCTTCATCTTTATACAAAGTCATGTCCCTTAACATTTGGTCATTGGGTTTTATGCTGCCCTGGTATTGGTACGGCCCGGACGGACTATCACTTATGGCAACTCCGCCCCGTGAGTAGTTATAGTCATTCTTGTCTATGTGCATCCACATCACAAACTTCTTTGTACGTCCATTATAGATCACTTTAGGTCTTTCTATCACCCTGCCGGTATCCAGGTCATTACCCGGGTCATTAACAACCGATTTTAAGGCTATTCCCCGGTATTTCCAATGTTTCAGATCGACAGATGAATAACAAGATATCCCTCCTGCCGGAACCCGGTAATCTTCCCAGTTCTGGCCTGGAACAAGCCAGGTTTTCCCATTTTTTATTTCGCCAAAAAGGTAATAAACACCTTGATGATACATTACACCAGGTCCGTGGGCATTGATGGGCTTACCATCTGTATCAAGTAATACCCTACCATGTGCAGATGTATCGGCAATAGATTTGTTCGTATTTGCAAAGGCTAAACTTTTAATAACTATTAATAATGTAATAAGTGAGATGTGTTTCGTTTTCATTTAGGTTGACGTTATCAGGATATAAATTGACTGGAATCATTATCGGCGATTCCAGTCAAAATTGTTTAACTTTTTAATTATTTTCAATTCAGGCCCAATATGGAGCAGTGTTGCTGTTTAGTTTCCTAAGTTCGGATTTAATTGCAGATCGCCGGATGGAATAGGCAAATAGTATTGCGGCGTTCCAATTGGGGCATTTTCTGACGGATCTCTGTTAGCAATAACCTGGGTTAGCAGCTGTAAACGTACTATATCAAACCACCTGGTATATTCGCCCGCAAATTCCCATGCTCTTTCATTAATGATCGCTTTTATAAAATCTGCACTTGATAAACCACCCAAAGGAACTAAACCGGCACGTGAACGTACTGCATTAACACTGGCGTAAGCCTGGTCATTGGCAGCGCCGCTCCTGGCTTGTGCTTCGGCATATATCAATAAAACATGGGCATAGCGCATCATTTGAACGGTACCACTTGAACCGTCAGTACTGCCCTCAACGGGTGCCCTGAATTTCTCAAAATAAGGATGTTTTACAGCATCGCTCTGCCATGGTATGGTTGTACCATCAGACTTTTTAATGACGGTGTGGAAAGTGGCATCTTTTCTTGGCCCGGCCGGGAAATCATTGAAAAATTTGATTTCGGTAAAATAATCATCCCAGCCGTTTTCTTCTCCGGGCATTGCAGAAGAACCATAAAGTGCATTTGAATTAAACCAGTTACAGGTACCGCAATTATGAATGGCAAATACTTCTTCAGATGTTGTTGTTCCTACCCTTGTATTCTGCCATAATGTGCTCAGATCAGATACCAGATCAAAACCATAGGCAGCCTTATTGTCAATTACCTCTTTTGCCTTGGCAGCTGCCAAGGCATATTTTGTATTATCGTTAACGGGCCAACCGCCTTCTGTAAGGTAAACATCTGCAAGCAGTGCTGACGCGGCGCCTTTTGACGTACGACCGGCATCTAATTTTTTGTTCTGCATCAGTTTTTCAGCATTCAGCAGATCGCTTTCGATTAGTTTATATACTTCGGCAGGAGCAGATGTCCCCACCTTTAAAACATCCGGGTTATAAACTTCCGATGTGATTAGCGGGATCTTTCCCCATAGTCTGATAAGCCAGTAATAATCAAGCGCGCGCAGGTAATAAGCTTCGCCCAGGATTTGATTGATGGTGGCAGCATCGCCTGTGGTTGATTTATAATTGTTAATGATGTTGTTAGCACCCTGTATAGATTTGTAACAGCCGTTCCAGATATTGAGCATCCTTCCGTTAAGATTGGAAACATGGTATTGATCAAACTCCCGCAAATCGGCCTTGTTGCTGGCCGGATGTGTGGTCAGGTCATCGGAGCCCATTAACACAGCAACTACCGCTGCTGTAGTAAACCCGCTTACCCAGGTGGTTGACAATGGTTTATAAGCACCTACCAATGCTGCATTTAAACCGGCTACGGTACTTAATGCCTGCGTTCCTACTACCTGTCCTTTAGGGTCTTCTACCAGCGCCTTTTTACAGCCCATTACCGACAGGATCATTATTATAATTAATATCTTTTTCATAATTTATCTTTTCTATAAGTTTAAAACTTGAATATCGCGCCCACATTAAATGTCTTCGAGTTAGGATAAGAACCAAAGTCAATGCTTTGGGTAACATCCGAACCCGAACCCGCGTTAGTGGATTCCGGATCAAATCCTTTATACTTGGTTATGGTAAATAAATTGGTTGCACCTATAAATAGCTTAAGGTCCACATTTTTAATAGTTCCTTTTGGCAGGTGATAAGAAATATTCAAGTTCTTTAGCCTTACAAAGTTTCCGTTCTCCAAAAAACGGCTCGATTCAAAATAGTCTGTATTGGTTGAACTGAATGCAGGTATATTTGATGTTTCATTAACACCGGGTATATACCTGTTCAAAACCCCTACGTTGGTAGCTTGCTTGGCATCTGCATTAGCGGTTATGGAACTGGCATAAGTGTAATCAAGCTTACTAAAACCTAATAACGACTGTACAAATATATTTACTGAGAAATCACCATAAGTAAAGGTATTATTCCAACCCAGCGATTGTTTAGGCGTACCGTTTCCGATGATCTGAAAATCACTACCGTTTATCGCATTGTCCCCGTTCAGATCCTGATAGTGTGAATCACCCGGCTTATTGCCATATTTGGCAGCTTCGGCAGCCTCATTTGGTTTCCAGGTTCCCAAATATTTCAATCCCCAGTATGACCCAAGCGCATAACCGGGTTTAATAATAAATTCAGGTTGGGTTGACAGGCCCGCACCTGCGTTTGCAACACTTTTGTCTGAAAACACACTGGCTAATGTACCTAAGCTTTTAACAAGATTTTTTTGAAACGTTATATTAAATGAGCTCGACCAGGTAAACTTACCTGATTGTACAGGTGTACCACCAATGTTAAATTCAAGCCCGCTGTTTTTCATTTTCCCTACATTACTGATAATGTTCCCTCCACCGGCATAGGCAGGCAACGGAAGGGATAAAAGCAGGTCCCTGGTATTCTTAATATAGGCATCGGCTGTAAAACTCAATCTGTTGTTAAATAATGACAGGTCTAAGCCCACGTCTTCTGCTTGTGTTGTTTCCCATTTCAGAAAAGGATTGGCGGCATTACCCAGTACAATCCCTGAAGAAACCGACGTATTGTTAAAACTGTTGGCAGCAGAAAAGGCATCGCTAAGATAGGTTGAAAGCGTAGCATAAGGGTTAATGGCCTGGCTACCCGTTAAACCCCAACTGCCCCTGATTTTAAATGTATCAAAAAGATTCAATTTTTTAATAAAGGGCTCTTCAGAAAGCTTCCAGCCTAAAGCCACTGATGGAAAGGTACTTTCCTGGTTAGTGGGTTGAAACTTTGAAGATCCATCCCGCCTGACAGAAACGGTCAGCAAATATTTGTCTTTATAAGCATAATTTACCCGGCCTAAATAAGAGATTAAAGCTGATCCTGAATAAGCAGAACCTGCCGATTGTGTAGTAGATAAGGCAAGGTTATCATAGCCCAGGTTGGCAAACGTAAGGCTATTAGCATTGGCGCTAAATCCCGTTGAGGTATATTTTTGTTGCTCAAATACCGCGGTTACATTTAAGCTATGTACGTTGTTGAACAGGTGCGAATAGTTTAAGGTATTGGTATTTTGTAAATTGAACAATTCTGTAGATGTGCGGCTGGCGTTTGGAATGTTATTGGTGACAGATGGTCCGGAATAATTTTTTCCCTGAATATTTTGATAATCTACACCAAAACTTACGTCTAATGAAAGGTCCTTGAAAAAATGGTAATTCGCACCTCCGTTTAAAGTTACATTAGAGTTGTCGACGATATTTTCCACGTCGTTTGCCAAAGCAACCGGATTATAACGAATAGAGCCCAGCGGATCTACAATGGTATATGTTCCGGCGGCTGTCCTTACCGGTGTAGTGGGTGCCCATGCCAAAGCCTGGTTAACAGAGCCACCGGTACCCTGATTATTTGTATTCAGGGTTTCTCTTCGTATGGCTGAAATGTTAAGCCGGGTGGATAACTTATCAGAAAACTGTGAATTAATATTTGACCTTAGGGCATACCGTTTATAGTTTGAGTTGATAACTATACCATCCTGATTCAGATAATCTCCTGAAATAAAGAATTGGGTTTTGGCATTGCCACCTGAATAGCCTAATTTATATTCCTGTCCGGGCGCTGTCCTGAAAACTTCATCCTGCCAGTTAGTTCCGCCAGTAACCCTGAAATTATCTATCTGCGCCTGGGTAAAATAAGGTGATATACCAAGAGCCGTATTTCGGGCATTTACCGTGGTAGCAAAATCAGCCGCACTTAGCAGATCCATTTTCTTGATAACCCTTGATGAATAAAATATGGGTGTAAGGGTTATTTCCTGCTTTTCAGCATTTCCTTTTTTGGTGGTAATTAAAACTACGCCATTTGCTCCCCTGCTACCGTAAATTGCGGTGCTCGATGCATCTTTCAAAACTTCAATATTTGCAATATCATCAGGGTTCAGGTTGTTAAAATCGCCGCCTATGAAACCATCAATAACATACAGCGGATTGTTATCCCCAAGTATCGAATTGGAACCTCTCACCCTGATCTTAACATCACCACCGGGTGCTCCGGAATTGCTAACCACCTGCACCCCGGCAACCCTGCCTTGTAAAGCCTGGTCAACACGGGTAACCGGTTGATCCTTAAATTCTTTGGATGACAGGCTGGATAGGGAACCGGTTACATCAGATTTCTTTTGCGTGCCGTAACCGATAACAACCACTTCTGACAGGTTTTTACTATCTGGCAACAGCTTTACGTTAACCGTAGACCGACCGTTGATATCGACTTCTCGTTTTATATATCCGATGTACGAAAACACCAGCGTGGCATTTGCTGATGCCACATTAATTGAATAATGGCCGGCATTATCGGTGACCTGCCCCGTTGTAGTGCCTTTTACCCCTACGCTTACCCCGGGTAGCGTAATTCCTTTTTCATCTTTTACAATACCGGAAACGCTCGATGTTTGGGCACCGGCAATAAATGAATGGAACGCAAATAACAGGACAAATAAAGCTACCAGCTTTCCTCGCCGAAACACTTGCCCGGAATCAATATTCAGCGGTAATGTAATGGGTAAAGCCCCATTAATGGAATGTAAGTTTTTACTCATAATAAATAATTTTGTAAATAATTAGGTTATCGAACGTTACCATCCATGCCAGCTAAATCAGTCAACTCAAGGAGGCGGGATATAACAATTGGTTGATACAAATGAATAGAAAAAACAAGCAGGTGAGTGCGCTGTAACGTCCATATTATGCGCTCAAATAACCTAAAAAAGCCCCATAATGAGCATTATGAGGCTTTTTAGCTATTTAAAGTATTGACTAACCTGTTTTAACTTCTTTTATAAACTGAGATGGCGTTTTTCCAAACTCTTTTCGGAATGCTTTTTGAAAGTATGAAACACTCAGTATCCCGATACGTTCAATAAGCTCAATTTGGGTTACATCTTCGTGGGTCATGATATAAGCGGCTTTTTTCAATCTGATAGTTCTCACAAACTCATTGATAGACTGGTCTGAAATACTTTTTATTTTTTGATAAAGCTTGGAGCGGCTTGTAAACATGTGGCGGCAAATGAAATCTACGTCCAGTTCCGGTGTTTGAATATTAGTTTCAATCAGCTTAATTAATTTATCTAAAAATGCTTTGTCTTTAGCCGAATGTACCAATTCGGTAGCTTCTGCATAATAATCCTGCGTGTACTTTATTTTTAGCTTTTGCTTTTGCTCAAACAGGTTATGTATAGTTAACAACAGCAAATCGGTACTTAACGGCTTGGAAAAATAATAATCGGCGCCAGATTCCAGCCCTTCCAGCCTGGCTTCCAAAGCGTCCTTTGCTGATAATATCAAAAAAGGGATGTGGCTTGTTTCAAATTTCTCCTTTATCTGTTTACATAGCTCAACGCCATTCATAACCGGCATCATCACGTCGCTTATTATTAAATCCGGAACTATTTCAATAGCGAGGTCAAGTCCCTGTTTCCCGTCAACCGCTTCATATACCAAATAGTGCGGCTGTAACACATCCTTTAAAAAAGATCTGAGCTCATCATTATCTTCAACCAGCAAAATATGTTGCTTAGCAGCAGTTTTCATTTTGGTTTCCTGCACTGGTATCTCAGACTGAGCGGGCATAAGAATCTCTGTATGGTCAACTTTCTCCAGCATAGTTACTGCTTGACCTGCATTATGCGCATTTCTTTCAGCCTGTGAATAATTTACCGCGCCAAGCGGAAGCGCTATAATAATTTCAGTCCCTTTATAACGCTCACTGTAAACATAAATATCGCCTTTGTGCAATAATGTTAAGCTTTTCACCAGTGCAAGTCCCACACCTGAACCCAGGTGGTTATTACTGATCCGGTAATAACGGTCAAATATCTGACTAATTGATTCTTTTGAAATGCCAATACCTGTATCTGCCACTCTGAAGTATATATATGAGCCGGCACGATGTTCATTTAACAAACGGTATCCGGCATCATAAGCCGGTTTGAAATCATCAAAAGCAAAAAAAACATCAAGGGTAATACCACCTCCGGCGGGCGTATATTTAAATGAGTTGTTTAACAGGTTAAATAGTATTTTTTCAACAATTTGCTGGTCAAGCCAAATTGATGTGTGCTGCTCTGCAAGTTTTAAAGTATAGGCTATGTGTTTATTATCGGCCAGCTCCTCAAATTCATCAAACAGGGCGTTGATAAACCCACTGAGGCTTATCCGGGTTACCCGGAGCTTAACGGCGCTGTCTGCCACTTTGCGAAAATTCATCAACTCATTGATCAGGTTGATCAGCCTTTTAGCATTCCGGTACATGATCTGGTAGGTATGCTGATAAGCGGTATAGGTATTTTCTTTAATTAAACTTTCTAAAGGGCCAATTATCAAAGTTAACGGCGTCCTGAATTCGTGCGATATATTGGTAAAAAAATGCAATTGCTGTTGATAAAGCTCTTCTTTTTGCTGATGCATCTCTTCGCGTTTCTTTTCTTCCACATCACGTACGGCAAGCTCACTTTTTAGCCTGTACCACCGGGCCTGATAAACATAGATGCCAACCAATCCAGAAAGAGCTAGTATAAAATATATAATTTTGGCCATGGTTGATTTCCACCAGGGAGGAGTAACAATAATTGAGAGAATGGCTTTGTCTTTGCTCCAAACCCCATCATTGTTAGTTGCTTCTACTATTAAGGAATAATCTTCATAATCAAGATTGTTATATGCGGCTGTAGGATTATTGCCATTCGTAAATTTCCAATCTTTATCAAATCCTGTCAGTTTATACCGGTACCTGCACTTCTGCGGATTTGCATAATGCATAGCAGAAAAAGAGATTACAAAATTGTTTTGAAGGTAATTCAGATTAAGCCTGTTGCTATAACTTATTGATTTTTCCAATATAATTTCCGAAGTCCTCTCCTCACCTACTACCACTCTTTTACTATTGACGATGAGATCAGTAAATACAGGATGGGCTGCTATTTTGTTTGTTTTAATACTATCCGGAAAAAAATAATTGAGGCCGTTGATCCCTCCAAAATACAATCTTCCGTCTTTACCCTTATAGGATGCGCCTACTTTAAAACTATTTCCCTGTAAACCATCATTTTTATCAAACCTTACCAATTTGTTATTGCCAGCATCCAAACATTCCAACCCATTACCACCCATCCATACTCGGCCTTTATCATCCAGCTCAATGGTTTCCACATCATTAAATACACCATACCGGCTGCCGTACGTTTTTACCCGATAGGTGTTATCCTTTTTTAACACCAGATAGTCCAGACCGCCACCTATGGTACCCACCCAGTATGAACTGTCACTTTGTTTTTGTATAGGAAAAATATAGTTGGAGCTCAAAGAATTAGGCCGGCTATTTACCTGGTAGTGGAAAGTTTTGATAACATGGCCTGAGCTATCAATAACCAGCCGTGTAAGACCATGTATACTTGAAACAAGTA
The DNA here is from genome assembly GCF_041355315.1 of Mucilaginibacter sp. RCC_168. NCBI lineage: Bacteria > Pseudomonadati > Bacteroidota > Sphingobacteriia > Sphingobacteriales > Sphingobacteriaceae > Mucilaginibacter > Mucilaginibacter sp. RCC_168. The sequence continues at coordinate 110,154 of NZ_JBFUPN010000011.1, forward strand.
ATTCAGGTTTGCTTTTGTCTGCCCATATCAGGTAACCCGAGCCCGAACCCCAATATTTAACCCGGTATAGGTTTTTTTTATCTTGGCTTATACAGCCAAACCCATTATAATAGCTGCCAAACCACATATTACCATAACAATCCTTTGTTAAACTGGCAATGGAATGGACCGGAAATTTTGCATAACCGGCAGGGTGCCACAAACTATTGCGTTTTTGGTTAACGATATCAATACCTTTATCAGTCCCTATCCATAAATTGTGGTCATTGTCTAATTCCAAAGCATCAATTTCATTGCTTTTCAGTTTTACCGCGCTGTTTTCAGCATTATAACGGGTGAATTTTCCAGTATGAAGATCATACTCATTCAAACCGCCGGCATTGGTACCTATCCAAACCTTTTGACCGGATTCCTCCACTATTGATCTGATGTGATTCCCTGACAAAGTATTAGGAACCTCTGGGTTATGCTGAAAGGTATAAAACAGTTTCGCATTCAGATCGCAAAAATCAACTCCACCGCCAAAAGTGCATACCCATAAACATTCAGAACGGTCAATAAATATTTTATCCAGGTAATTGGTATTCAAGCTTTTGACAAAACTCTGCGTGGTAATAGTTTGTTTTAAATTAAACGCCTTATCCAATAAAAATAGCCCGGCATCGGTACTAACCCAATAATTCAGCTTTTTGTCCTGTATAATATCATTGATAAATGAACAGCCCGGGATCAGAAAATGTTGAAAGGAGTGTATTTTTAAAGCCGGTGCACCTAGTGACGACAACAATTCCCGGCTGTTTTCCTTAGCTAAAACAATGGTTGTACCTTGCACAACCAACACCTGATTTTTGCGGTTAAGAAATACTTTACTTAAATTATTGAAGTAACGCCCTACACCATCAATAATATCAAAATGCCAGAAATGATACGAACGATCCAATACCCAGGCACCACGATTGCTTGATAACCAGATATTACCTGCGTTATCAAGGGTCATATCAGTATATCTGATGCCACGTGGATAGTTTAAGGAAATATCTACTAAAGTTTTACCGCTTATTTTAAATAACCTGAATTGATCTTCTGCAAGAGTGGCTAACAAATTACTTTTTAAAGCAAGCAATCGGGTGTAGGTTTTATTGCCGGTATTGTGCTGTACGTTATCAACATCCGTGTATTTCTCTGATTGGGGGTCAAAGAATTGAATACCATCTTCTGAACCTAACCAAATTCTGTCATTTTCATCAAGGCACATGCTTCTGATCCGGTTCTTGAAGGAATTACTCTTTGGGACACTGTTATTATAAAACCTTTTGATAGCATGTCCGTCATACCTATCCAATCCAAACAAGGTAGCAATCCAGATAAATCCAAGCCTATCCTGTTTAATCTCTTTAGCGTCCGTATGCGATAGTCCATCATCAACAGTCAGATAAGAAAACCTTAAAGGGTTTTGCTGGGCATTTACAGCCATCTTTCCGGAAAGAGTAAAAAAAAATATAATGCCTGCCCTCGCAAAGGTTTGAACGATTACTCTCCAGTTCATGATCATTATTAAACCATAAAGTTAACATTCCAGAGGAGTAATTGGTTAATTGAAGTAATCTGATAATTAAATCAATACACCTATCACGGTCAATCATATAGCACATACATCAGGCTGCAATTCTCCCGGCCATGTGTGTTTTGTATCACTTTTCATATAAGCGTAACAATATCAATCAGCCGGCTATTTCCTGAACGAGACATTCTCCACATGTTCGCCGATAAAGATGCCTGCCATATCTGATGTTTTGTACCATCCCGGCATACCCGGCATTTTATCAGTTATCAGTTTTCCATTAATGCGAAGATTTTCGAATACCACATTTTTGACATTCCTGAGATCATCGTAGCCGGCGATTATTGACGTCATTGCGTTGTTGCCATTGTAACTTAGGTTTTTGAACGTAACATTTTCTATGCCCCTTCCTGGTGATGTACAATATTTTTTATTAAAAAACACACGCAGATTAAGCAATTGCCCATGCCGAAAATCCTCAATCCGAATATTGTCGAAACTGACATTTCTGATCAGATTGCTATCGCCTGCGTTTAAACTCAGGCATCCCTGGTAATCTAATTGACCTTCCATATGATCCAATATATCCAGGTTTTGATAAGTCAGTTCTTCAAGAACTACAGGGTCTGTTGTGCTGCCGTGCGTACCGATCAGTATCGGATGGGCCACATCAGCCCAAAGTGTCGAATTTTTCATTATTACGTTTTTGCAGCCGCCTTTGAATTCTCCACGGGAACCATAGACCGTTGTACAATCATCCGAATTTCTATTAAATACCCCATCGAATACGACGTTTTTACTTGAAACAACATTCATCCCGTCTCCCCACCGCCAGTAGCTGATTGCTTTTACATTGTTGATCATGACATTTTTCGAACCTCCGGTGAAGCACTGACTGGAAATAATACCGTCTACCTCTACATTCTTAGACCAGGCAATTCTAACCCCTTTGCCGGCAGCCTGTTCGAGCATACCCCTTCCCTGTATCTTAACGTTACTAACCTTTTCGATTAATATCTGGCCGCTTACCACCGCCCCGCCGGCGATATATACGGTCTTTCCAGCAGGAACTTTTAACTTCCCTCCAGCTATCTGGTGATATCCCGGACCGAAGTAGATCACATTTGTATCGTTTGGCGCGGGTATATTTTCCTCTATTGGATTTGCAAAAAGCTGAAGGTTACCGAAAATATCGCCATTAACTTCTATTGATAGATTGGCCGGTTTTTTCAATTTGAAAAAAATCGTCCGGTTTTTCAAATCATGTTGAATACCATAAGAAAGCGGCCTGATTCTCGCGGTCTTGACCGGGCCTTTATTGAAGGTAACGGAAACCTCAACCTCACCAGAGAAATCGAAATAGGCCATTGATGAAGCCTGTTGCTGATGTTGAGTGCCGATGACCCTATCAACTTTAATGAGATATGCGGGCAGATCCTGCCATTTTCCGCCGGGAACTCTTACACGCACTGTAAAGGATTGATTTTGGGCGATACCAACAGGAGCCGGATAGGCTTTGAGCTTATTCTCAGCTCGTCCGCGGCTTACAAACACAAGCAGAAAGCATATAATACATAAAAATTGTCCGAATGTTCGATACGTTCTAATTTGTTTCATAAAATATTAGGAACAGCGCTTACTGCTTTTCGTGAAAGACAAGAAGAAACATTCGGGATACTCAAACAAGCAATTCTTACTTAACGAAGCTTTCAGCCCGTAAAACCAGGTCGTTATATTTCCAATTTATTTCAGTTACATTTTGAATCTTTCGATTTGAGGTACGCGTATGTTTTATTTTAAAGCGATTAGAATTTTACTTGTATTTTTTTGAGTATAAATATTTCGCGCTCTTATATTACCTAATGGCGGCCTGCCTGATCAGATCAAAATCGGCTCCAATTATAAAGCAGTGCATTTGAGTCTCGGGGTATACCCGGGTGTTTAAATATTCAAGATAAACGAAACCAGTATTCAGGATTTGTTGCAAAAAGTTGCATTCCGGCATGAGCAGCAGGGGCATTCAAAACACTTATTTTTTCTCCATTATAATCCCTATTATAAAAGTTGTATCGTCTAGCACTTTCCATTTAATTGAGGTTCGTTAAGTACTAAATTCAAAGCCCGTTAACTGCTTACTGTCCAAGTGGCCCTGCCTTTAAACGATAGCCTGGTCAATGCTACCTGGTAATATCGAAGGGCCTTGGTGATTGTTGGAAAAGGCAGATCTGCATGTTTTTTCGATAAAAATTTTAATAATATGAGTATGACATTATTTAAATCATGTCCTTAGTTTAAAGAAACGCAATTCCGGCTTTTCACAATCATATTCCTGATAATTAAAACTTAAACAATGAGCCATTTAAAACCAAGAAGCCACCTGGTGCGGGTATCCGAGATTCTCACGACAAAAAAGTATCCGTTTAAAATACCAACTGGATGATTAAGTATGGTCATTGTGGGTAAGTCCTCACTGCCAAACCATGCGGAATTTAGTAGCGACGGCCTCCCATCCTCCGAAGAGCAGTTTTCAATAATTAGCACAACCAATTAATTAAACATTCAATAAATTATGAGAAAAGCAGTACTTAATTACAAAGCGTTTGCAGCGCTATTTACCATACTGCTGGCATTGGTAAGTTTTCGCGGCTTCGGCCAGTCGACAGTGTCGGGACAAATCACCGACGCAAAGACGCATGAAACAATTATCGGTGCCACAGTAAAGGTAAAGGGCACATCAACAGCAGTTGCGACAGATGTGAAAGGCAACTTCAAAATTGCCGCTTCACAGGGTGAGATCCTCCAAATCAGTTATTTGGGCTTCAGTCCTTTAGAAATTGAAGCGGATCCCAAAACGATTATGCATATCAGCCTTAGCGCTGTGCCGAATGACCTCAACGAGGTAATCGTAGTCGGCTACGGCACCAGGAAAAAAGAAACATTAACGGGTGCGATCTCCCAAGTCGGATCTGAAGTGTTCAAAGACAGACCGGTACCCAACGTGGCACTTGCGCTGCAGGGAGAGATTCCGGGTTTGGTAGTTACCAGAAACTCACCCAGGCCAGGCAATGAAAATTTGACCATCAGGCTACGCGGGGAATCGTCCACTTCGGCTGTTTCACCGCTGATCATTATTGACGGTGTGCCGACTGTAGCAGATTTTGAGATCAGCACTTTAAATCCTAATGACATTGAATCAGTCACCGCACTTAAAGATGCATCTGCTGCAATTTACGGTGCACGTGCGCAGGGAGGTGTATTATTGATCACAACCAAACGAGGCAAGGGAAAACCTCGGATTAATTACAATCCAAGTTATAGCATAAACACGGTTGCTAAAACAGTTCCCTGGGCCAATATGATGCAGTGGGCCAGCCTTTATCTTGAAACATCAATGCAGGACAGGGTCGATGCGTCTGGCACCCCAATCCAGTATCTTCCGCAATGGACACTTGCCAACCTGCAGAGAATGGCAAACGGAGAATCATTTGATTATACACAGCCAAGCGGATTGGTATCGCATTATGGTGATAATAACTGGCAAAGGGCACTTTACGGAAATTCAAATTCACAATTACAGAATCTCTCGCTCACGGGTTCAACAGATAATACAGGTTATGCAGCATCTTTGGGATATTCGAACAATAAGTCCGTTCTTAAAACAGCTTATGACGGCGAAGTAAAATATAATGCCCGCTTTAACTATGATTACCAGATCTCTAAAAAAGTAAAATGGCAATCAGGTATCGCGTACGATACAAGAACAGTAAAAAGCCCCAGAAATGGCGTCGGAGCAGGCTTTTTTGATGCCCCCATTTTTCCCGTCTACAACAGCGTTGGTAATTACTATGATGATTATGGTTACCGCAACCCGGTCGCGATGACGCAGGCAGGTGGTCGTATCAGGAATACGGACAACTTCTTTCGTTTCAACACCCGGCTCTCGGCAAATATCATTGACGGTTTAACAATAAGCGGAACAGCAGCAATCACCAAACGTGACGGCATGAAAAACGAATATAATCAAACTTATAATCTTTACAGCTGGACCGGAGACCGTGTAACTTCAACCATTTATAATCCAGCTTTCGTAGGGGAAACGATCACAAATACCATCTATAACAACTTCGGTGTCCTCGCAGATTACAATAAGACCTTCGCGCAAAAGCACAATGTGGCAGTTACATTAGGCAGTACTGCCGAGCTTCAGGAAGACAGGGTTTTGGGCGCTGGGCGCACAGGCCTGTTATACCCGGGCCTTTACGATTTGAATACCGCGACCCCGGTAAACGCGACCAATAACAGCTCAGACGTTAAGGTAGGGCTAACATCGTACCTTGGACGTTTTGACTACGATTATAATAAACGCTATCTTCTGGAACTGATTGGCCGTAGTGATGCCTCTTCCCGCTTCGATGCTGATCATCGTCGGCAAAACTTTTACGGCGTTTCGGCCGGGTGGGCCTTATCAGAAGAGAGTTTCATGAAGCCATTAAAGTTTGTGAACTACCTTAAGGTGCGTGCGGGCTATGGAGAAACCGGCGGACTCGGGGGCGGCACGAGTGGCTTATCAAGCACAAATGGTGCAATTGGCGCTTTCAACTATGTATCCGGCATTGGCGCCGGAACCGCAATATTCGGTAGTACAGCCGCCGTACAGGGTACCAACTCAATCTCCAATATATACAATGTCGAGCTGACCTGGGAACGGATGCTGAACAAAAATATAGGAGTTGACTTCACCTTATTCAGCAACAAGCTTAGCGGATCCTTTGATGTATACGAACGTAAAAACACAGGGTTAATCCTCAGCTTGATTTATCCTGGCGTATTAGGTGCAAATGCGCCCCCAAGCAATGCAGGCAACCTCAGGGTACGCGGGTTTGAAGCAACGCTCAACTGGCGTGATAAAATTGGCGAGGTTTCCTACAATATCGGCCTGAATTTAAGCAACAACAAAAACCTTTTGGTGAAGCGAACCGGCGCAACTGCCATCGCACCCGGACAAAACCTTCCTTTACAAGGATATCCGCTCAATTCACTTTTCCTTTACAAAACGAATGGGGTATTCCCAACACAGGCTGCCGCAGATGCCTATACCGCGAAATACACCGCGAGCACCACTGGCAACCTTGGCTCCATGACCGGAAATAGTAAACTGCGTGCAGGCGACCTAAGCGTTGTTGATTTGAACGGTGACGGTGTTTTGAATACAAGTGACCTGTATTTTGCAGGTGATGCTGATCCCCACTATACATTCGGTACAAATCTTGGTATACGCTGGAAAAATTTCGACCTTTCCGCCTTCTTCCAGGGAGTACTTAAACAAAATTTATTGCGTGGCGGGAATGGCAGAGCTCCATTCTTTCGCAATTACTTAAATATCAATACGTATTATATTGGAAAAACATGGACACCGGATAACACCGATGCCCTGTACCCGAGGTTATCATTTGACAGTAACCGGAATAACTGGAACTGGGCAGTTAATGACGCAAACATGGAAACTCTCCGTTATGTTCGACTGAAAAATATGATCATCGGATATACCCTACCAAAACAATGGATGGACAAATTAGGCATAAAGCGGGTGCGGGCATACGTTTCCGGGAACGACTTGCTGACATTCTCATCTGTTAAGGACGGCTTTGATCCGGAAAGAGGAACCTCGTCTGACAGCAGCTATCCTTTCATCAGAACATATACATTCGGCCTGGAAGTTGGATTTTAAATATTGTGGATAAATGAAAAATTTAAACTATATAATAGCGCTATTCCTGATTATTTCAGCAAGCGCATGCAAAAAGACATTTTTGGATCTGAACCCGATCGACCAGCCTACGACAGCCTCGTTCTTTCAGAATGCGGCCCAGTTCAAATCATTTTCCAATGATTTTTACAATAAAATGATAGGCTTTCGTCCTGTAAAATCCGATGTTCAGGGTGCCGGAAATAGTAATATTTACGATTTCATGGACGCAGGCTCCGATTTGACAGAAGCAATCAGCACTTACGGTCAAGGTGCAGTATCGACACCGCAGACCGATATTTACTGGTTAAATACCTATGCCTATATCCGTGCCAATAATGTATTGATCGAAGCAGCGGATAATTACACCGGTGACAAGGCAGCGATCAAACAATATGTGGCGGCAGCTTATTTCTTTCGCGCCTGGCACCATTTTTTGCTTTTGAAGAGATTTGGCGGAATACCACTGGCGACCAAAGTACTGAATGTAAATTCAGCTGACCTTCAGGCACCGAGAAACACGCGCTACGAAGTAGCAAATCAGATTTTTAAGGACCTCGATGTTGCTATCGCAGGCTTGCCATTAGAGGCATCCATTGCAGCAGCAGATAAAGGACAAGTAAGTCAGCAAGCAGCCAAAGCTTTTAAAGCACGTGTGCTGCTTTATGAGGCGACCTGGGAGAAGTACGTTAGTACCTCTACTGACTGGGCTCAAAACCAGAAAAAGGCCGACAGTACAACAACATGGCTTACGCAGGCTGCTAACTTAGCCTCCCAGGTAATGACAGACAATACCTATTCGTTGTTCAATGGAGTAGACACATTGAGTTATTATTACATGTTCAACCTCGATGATGCCAATTCAAACCCGAAAGGATTGACCAAAACAGCTAATAAAGAATATCTCCTATCAAGCCACTATGACTATACGCTTTTACAAGGCAACGCTAACTTAACCCACACTTTAGTAGGTTGGGGACCTTCCAGGAAAATGATGGATATGTATCTTTGCACGGATGGGCTTCCTTTTACGGTGTCCCCACTGGCTAAAGGGTACGCAAAAATGACGGACGAATTTGAAAACCGTGAATGGAGATTACGCAGCCTAGTCGTTATACCTAAAAAGAAATATTGGGGATTTGGTTCAACGACCGGAGCAAATTATAATTTGGCTAATTATATTACGACATTTAATTTTCCGGCTATCATAAAGCCTTACTATCCGGACCTATATACGAATATAAACGGCGGTTACCCGAATCGTAAATTCTGTTCTGAAGAATCAACAAGGGCCGATTACCAGGAATCTTATGATTATCCCCAAATACGCCTTGCGGAAGTCTATCTGATTTACGCGGAAGCAAAATGTGAGTTGGGCGGAGGTTCTATTTCAGATGCAGATCTGAACATATCGATTAACAAAATCAGGGCACGTAACGCGGTTGCCCCGCTTACCAACGCCTTAATTGCCCCATACGCAAGTCTTACCATGCTGGGGGAGATCAGAAGGGAACGTGCACTTGAGCTTTACCTGGAAAACAGCCGCTTTGATGACCTGAAACGGTGGGGCATAGCCGAAACAGAATTGAATAAGCCAATCGAGGGTATGGTTGTGCAATACAACGGCCAACCGACTGAAACCGCGACCGGCACGAATCCCATTACCCAGAGCCCGATCTATAATCCGGCTAAATTTGTTTACGGTATCGATAATCAAACTGGCGCGGTCATACTGGACCCGGCCAGTAACCGGAATTTTAAACGGATGCATTATCTGCTGCCCATTCCAAATGATCAGCGTTCTCTAAATCCGAACATCGTGCAAAATCCAGGTTATTAAAAACAAAAGGCTGTATTATAACTGATACAGCCTTTTGTTATTTGATTTTATATCCATTATTCAGGATTTCAAGCCCATATAATCAAACACAGGCCCTTGCTACTCCATCTCCTCATCCAGCGAACCTGTTCGGATTATCAATGCAGTATTGAATTTATAAAGACTAAATATATTAAGGGCAGATTACCAATACGAACTTGCGCCATTGTTTGATCAACAAATACCAGAATATCAGTGATATATTGATGTTTTGACAAGATCGAATTTGAGACGTTTCCTCTTAGTCTTCCCATAGAATCAATGGACTCAGGTCAATCTCTGCAATGTTATTTGGGTATCGACATAGCTGCTCATTCAGATACCATAATTCCATTTATCATTGCGATTATAAATTACGGCTTTCGCTGCGATTTGAGTCGTATTCCTATTGTAACAGAACTTTCATGTGGGGCAGGGAAACCGGCACCGGCCAACATGAAAATTCTGCGATCAATTTTTCAACAAACGGATCTCGTATACAGGACCGGCGACCGACCCTTTTTCCGCCAGGAATTTAACGTTGATGGATAGATCACCAGCGTAATCCAAACCACCGGGGAGGTCATAAGCCAACGTAAAAAAGGAATCCTGTTTAGCATTGATATGATCGACTTTTTTCAGTTCCCTGTCGTTTACTAAAATGGACAACTTATGATTACGTTCTGTCCCGAAATCACGAGGTCTGTCGAGTGCAGAACGGGAAGGCCCGACATGGTATGCATGGTTGTCCGGTCAGGTAGTAATCATTACCAACCCTGATCATATCCGGATCGGAGAACTCCTCATAAAAAAAGGGATTTGTAAAAGTACCATTGCCATTGTCGGACACCCAGGTACCTGTTTCCCATAAAACATGGCTACGACCATTCTTGTTCTGGGCATACAGGTTTTTTCCCGCTACTGAAAGGAACAAAAGAACGACTGTTGCAATCTTAAATTGATAGGAATATTTCATAATTCTTTTGGGGGCCAGATTGGTTGTTCAAGTGATCCCGGCCATTGCTGTCTAAAGAACTAAAGGCGGAAAAATCCGCTGATCCGGGGCAGACCTTCCCTCGCAATCCAGCTATTTTTCAACAAGGGAGACTGTCTTACAGTTGGCTAACCGGTCCCATTTCAGTCATGGCCGGTTGTTTTTTCAGTTTTAAGCCGGATCACACTCAGGGAAAAAGGTGGTGCTACATAATTTTCAAGTTCGGACGATCCGATATCCTTTTTTACTGATCGCACCACGTCAGGACCACTGATGGAATTTTTATCTGAAGGCGCACCTTTCAATAACTCGAGGGTAGCATTTCTTTGTTGGATTTTCAACCCGGCAAGGTCTATTGTTGTATTCGCTTCCTTTCCCCCCGCATTTACAATCTTCAATATGATATCCCCTGTACCGCTGTCTTTTACACAAGAAGCCGCGAGCGTTGAATCTGTTTGGGCGGCAGGCAATCTAAATTTAATCACATCGGATAGATAAATGTCCCCCTGATTGGCAGAAAACATTTGCTGAACAAAATAATTGGCTGTCCGGAAAAGGGTTTTATTATTAAAATAAATCAGATCAGGGTTCCACGAGACATGCGAAAGATTGGCTAACAAAGGGGCGTATGACGCCATTTTAACAATGTCGCCATTCCTTTCAAGACCGGTCATGAATGCAGCCTCGGATAATGCATTGATCAGGTTGTTGCCCCATGAGGCATATTCTCCAATGTAAACTTTTGATTTTGGCCGCCGGAACCCATCGTAGCGGTTATTATTGTTCAGGAACCAGGCCGGCTTTTGATAAAAATGTTCGTCAACAACAGGAACGTTCAATTTGTCTGCAAATTTCCAGCCCAGGTCGTAATCTTCGCCCGAAGGAAAGGGGCCAACTGTACCAACTATTATAATTGCCGGATATTTTGCACGCACCACGTCATAAATAATTTTAAACCTGTCCCTGAAATCGGCGGTTTGTTTATCTTCATTGCCGATACCGATATATTGCAGGTTAAAGGGTTTAGGATGGCCCGCTGCAGCCCTTTTTGCGCCATATTTCGAAGTTACCGGCCCATTAGCGTATTCAATAAGATCGAGGACATCCTGGATATATGATTTCATATCCGCCGGTGGCAAGGCCTTCTGACCAGTTCCCCCTACCCCTCCCGAATTCTGACAACTCACGGCCGCCGCAACAACCGGCAAAGGTTTAGCACCAATATCTTCACAGAAGCGGAAATACTCAAAAAAACCAAGACCATAACTCTGGTGGTAATGCCAGATATTCCTTTGCTGGCTGCGGAGTTCTACAGGGCCTATGGTATTCTTCCAGCGGTACATATTGTCAAGGCCATCCCCATGAACAAGGCAGCCGCCCGGGAACCTCATGAATTTAGGTTTCAGGTCGGCGATTGCCTGCGCCAGGTCTGCACGCAGCCCATTCTTTTCACCCCTGAATGTATTCCTGGGAAAAAGGGAAACCTCGTCAATGGCAATTTTACTTTTGGCCAGTGCCAGAACTGTTAACTTCGCAGAATCAGCATCGGCAAGTGCTTTAATCGAACCGGTATATTTCGTCCATATTTTTCCGGCCGTTTTAAAGGAAAACTGGCCGTAGGAAATGCCATTTTTGCCACGAAGCTCCACCTTAACAGGTACCCGGCTCCCTGTAATCAGTTTGATATATACAGAAAAATCATAGTTTTCACCTGAATGCAGGGCGATCCCGTCGAAACCACTATTGGTGATGCCAACACCTTCTGTCCCGGGATCATCTATATCCAGAACAATATAATGAGGGTTAACCGAAGCAATGGGTTGTGCACTTTCGACAGTTATTTTTCCATAACCGTGACCTTCCGTCGTGTAATCCCAGAAACTTAGCGGATTCCATTTTTTGTTATCGCCCGGGCTGTATTCAAAAGACCGGTTTTGTATCAATTCCGCATATAAGCCCCCATCTGCCGAATAACTCAAATCTTCGAAGAAAACACCAAAGAGATCCTTGCTGATCGGCTTCACCGACTTTTGGCCAATATGGCTCTGCACGGATATGTGCTGTTGCGCCCGCCCGGTTACCGGCAGCAAGGTAGTTAATAAAAGAGGGTACAGTAAGTTTTTGTTAAAAAGGTTCATATAACGTTGGTTATGTCATCATATTTAAGTCCAAGTAATTGCGCATACTTGGTTTACTTGAATCCAAAAAAATTTGATAATCGGCGACACAAATTAATCATTTTTGCATTTCTGGCATAATTAATTGTTTTTTTAACAATTAATTTATATCTTTTCCAAAGCGATCATCACCGTAAAAAGCGAGCTCCGATTTAACCCGGGAACATATAGCACTAACTAAGTTTTTGAATTTCGCACATTGCTTGCTTTCCTGTTAAAATACCTGCGTATTTTTAACTGATTCGTTTCCGGGCATGTATCTGGAATGATATCCAGCAATAGATATTATCGACCGATCAGCCTCAAAGCCACATTTTTAGGTATTTCGATCACCGTACCATGAGCCATTTTCAGGTCGGTAACTTCCCGCTGCCAGGTTTTGAGATCGGCAGATACGAACATATAGGCGAAGTCGCTTTCAAATGGGTCTGTGAACAGGCAATAACGGTCACCGATCCGGACTACAGAGGGACCTTCATCCCCGGTTGAAGGAGTTACAGGTCCATGTTCGTTTCCCCACGGACCTTCAGGCGTTTCACCAGCCCTGAAATAAATGGTAGGAACCTTTGAGTTATCATCCTTTTTATAGAACAAAAGGAACCTGTGTTCTGTGTCCTTATAAATAAAAGCATCGATGGGCCCTTTATTTCCGGGCGCGCCTCCGGCCGGAAAGCCATTTCTGAACAAAACTTCAGGTTTACTGAACGTTTTAAAATCAGGGGTGGTCACATAATAGATCCTGCCCTCCCCGCCTTTTTTCCAAGGGCCGACGTTCGAGGACCAGTAAATCATATATCTCCTTCGCTCTGTGTCATAATAAATTTCCGGAGCCCAGCAGTTAGTGGTACTGTCGATTGCCGCGCCTACCGGTATTGCCTGTTCTTCACCCCAGTGTACAGGGTCTTTAGAGGCAGCATATCCTATGGTCTTACTTTTCCAACCGGTTGTCCAGACCATCCTGTAGACACCGTCCGGGCCAAGGTTGATACTCGGGTCTCTGACCAGCTTTTCGCCGACCCGTGCCGTCGCCACTACATTTCCCTTGTTAACGGGAACCCAGTTTATGCCATTGGTACTTACGGCAAGATTAACGCCGGCGTCCTGTTTAAGAAAGTAGGAAAAAAGGAAATACTGTTTTGCTGTTGTATCGATGGCTGGTTGGGCGTGTAAAAAGGACACACTTAATACCCGAAAGACACAAAACCCAAAAATGATTGTTTTCTTCATGTTTTTTATGAGCTTTATATAATCAGGCGGGTCATAACACCTGATTTAGTTTTAAAAATCTGCAGACCTGATAACCATAGTTAAAAAGCAACCGGGCATATCTATTCATGATATGAAGGTAACATCATACTCTTCACGGAACCGCTTCGTGAACGGGAGTCGAATCCCTGATCATATTGACAATTTTTACACTCATAGTGAATTAGGAGGACCTTAAAGAAGGAATATAAACTATCATTAAAAGAAGAGCGAATACAATTGTAATTTCAACAATTAAACCTGGTTAACGACACCGGCAGAACGAAAGTGCAGGTGAGCATTCTCTATTCATAACTGATCTTCAAATTGAACCGGGTAAAACATTTAGCTCAGCACGCCTTTAGGCATCCGAAACGCTACCTGTAGTCGCCCCATTCATTCGGACGTGGATACCAATAACGATGTCATTACTACCCCCGTCTATAATTTTTCCGCTGATTTTGCTTCTATGCACAGATCATAACAGAGAATGACCACCAGGAATAGGTTGGCAGACCAGTTCTTTCTTTGAGATGTAAAGCAGATTACTCATAATTTCACTTATTGATAATTAGGTAACTAGTTTCTTCCGCTTAATTAAGCCAGCGTAGTTGGATCACATCATAAGGTCATTATTACTTGGACATGAAAAGTGTTGCCGGATACTCTATTCCCGTTCATTTTTTTTCATTAATTTAAAGTCGGACCCGCACAAACAAAAAAGCATGAAATATCTCTTCCAGCTTTTACATTACCTATAAATCAAAAACACTGAAGTTTGTATCACCATATATTTTTGAACATTTTAAAAACCGGAAGATATTTACCCATTGGCTTATCCCAGGTTGATTTCCTATAACCGGTGTCTCAAATATGATGGCTTATGCCAATAAAAATGAACTGACAATCAATTATGGTTTCAACTCTACATAGGTAGGCAAATCACGATTACAAGACAGTTTCCCGTCGGCATACCTAAGTTCCACTACTTGGATACTGGATCGTTGCTTTTCGTAGCGGTTCACCTTTGCTCCGGTGTTTCCGGGGTGTAGAAAGTAAAACAGGTAAGCGCGACCGTTCGCACTTATCCGCACATCACAGTGCCCGCCCTTCACACCGTCATCCCGTCCCTTGCCTGGTTCGGTAAGCAAGTTGGCACCGGGCTGTCGGCTCCACAAAAGCAGATCGTCGGAGGAATAGACAGCCAACCCCTGCCAGACATCGGTGATCATCCAATACTTGTCCTTCCATTTAAAAACCTTGGGCCCTTCTCCCGGCTGGTCGTAAATTGCTTTCTTCCCGTCGGTCCAATGGTATAAATCAGGGCTGTTCGCAAAATAAATAGATTTATGGTCTTTCTCATTATTATACCACATACGCCAGGTACCGTCCGGAAGCCGCAGGACGCATGGGTCAATAACGCTATTATTGACCAAGTGTAATTTAGATTCATATTTCCAATCCAACAGATTTTTACTGGTGAGGTGGATGATGTTCCGCGGATGATGCCAGTCATTGAACACCCCGGGTACATAAGTAAGGTACATATGGTAAATACCTTTATAATCAATCACTTCCGGAGCCCAGTAAGTATAGCCTGAATCGGGCTTATAACTGATTTTAGCAATACCGTGATATTTCCAATCAGCGCCGTCGGTGGATTCTGCGATACCTATCTCCGTGCCATGCACCCAGGCCACGCCACCATCGGCGGTGTCGGTTGCACGCCGGTTGGTATAAAACATAAACCACTTTTTTTGGGCGGAATTCCAGATCAGGGTTGGATCGGCAGCACCATCATAAACCGGATCACGGAATAACGGTTTGGGAGCAGGTTTGCCTTCGCGGCTCTGCCCGGAAGCGCCGTAAAATGACAAAACACAAAGTACCAGTAATGAGATTCTTTTCATCCTTATATTATTTTGGTTAAAATTGGTTAGCGACAAAATATCGGCGTGCCGTTATAATGCAAATCAAAGTAAATTAAATCCGATTTGGCATGTTATGCCTAAAATCGTCAAATAAGGGGTACAAATTCGCCTTTAACCTCCTATTTCAGCGTTGCCTGTCCTTCTGCTATTCCATATTTGTTTAAAATGTTGCAACCGGCTTATTTAAGTTTAACACCATGGTTTTTTTCTGAATTTGAAGCTCTGTCTTTTGTTCCGGTATTCTTAATTTTAAACATTGAGTATACCGGTGATTTTTTTTTGTCTGATCATTGTAGCCAAGGGTCTGCTTATTAGTAATTAAACAGTATCCGAATGCTATAACGATAAGATAGCCGGGTTTACGTACGGCTGGTAAAGAAGGCATTCAAATAACCCACAAAATGATAAAACGAATAATTCTGATTCTACTTTGCACATCATCCGTCTTTTCAATTCTAAAAGCACAGCAATATCCGAGGGTGATCATACCTGGTGATTATGCAGACCCTACCATTATGCGGGACGGCGACGACTATTATATGACCCATTCTCCTTTTTATTATGCACCAGGCTTTCTCATCTGGCATTCCCAGAACCTGATGAACTGGGAACCGGTAGTAAGGGTAATGCCCGAATATGAAGGCTCGGCTATGGCGCCAGACCTTTTGAAATATAAAGGCAGATTTTACATTTATTTCCCTTCCGCGGGGACGAATTGGGTGATATGGGCCGACCATATTAAAGGCCCCTGGAGTAAACCGGTTGACCTGAAAGTAAAAGGTATTGATCCTGGCCATATCGTTGGTGAGGATGGCAAAAGATACCTGTATGTAAACGAAGGTGAGGTCATACAACTTACCGATGACGGGTTGGCCACCATGGGCGAAAAGAAAAAAGTATATAAGGGTTGGCAATATCCTAAAAAATGGAATACGGAATGCATGTGCCTGGAATCCCCCAAGCTATTGTTTAAAGACGGATATTATTACCTGACATCGGCAGAAGGCGGCACGGCCGGCCCTGCAACGAGCCACATGGCGGTAGTTGCCCGGGCGAAAAGTGTAAATGGCCCATGGGAAAACTCTCCATATAATCCGCTGATCCATACTTATAGCGACACCGATAACTGGTGGTCGAAAGGGCATGGGACCCTTATTGACGATGTGAACGGTAATTGGTGGATTGTTTATCACGCTTATGCTAAGGGCTATCATACCTTAGGGCGGCAAACGCTGATTGAGCCTATTGAATGGACAAAGGACGGTTGGCCCAGGCCAAAGGCAACCACGACGCCTATTATACCAAAGAAAAATATACCTAACGGGATGCCGCTCTCCGACAATTTTGATCATAAAGAACTCGGCCTGCAATGGACATTCTGGAAAGAAAATGCGGCTAAAGCGGTTTCAATAGAAAATCAGAGCTTGTTGATATCCGCGAAGGGAACAAGCCCCGCAGATGGCCGGCTGTTACTAACAACGGCAACCGATAAAAACTATGAAACCCAGGTAGAGATAAAGCCGGGTAAAGGAAACACCGCGGGTTTGATCCTGTTTTACAATGAGAAGGCTTATGCCGGCGTATTATCTGACGGGAAGCAGATCACCGTTTATAAAAACGCAGAAGAAAAGATCGGGCTACCCGCTAAATTCAGCAACACCTTTTTCCTAAAAATTCAAAACCGCGGTAATAGCTGCACTTTCCTCGCCAGCAGGGATGGCAAAACATGGACAACATTAGCGGCAAACGTGGATGTATCTTCAATGAACCACAACAAATACCACGGGTTTTATGCTTTACGCATAGGGCTTATTTCGGCTGGTAAGGGTGTTGCCTCTTTTAAACAGTTCCGCTACAAAAACGCCATTCCTGCGGAGCACGATATGAGCGCGTACCTGATGGTTTACCATAAAGACGAAACACACGGACTTTATATGGCGCTAAGTGATGACGGTTATTCATTTACAGATGTCAATAAAGGTAAACCAGTTATTGCCGGCGACACGATTGCAGATCAAAAGGGAATTCGCGACCCGCATATTTACCGCGGGCCCGACGGGGCTTTTTATCTTGCCATGACCGACTTGCATGTTTTTGCAAAGCGTGACGGCCTGAGGGACACAGAATGGGAGCGAGATCCCAAAGTTTACGGATGGGGCAACAACCGCGGCCTTGTATTGATGAAATCATGGGACCTGATCAACTGGACACACACTAACTTGCGCCTGAACGAGGTTTCTGCACAGTTCAATGAAATAGGTTGCGCCTGGGCTCCTGAAACAATTTATGATGAAGTAAGAGGAAAACTGATGATTTATTTCACCATGCGTTATCGTAACGGGCCTAACCAGCTTTACTATGCCTATGTGAACGACGACTTCAACCGGCTCGAATCAACACCTGAATTGCTATTTCAGTATCCTGACGAAAAAATTGCCGCCATTGACGGGGATATCACTAAAATTGGCGACAGGTATCACTTATTTTACGTTTCCCATGATGGTACGCCGGGCATTAAACAGGCAGTTTCAGATAAAATCAACGGCGATTACTATTATGACCCACGCTGGTATGATCCGGAATCAAAAGCATGTGAAGCCCCTACGGTATGGAAGCGGATTGGTGAAGACAAATGGGTGCTGATGTACGATGTTTATGGGATAACACCCAGCAATTTTGGCTTTTCTGAAACTTCAGACTTTGTCAATATTAAAGATATCGGGCATTTTAATGAAGGTGTGATGAAAACAACCAACTTTACTTCACCCAAACACGGGGCGGTCGTCCATTTGACAAGCGAGGAGGCAGAAACCCTAAGGAATTATTGGGAACACCGCGAAAACAAAACGAAAACGAAGGCCAATAAAAATAATTAGCCTGATGGCATCCTACCGGCCAGAAAAGAAATTCCTCAACCCTGTAATTGGATTGAGGAATTTTTTTTTATTTGCAAATAACAGCGACCCCAGCAATGAACAATGGCACATTTAAGCCTATTCATGCAGAAAAGGTCGAAAGCATTCACACGACATCTGTATAGTTTGTGCTTATTCTATTTTCGTAAGCTTAACGATAGCCGATCATGGCACGATACGCCATTGCTGATTCAGACTACCATTATTACCATAGAACGTCATGGAACTACCATTTGCTGTACCTCCGCCGGTATCCAGGCATTTGCCATTAGTCCTGTTCACGATTTTATAGAACGAACCGATCTGAACAATTGTCCACTGCTGGTTCGTACTACCCCCGCTTGTCCATTGTGCAACGGTTGAAGCATCGGCAGAATGGTTATAACTATCCAAAGCTTTTCCACTGGATACGCAAACCAGCTTATAATAGCCACCACTATAGGTCAATGTCCATTTTTGATTATCACTGGAACCTGAAGCCCATTGTCCAACGTCAGCCCCGTCTGCAGTTGCACCGAGATTGTCGAGGTATTTTCCAGTTGCCCGGTTAACTAGGTGATAGGTCCCATTGGCAATCGGCTGTGTGCCGACAGTGCAGGTAAGCGTACCAAAGCCCAGCTGATCAAAACCGCCGCTGGTTGAGCCGTAGTTTCCACCACCACCTTCCGGCCTGACTTGAGTGGCAAATTGGCCGCTATAGGTCGCTGTTATACCCATGACGTTCTGATAATGATTATAAATCAGTTCCCAGCAGGGTCTGATGATACCACGGGAACCGTCTGAAATAATCGTTTGGTTTACATTATCGCAATTATTGTAGGTGTTGTAAGGTACGCTCATATTCAGATTATATTTTGCGGTATATTCAGCTAAAGCAAGTACCTTGTTGTTTTCATAAGCGAACAAATCCTGTCCCTGATTGTAGGCCATCTGGCAAAATGCACCGATTAGTGAGATATCCAGCGTTGCATGCCCCTGGTCACGGCCTGCTTCCTGGTTTTGTCCCAGGTTGCCGGGATGAACATAGAACACCGCTTTGTCGATATTGCCATTCCCGATGCCACTTTTAAAATAAGTTATGGCCTGGTTAAATTTGGCCTGATCGTCACATAGAATACCGATAGACAAAATAGTAGCCATATTGCACAAATCCCAGTTTGCCCAATAATGCGTATCGCAGGTGCCGTTGTGAACAGTAAGAAATCCGTTGGCTGCCGGATAGAAAACATTTAACATAAATGTTTTAAAATTGCTGAAATCAGCAGCAGCCCAGCCGCTATACGAGCGAAGAATCTCTGCAGCATTTGCAAGCTGGTATCCGTAAAGGCCAGAAGCCAGGGCATAGTTCGAATCCCCGCCTATCGCTTTACATGTGGTTGCCCAGGCGTTGAGGATACTCACGGCTTTATCGGCGTAGGCATTATTGCCCGAAATGTACCATTGTAACGCATCCTGGTAGGCTGCGGCTGCGTCCCGCATGAGATGTACATAATTGCCGCCCGTATTGGTTCTTGTAATGGTATCGTTCGGGCCGGCCATCGTGTAGTTTAGCTGCGCGTAGGAATTCGCAGTAAGTAAATTATAACTGTCTACCCAGGGAGCAGCATTGGTATTCACTTTGATTTGCATCCTGATCAGGTCAGCAGAGGTATGCAGCATACCCGGATGTATAAAACTGAACACCGCATTTGTTTTCAGCTTTGTGGCCCCGTTCAGATTGCTTTCCGAACTTAGGTTATCAGGCGAAATCGTCTTTTTACAGCCCAGAGCTGCAATGATGCAACAGGAGCCAAATAATACTAATAACTTTTTTCTCATATTTTTAATTGTTAAAGTACAGGCAGCACGTAGCCGCCGTTATTTACTGGGACCGTTTACAATTGGTTATAAAAAACGCTCCTTCTATTCCTAAAAAGCTGTATTTGATACTAGCGGCGGTCAATAAATCGCTCCGAAACAACAACTCTTAAGGAATTATAAATAAAACAAAATGGTGACGCTGCATTTTTCAGGGCTGCAACTTTCCCTTACCTGTTGATGAAGACAGGCTGCTTCACTGTTGGCCAAACAATATTTGATAACCGATGAGGTTAGACTCATAAAGAATAATCAGGGGATGAAAATAACGGTGTAGCATCGGCGACAGCGTATGATCTTTTACAAAGACGCGGATATTTTAGATTGATACTCAACGATAAAGTATTTTATGTGGCAGCAAGCAAAATAATTACTCGTTTAGTATCATATACACTTTCTTGCAACAGCAGTGTGCTGCTGTTGCAAGAAAAATTGCAATTTAATTCAAACCGCTTGAAAAACACGTGCACTTCCGGAGCGGTCATCTGTCAATAAAGTTGAGTGCGGTGCGTGTAAGCAAAATAAATACCGGGCAGCGGGTACTGCAACAGGCAGTGGAAGACCCAGGCCAACCAGTTTATGCGGCAATCCAGGGATGCCAAATCCACAAATCGGTAGCGGCGGAAACAGTCAAAGCTACTTCCTTTTCGGCCTGATAGTTAAAAGTTTATTGTGGGGTCTTTACCGCCGTACCACTCTTAACATCTATTTTAAAAGGTTCCGGCTGAGGTAACCAAAGCTTCCCATCGCCGATTTCAACAGGCATCCAAAGGTATCGTGAGTCCCACTGTGTTTTGGGTTTCCAGATATCGCCCAAAAACAGGATAGTGGTATCCCTTCTGCCTGTTACCTTCAGCAACAACGTTGACTGTGAGCCGTAGGTATTGGTTTCCTTTGGCGCAATATCCTTAAATTCCGACCACGGCCCCTCAAGAGATTTGGCAGTTGCATACTGGTTAGGATTAGCTTTCCAGCCTGTCAGCGCAGACCCTATAGCGTAATAAAGTCCCTTATAATGAACAATGGCACCGCCTTCCATGTGTTCAGGTATTAAGCATACCTCACTGTCAATATTACGGCAGTCTTCGGTCAGTCTGGCGATGTGAAAACCAAGTGGGCGATCCTCGAAGATAAGGTATGGTGTACCATCGTCATCCACAAACTGCCCGATATCCCGGCTCTCGTGCCCTAAAGGTCGAAAGCTTTTGAGATACTGAAAATCACCATCGGGTTTTTTGCTAACCGCGATGCCAACCCTGGCATACTTATAAGTGGCGTTGTCAAGATGAAAATACATGACGAACCGATGATCTTTTTTGCTGTAAAACACTTTGGGCCGTTCCAGTATCCAATGCCGGCCCAGGTTCTCCGGGTCTGTCATCTGAACAACATCTCCCCTGAATTTCCAATTCATCAGGTCCTTGGAGGTATAACAACTTACATAGCGTTTGTTGCTATCAAGGCCCTGTCTTCTTTCTTCGCCGTACCAGTAATAGGTATCTTTTACCTTGATTATACCACCACCATGGGCCTGTATATGTTCACCCTTATCGTCCGGCCATACTCCCCCGGGACTTACTTTAGTTAATTGCTGTGCTGAAATATGCATGCCAGAGATTAGCCCAAGGGAAAGAATAGCAGATTGTAATAAATATTTTATGATCGACATTTTGTTAAATAAATTATGGATAAAGGTGGTTTCTAAAAGTTATGATCAGGCGACAAGCTCCCTCGGGAAAGTTTTTTTATTTTCCGTTAGCTTGAGTCTAAGCTGACTAACACCGCGGTGTACGTGATTGACAACGGACTGATACTGCAAACCGGTCACTTCGGCGATCTGGTCATAGTTCCATTCATCAAAATACCGGAGAAAAATCATTTCTTTCTGACGTTTGGGCAATGTATTTAAAGCCATCGCAAGGATCTGCCGGGCTTCCCTGCCGACTTCAATATTAACAATCAGGTCTTCAGCGGAAAAAACAACATCTACCTGTTTATGATTTTCGGGATCAAGCGACTCCGGCCGGTAAGCCTTCAGGTAGTTAATTGCGAGGGACCTGGCCGACTTAAAAAAGTAATATTTGACATTATTTATCGGTCCAAACCTTTCTTTCCGCTCCCAAAATTTAATAAAAAGGTCCTGCAAAATATCCTGGGCGATATCTTCATCCTTAACGATCTTAAACAGATAGAAATACAAAGGAGAATACAATGTATCGTGGATACGACTAAAAGATTTCACATCTCCTACGAGGGTTTGCGCCCACCACTTCGTTAATTCGGTACCGTTCTTCATATTGGCTCCATGAGTTTTTTAATAGGCCGCGTCAGGCAAGCAGGCTCAACAACGATTTCCAAAATCGATTAAGGAGCTTTTATTCCCGGCTTAATAATTGGTTTATGAAAGCTAATATGAGAGGTTTTGATGATCAAGAAGGGACACAAATTAATCATTTTGGCGGTACAAATTCGACATTTTAAGAAAAACCTAAATGGATTAAGGCGCACCAATTTTAAGTATTAAAGTACTAAATATCAACTATCTACATTAAATCTCTTTTTAAAGATAGGTCTTTTTTGCTTCAGAAAGTCTGAGGGATTAGCACCAAATAATTTAAAAAACTGGCTCCGGAAGTATTTTATGCTATTAAACCCTGTTTCAATTGCCACCTCATTAACATTCAGATTAGACTGAATCAGCAGTTCCGCAGCCTTACGCAAGCGGATATATCGGATAAAGCTGTTGATCGTGTGCCCGGACAAGGATTTTACTTTACGGTACAGGTTTGAATGGCTCATCCCGATCTGCGCAGCCAGCACCTTAATGGAAAAGTCATCGTCGGTAATATTCTTTTCCACAATGTCAATACATTTTTCGAGGAACTGCCTGTATTCATCTGAGATGGTTATGTTGGCTTTTTTAAGCGTAATCGTATTATAGAAATACTGTTGTAAATTATCGCGATTCTGCAGGAGATTTGCTATACGGGCAATCAATACTTCTTTTTCAAACGGTTTTTGAATGTAATCATCCGCCCCGCTTTCAAGGCCTTTGATCTTGCTTTCGGGAGACGCACTTGCCGTCAGCAGGATCATCGGAATATAACTGAGCTGGGGATCGTTTTTTATCTCGCTACAAACTTCAATGCCACTTAACTCCGGCATCATCAGGTCACATATGATCATATCGGGCCGCTTGTCCCGGGCCATTGTTAAGCCGATCTGACCATTCTCAGCTTCATATACAATATAATAAGCTATTAGCAAAGACCGGATATAGCGCCGCAGTTCCGTATCATCGTCGATCACCAGGATAGTTTTTTTATCGCTGACAAGAGCTTTTGTTTCAAAAGTAATCTCATCGGTCTCCGCACTACCGCCTTCATCTGACAATTCATTCAGCAACGGCGAAATAAGATCTACCCTATCAGAGACGATAACCCCGGGAAAGTGACTTGTACCTTTCAAAAGCTCCAGGTTAAATGTCGTCCCGTTACCCGGGATACTCTCGAAATAGAGTTGTCCCTGATGCCGCAGCGTAAATTGTTGCGCCAGGTATAACCCAATTCCAAACCCGGCCTTTTGCCCCGTTTTGGCAGAGCGATAAAATCGCTCGAACACATGGCCACCAGCTTCCTTGGGTATTCCGGGGCCATTATCTATTACTTTTATAATGACTTCTTCCGGCGTGTCATTTAACCGGACCGTCACCGTCTTCCCGTTTGCAGAATATTTAATTGCATTGGAGATCAGGTTGAACAGGATAATCTCGATCTTTTCACGATCTCCGTAAATAATAATAGCGTCGCCGGGGGCGTCGAGTACCAGGTTAATCTCCGAGACCTTTGCCTGATGAAAGAAACAAAGATAAACCTCGCGACAAACGAGCACGATGTCCATCGGTGCGATGTGAAGCTCGTCGGCCACTGCATCAGCTTTACGAAAGAGTAACAACTGGTCAACAAGGCTCAGCAAACGCCTTGAATTACGGTAAACGATATTCAGATCCTGCCGTTCACTGGCGTTACTCCTGGCCAGCAAATCTTTTACAGGATTGATGATCAGTGAAAGTGGAGTGCGAAACTCATGGGCAACACCAGTGAAAAACTCAATGCGCCGTTCGTTCAGTTCTTTTTCTTTTTCCTGAAGATTACGTTGGTATTCGGCATCTGCACTTGCAAGCTTAATTTCATACTTCAGCTTGGTTTCCCTAAATTTATTGCGTACATACCAATAAATTATTCCGGCTATCAGTAATGCATAAGCAATAAATGCCCACACGGTGGCATACCAGGGCGGAAGAACCACAATGTTAAGGGTAAGTTGATTTTCGGTCCATTGTCCTTCCGGGTTCGTGCAATTGACTTTCAGAACGTAACTGCCCGGATCCAGCCGTGTATACAATGCGTTGCGCTGATGGCCGGCATCAATCCATTTTCTATCCCATCCCTGAAGAATATAACGGTACTTTATTCTTTCCTGCGCCGTAAACTCTATAGCGGCAAACCGAAAAGACAACGACGCGTTTTTATAAGGTACCGTCAGCGAAACAAGTTCGTTATGTTCATTAGCTTTGAAAAAGCCGGGATAAAAATCCAGTGGTTGAGCGTCGATCCTAATATCTGTAAACGCCATATCCGGCGCATTACGCAACGGAACGAGTTGTTCGGGGAAAAACAGGGTAAGCCCGCCTGTGCCACCAAATGCCAGCTGGCCATTCCTCAACCTGAGTGAAGCATTGAAATTGAACTCTTTACTTGCAAGCCCGTTACTTTGATAAAAATTAGTAAATGTATTTCGCCAAGGATCAAACCGGCAAAGCCCGTTATACGTGCTTAGCCAAAGCTGCTTAGAATTATCTTCTTCTATTGCCAATACATTATTGTTACTCAGGCCGGCCCGGGTCGTAAACTGCCGGGTGACTTTGCCGACGGATGTCTCGAAATACACCAGGCCGGCTTCTGTTCCGAGCCATAGGTCGCTGCCAGCGGATTGGTGGATAGACCGGACCGGTTTTCCGGTTGTGTAGAATTTAAATTTCTTTTGTTTGATATCGACTTTATAAAGTCCGTCGAAATTTCCGGCCCAAAGGTTTCCGGCCCGGTCTTCAGATAGCGACAAAATGTTTGACAATTTTGCGTCATACAATTTAAACTGGTCCGTCTTATGGTCATAAATGAACAAGCCATTCTGTAAACCGCTCGCCCAAAGGTTCCCTGCGTGGTCAACATAGAGGCACCAGAAGGTTATGCGGCTTTCTTTACCGTGCACATCGAGTCCACGGTAAACTTTGAATCGTTTTTGCTGGGTCTTGTAAAGATTAATCCCTCCGTCAAAAGTGGCGATCCATAAATTTTCCGCTGAATCCTGGATAATGCTGGTGACAAAATTTGAGCTTAATGACCCTGGCACCCCTGGCTCGTGCCTGAAGTTGGAAAAATGGCCGGTGCGCCGGTCCCAGATACTCAGCCCGCCACCATCTGTGCCAATATACAGCTTTCCGTCCCGGTCTTCAAAAAGTGATTTTACAAAATTGCTGATCAGGCTGTTGGTATTCAGCGGATCATGACGGACGTTTTGAAACCTGTCTTTAACCTCGTCGATCACATTTATTCCTCCCCTGAGCGTACCTATCCATTTTCGTCCATTCCTATCCAGCAGCAGTGAATACACGGCATTACTAGAAAGCCCCTGTTCGTCGTTTCCTTCCGCCAAATAAGAGATCTGCGTACGGCTCTTATTCAATATCTGGATTCCTCCCCCATCTGTTCCAACCCATAAACTACTATCCGGCATTGCCTGTAAACTGGTCACTCTGTTTGATCTGAATTCTCCCTCGGACTCATTTAAAAATCGGTCATAGGCGCCAGAGCGGGTGTTGAAATGGTATAGCCCCTTTGTGGTGCCCAGCCAAAGGTTACCGTTATCGGGGTAAATACAGGTAGCACTGCGCACCGTACCATTGAGCAAATGAAATTTATTCCCGGCTGCGTCATACTCGCATAAGCCCAGATCAGCGATCATTGCATAAATGCGGTTACCGGGCCGCACTAATAATGCCTCTACACTATAATTCCATTTAAGCTGCGCAATAATATCAAGAGGTATGGGCCTGCCTACACGGCTACCCTTGTTAAAGACAATCAAGCCGTTACCTTGAGAGGCTACGATTATATCTCCACTGTTGTCTACCTTGATATCCCGTATATAACTTTTAATAACAATCTTCCGGCCGCCGGGCAGTACCGCATAAACAGCAGAGAATTTATCCGTGAGCGGGTCCAGCATGCTGACCCCCTGCCTGGTACCTACCCATAAATTATTGCGTGCATCCTGGGCGATACAATTCACATAACTATGAATAATGGAAGAACTATCTTCCGGTTGGTTACGATATACTTTAAAGTCATAACCATCATAACGGTTCAGGCCATCATAAGTACCAAACCAGAGAAAACCGCGACGGTCTTGAAATATACACCTGACTTCGCTATTGGAAAGCCCCTCTTTCAGGCTTATACGATCTATATGTGACGCAGGAGCGACTACCGCGTCTGCATGGTTACAGGAGCAGAATAAGATGATCAGGGCCATTTTTAAAAGCAAATCAAAGTGCATTGATAGTCCTGCAAAAACACATGCCTTTTTCCTGATTGTACGCTTATCCAATTTTTGAAAATCTTTGTTCAAATCATCAATAGCCTAATCGCTCCTGACTATGCGGTTTAACGGTCCGGCTTTACCTTTTCAGGCAGCTTGCCCAGCTTTTTGGAAATCGATTCCCAACTATTTTTAATTTGCTGTTCGTCAATTTTCGGCTTTTTCAGTTTAAAAAGAGCCGGAATGTCCGCTTCTTTATAATTTTTTTTCATTGGTGATACCGATAGCATTCTGCACCTTATAAAATTTAACCCCAAACAAAAATATAACAAAATAGCATATAACCGGCAGGTAATATGCGTATGCAACATCATGATCAGCAATACGTTCCATGAGGAGCGGAAAAACAGCACCAGCGACTACACCCATAGCAACAAAAGAGGATGCCTGCTCAGTATGTTTTCCCAGATTTTTCAGAAACCGCTGCACCAGTCGCGCTCGTTCACGTAACTCCATTCTTTTGTTCCTGTCAAAATAGAACGCGGCAGGTTTTTAGTACCAGCGTGGACGTTTGCAAGCGTTTTTTTCGCCTGTTGTACGCAATAAGCGGGGGCATCCTGCGGGCTGGTCTGGGCCAACAAACGGCTTGATGATAAACATAAAAAAATGGTAACAATGAAGATTGGTTTCCCTTTCATATTAAAGATGATTTTAACAGTCATAACTCATTCGCGCAAAATTCCCGGCAAATACGGCTGATGTAATCCAGGCTTCGCCATACTTTTAAAAGCCAGTTATCAGCAAAAAAGCTTCTTTGCAAGAAGCCTTTTAACCAATTTTAACAACCGGACGGTCGAATACGAAGAGTTTGGTACAAAGACAGCAGAAAAAACTATCGATACTCCTTTTTTTTACATTTCGACGGATGATGATAAAGATTCATTACCGACACCTGCTTCATTTGAATTTAAATAACTCCTAAAGGCCGGATTGCAATAACGTCCCCACTCTATACATCAAAAAGACTTTCTGCAAATGTTCAGAAACCGGTGAGTTAATGTACAGCGGCAGTATTGTTAACAGCAAGAAATCGCTCTAATATTTAGGTTTAATCAAGCTTGCGCAGCGGGGCTGATGAATCCCGTATAATCAGTTTGGTTTTCAGCAAAATATTTTGCGAATCAATCATATGATCTTCCTGCAACTGATCCAGTAATATTTTTGTTACCTGCAACCCAATCTCCCGGATCGGCTGAGCAACAGCGGTGATGGCCGGGGTAAATAGCGAAAAATTGTTATTGTCGTCAAAAACAACTACACCGATGTCTTGTCCAACAATCATGTCCAGCTCTTTAATGGCCTCCAGCCCACTTAATGCCAGATAATTGGTAGAAAAAAACAGCGCATCAATATCAGGCTTTCCCTTCAGCAGGTTCTTGATACTTTGAACGGTTTTTTCTTTTGCTTCCCTGAACTCTATATCCTTGATCACCGCTGGTAAATCGTGAGCTTTCAAAGCTGCCAGGTAGCCATTTGCCCTTTCAGTCATTTGATCCTGAGGGGATGAAAGCGTAACAAAAGCGATGTTCCTGAAATCATTTTCGATCAGGTGGATGGTAGCGGATTCGCTGCCACGGAAGTTGTCTACGGCTACTTTTGAACATGGCAGGCCGGGCAACGTACGGTCAAATAATATAACAGGAGTTCCGGCTCTGATCAGGTCCCCTAATACCTCTTCCAGCGCGGGTGCGGGCGCCAGTATATAGCCGTCAACCTGGTAATTTTTGAAAGTTTGCAGCAAATCATTAGCGATCTCTGTTGAGTTTTCTGAACTTCCATAGATCAGCCTGTAACCATATTGGTAAATATGCTCTTCAACAACACGCGCTATGGCCGAAAAAAAGGGATCACTGATATCTTCGACGATCATACCGATGGTTTTACTTTTACCAGTACGCAAGCCAACTGCCAATCGGTTAGGCTGGTAACCTACCTTTTTTACAAAGCTGATGATTTTATCCTCGAGTTTTACACTTATACCGCTTTGCCTGGCCTTTCCATTTAAAACGATGGAAACTGAAGCTTCGGAAACGTTCAATGCCGACGCAATATCTTTGATGGCCAGTTTCTTTTTCATTTTAATTGATGTAAAAGCGTATATGTTAATATTCTCTCCTGGCAGTACCGCGCAAAAGGCGGAAACTAACGGTCGGGCGTGATAATGGCCGCCTGGCCGCTTTTACCACTAAGGTTCACCAGATATGTGTCGCTATATGTTACATTTATCGTTCTCGAGCGGATGCCGCCGGCTCCATCATCCTCATAAACAGTAGCGGCATAGCGCTTATTCTTATCAAGAAAATCAAGTCGAAATTTTCCTTTCCAGGGCTGCAGGCCCGCAGCGCTTCCAAGGTACCAGATACTTCCCTTGCGCCTCGCCACACTGATACCTTCGCCGATTTCCCCCGCCAGGTACCTGCTCTCGTCCCAAACCGTTGGCACATATCTGAAGAATTCTATTTCGGTATCGTTCTGGTAATCCTGCGAACGCCCATACCAGAATATGGCCTGTAGGGGATCAAAATAAATAACGGTCAGTGCCAGTTGCTGCGCTTTGCTCACTTTAACGTTCTTGCTGTAGGAATTAAATTTGTTCGGATAACAAAAAGTGAAATCCGCCGCGCCGGCAAGAAAGCGCGTAAATGGCAATACCGTGGTATGAAACGCGTCGGGGCTATTTTCGTCCCCACGGATACCTTCCGAACTCAGCACGAATGGATATCTCCGGCTCAGGCCTGTAGGTTTATAATGATCGTGTACATTGAGTACAAACCCGTTGTCGTTGACTTTCTTCATAGCGGTATCCAGCCATGCCAGGCCCTTTTGCGTGCCCCCGTCTACGAATCCGAATTTAAATCCACTCACCCCCCACTTTTTATAAAGGGATAACAAGGTGTCGATTTTAGACTTTAATCCCACATAGTTTACATATAATATCACGCCAATTCCTTTTTGACGCGCGTGGGCGATAATCCGGTCCAGTTCAAAACCGGGGATCGGCTTCGTTGGGTCGGATATCGTGCGAAATTCCGACCCGTACCATCCTGCATCAATCAGGATATACTGAAAATTCATTTTAGAAGCAAAATCCACCCCATCCAAGGCACCCTGTGTGTTAATAGGAACCCGGAAAACTTTTCCTGGTTTTATCCCAAGAGGTACTTTGTTATTAAGTGGTTTCACAAGCTTTAAGTTCAACTGGCTGAAATTATGCAGGCCAATGGCGGTTTTGCTGTAACTTACCGTCCGCCACGGCGTGACCAGACTATCCCTGAACATAATTATCGAATCCGTCCGGATCGAAACCTGCTGATTCCGATAAATCGTATCTATATAAAAATGAAACGCTAAACTCTTAGGACGGCGTCCGCGGACCAGCACGCACTTGGTATAATTGCGGTTGTCCGCCTCCCCAATACTAACATAACCCGGCACATCGGAAACCAGCGTAGATGGTAAATCGCTGATCCCCTTCAGCGAATCCACCGCTACCGGGCTAAAAACCGACTCTTCATGGTACTGGTATATCCGGTATCGGGCGGTCATGTTGAATTCCGTCAGTTCCGCTAAAAGCCGGACAGGACGTTGCGGCAACAGGTAACACGCATAACGAAAAGCCAGACTGCCATTGTAAACGCGGGTTAGGAGCTCAAATGTTCCGGTCTCGGTCCTGCAATGGAAGGTAATGCCGCGATAGCTGTTTTTTATGGTAGCATCTTCGCCAAGCGGCCATGAAAACTTTTCTTCTACCCTGTGTTGACTTAAAACGGAGACCGAAATGAGCGAATCGAGCGAGGGCCCATCAGTTTTAATTCCCAGGCGCGACCAGTCCAAAATCACCCGTTTATCGCAAGTTAACCTGTAACAGAGCTTCCCCTGTTTATCAAGCTTGAATTGAGCCTCGGTAAGCCGGTCGGGCGATTGAATTCTGAATACCACTTCCTGAGCGCCGGCAGCGGTTGCCAGGTAAATTAGAAAGGATATGCTGATCAGGAATCTATAAAATGAATTATTTCGCTGACTGGGGAAGAATATATTGGTTTGCATGTGTTGAAAAAGACAAATCAGAATGTTAAATATACTCATCTAAATTGTATCTATTTTTTTGCTACACATCCTGCCGCGGCAACTACCGTCTGTAATTCCCCGCTGTAAAAAATCAGAGGTTATGCCAGAGTGACTTTGGAAGTCATTTAGAGATGATCGCTAAATAAAAGTCAATTTTTTATGAGTATATAAAATTACGCTCCCTGTCTTTATTCAGATAAGTAAACTGTAATACTCTATGACTAAAATCTGCCTGTTCCTGACCCTAAGCCTGTTATTCTGTAAATATTCCGAAGCCGAAGTGCTTACCTACAAACAGCCGGATTGCACAATTATCAGCCACACTTATGAGGTCCAGGTGAGGGATAGTCATGGCAAATGGCAAAACACCGGGGTTTACAACGTAAATGTTGCCGCGAGATTCGATTCAAGACCTATAACTAAAAAAACATCATTTGCTTATTTTGATTGTTCAGATAGCGTAAGCGTCAGAGTAAAGGTAAATTACACACCGGTGTGGGATGCGAAAATCAGGTCTTCCGGCCATAGGATCACTCCACGAATCAATGGCAACATCATAGAATTTGCTATGAAATCTTCCGAATATCTTTCATTGGAGATCAATGCCGATGTTTTTGAAAACCTACAGCTTTTTGCCAATGCCATTGAAAAAGAACACCCTAACCCTAATGACCCCAATGTGATCTACTTTGGCCCGGGAGTCCATGATATCGGCAGGATGACCATACCGTCGAATAAGACCATCTATATAGCCGGCGGAGCTGTGGTAAGCGGAGCGTTAATAATTGACCACGTTAAAAACGTAAACATTTGTGGACGCGGCATCCTGACACAATTCCCCGTCCGGCAGCATAGTTTTGTGCCCAACCAAACGGTGCCGCCTCAGCAGTCGAGGGATGACCAGTTGCTCATTCAGTTCAGTGAAAACATAACAATCAGCGGGATTATTGAGATGTCAAAAGGGTATTCTGTGATGATAGGAGAGTCGAAAAGCGTACACATCAATGATTTTAAAGCCTTCAGTTCTACCGGAAATGCTGACGGTATCGATATCTTTTGCAGTAAAGATGTGGCGATCAACCATATATTTATGAGAAATTCAGACGATTGCATCGCTATTTACGGACATCGTTGGAACTATTACGGCAATACGACTGATATTACCATTGATAATGTGATACTTTGGGCGGATGTGGCCCATCCTTTATTGATCGGTACCCATGGCGATTCTGACCATCCGGATACGTTGCAGAACATTAGAGTTCGCAACATGACGGTACTCGACCATCATGAAAATCAGCTCGATTACCAGGGCTGCATTGCCTTAAACGCGGGAGACAGTAATCTGATCAGGAACATCGGCTTTGAAAATGTCAATATCGGGGATATCCGTAAAGGGCAGCTTTTCAATCTGCGGGTTATGTTTAACCGGAAATACAATACGTCACCTGGCCGCGGAATTGAAAACATCTTGTTTAAGAACGTTATCTACTCAGGATCACATGCGAATATGTCTGTTATCAGCGGATATGATGAGCAGCACGCCATCAAAAACATAACTTTCGAGAATCTCAAAATCAATGGCACTTTGATCTATGACGCAATGAAGGATAAACCAGCCTTTTATAAAACAGGGGATATGGCAAACATTTTTATCGGTGAACATGTGGACGGGATGAAATTCGTGACCAGTGAATGATCTGGAATTTGTATTTTGTTCCGGGTCTACGCGTGATCTTTCCTTTGAACTTATTGAAGAGGCCGTTCGTTCTACCCATTTATCGCCTGGGAGGATAAAAGGATTGAAGCCAAAGTTGGCATTTGATATTAAAATAAAATGATGAGAAGTCTAAAAAAAACTCTTTGTATAGTCTTATTTTCGGGCATTTATGGCAGTGCCCGCTCCCAGCAGTTTATCCATCCGGGCCTTTTGAGTAACGATAAAGATATAGCGAGAATAAAGATGGGGCTAACTACCGGTCAGCCGGACATTAAGGCAGGGTTTGAAGAACTCAGCCGACACCCTCAATCACAATTCACCTACCAGCTTCAAGGCCCGCTAACGATGGTAGGCAGGAATCCTACTGTGGGACAAGGTGCTTATGACAACGATGCAAACGCCGCTTTTCAGAATGCTTTGATGTGGGCTATTACAGGCGATATCCGTCATGCGAAGAAAGCTATAGAGATCGTTAACGCCTGGTCAAACACACTGACGGCTATCACCGGAAAAGATGCAGTGTTAATGGCTGGCCTGGGCCCGTTCAAAATGGTCAATGCAGCGGAGTTATTACGTTATACAAATTCCGGCTGGACCAAAAATGAGATCCTCCGTACAGAAAAACATTTCCGGGAAATAATTTACCCTGTCATTCAAAACTATGCTCCATTCGCAAACGGGAACTGGGATAGCGCAGCCCTGAAAACGGCTATGTCCATAGCTATTTTCTGCAATGATCATCAGATCTTTGAAAACACACTCGATTATTACCAGCGAGGAGCAGGAGACGGTAGCTTGACCAACTATATCATTAACGATTCTGGGCAGAGCCAGGAAAGCGGGCGGGACCAGAGCCATACACAGCTTGGAATTGCCCATCTTGCGGATTGCTGTGAAATGGCCTGGCACCAAGGTCTGGATCTGTATGGTTTACAAAACAACAGGTTACTGAAAGGATTTGAATATACTGCGAAGTATAACCTCGGTTACGATGTTCCATTTACACCGACCATAGACAGAACAGGCAAATACCGGCATTACCATATTTCCGGGGATACCAGGGGCAGGCTTAGAGCCGTTTATGAAGAGGTTTATAACCATTACGTCCGCCGGCGGGGCCAACAGGCCCCATTTTCCGCTGAAGCCGCTGCCCGGTTGCGGCCTGAATCACAAGGAGCGCCTGGGGCCGATCATACCGGCTTTGGTACACTTTTATATTCAAGGCTGTATCCGGACAGTATTACTGCGAGTGTCCCCTATCGTTCTGCCGGCGTTATCGTGACGAACTCCGGAGATGTTAATATCATTACCTGGCCCTCAATAAATAACGCTGGCTATTACAGGATCAGGAGGGCAACAAAGCCTGATGGACCTTATGAATTATTAGCGGGCAAAATTATGAGCGATCATTTTATTGACCGTAACCTCATAAAAGGCCGGTTATATTATTACGCGGTTGCTGCGGTAAATCCTAATGGCCAAAGCGCGTTTTCAACTTCAAAATCCATATGCGCGGGATTGCCGTTCCCATGGAAAATTGCCGATATCGGCATAGGTGGCGATCATGTTGAAGGAGATCCGGATACCTTATTCTCAACAGGTGGTAAGAAAAGTATGGCCTCGTATAATGGTGCTACTTTTGAACTGCATGGTATCGGCACAGGTACAGATAGCCAAGGCGATCATTGCACCATGCTTTACCAGCCACTGAAGCAATCGACCGGTATTATGATGAGATACGTACCACAGCTTAGTGCACAGGCAACCCAGCTTGGATTAACTATCCGCAATGGACAAGACGCGAATGCCGGGAGTGTATCGTTGTTGCTGCGCTCCGTGACCCAATCCAATCCAGAATCGCCGGGCTGGCGGATGCAGTTTCTGCGGCACCTTGAAAATGGCAGGACCGAGGTTATTGCCTCGAGTGATGAACTAAAATCCCCCGTTGTGACATCTGGGCGAATGACCGGGTCATTATGGTTTAAGATCAACAAGTCCGAAAATCACTTTATATCAAGTTATTCGGCAGATGGCAGACAGTGGACAACACTGGGAAAAGCTGATTTTAAGACGGCGACCCGTTCGGTTGTGGGCGTTCTTGTAGCCTCCGGATCAACACTTATCGATACACAAATCGCGATTGGTGAGTTAAAACTTTTGAAACCCTGATTGCAGATACTTTCAGGTTAATGTTCAGGATTTCACCTGAGCAAATCTCTGCTCGTAGGCCACCCTTAGTCGCCTTCCTGGCTCACATTTAAATGCTGAAAGCCAGGGATATTTTCCGGACCGCCAAATCCTGCCTTCAACAGGGTCTAACCACCGGCCCCCGCTTTTTTGATAAATGCATACTTTTTTTCTGATAAGCATCTGATGATGAGTATCCATTTCAAGTTTGCTTGTCTTCTCCCATATCCAGTTATAAAATATCTTGCTAAGTATCCTGTAAGGTCGTTGGACCAACCCAGGCACAACCGCAAACTACGATTCACCTAAATTATCAACTCTAATGGAAAGAATTTTTACGCTCAACAAATTAACATTATGCAAACGCTGCATGTGGCCCTTGATTTTTTACCTGGCAGCAATGCTGATCTCCATCGATGGAAATGCTCAAACATTTGTACATCCCGGTGTGGCCTTTAACCGGGCCGACATGGACCAGCTCAAAGCCAATATTATCAAGGAGCCCTGGCTTTCGGCTTACAATACATTTAAGAGTGATTACCGTTCCCAACTTAGCTACAGTCCCTCTACGCCGCAGCAAACCGTAACCCGTGCTCCGGATTTGAATAATGGTCAATGGAAGACCGATATGATTGCCATCCACAACCTGGCTTGGATGTGGTGGTTTACAGGAGACTCTACTTATGCCCGCAAAGCTACTAACATACTTGATGGTTGGGCGGTAACCAATACTACCTGGGGCGGTAATGAATCTATGCTGGATATTGGCGACTATGCCCAATACTGGGGCGTAGGTGCCGAAATCCTCCGCTCAACTTTTCCCGGCTGGACGGCAGCCAATACACAGCATGTAAAAAATTATTTTGCTAATGTATTATTTCCGACCTCCTGGGTGCCCGGTCCCTTACGCGATGCAAACAAAGGAGCTCTTCAGTTAAAAATAGCCCTTGCCGCATCGGTTTTTTGTGATGATGCGACCCGATTTAACCAGGCGGTGGATGTGTACAGGATGGATGCCGGAGGAGGGATGCGCAATTCACTGCCCGATGGCGAAATTGGGGATTCAGGTCGCGATGACCACTGGCGTGTACAAGCAACGGCTCTGGCCTGGGGCGCAGAAGTTGCCTACAAGCAGGGGGTAGATATGTTTGCTGAACTGGATAACCGGGTATTGGCAATCGGCGAACTTTATCATAAATACGCCTTTGATGGAGCTACGATGACCTATATCCCGTTGGGGGGGTATGCCAGTTATTGGACCAGTTGGGGGATTCAGCCCGGAGCAAGAACCGGCGACATGACCAACCTCATTTACAGCGCTTATGCTGTACGTAAGGGAATACCTACCCCTAATACCGACAGGATGAGGGCTGCATTGATGCAACCCGGGGCCACCAATTATTCTCCGGCCGGTGGTGATTTTTTATATCTGAAATCATCGGATACTTCTAACGCAGTTAAACTGCCGGCGGTGTATTATCCTGCTGATCATGTGCAAGCGGTGAGCAACCTCACCAATATAGATATCGGTAACACCGGATTGGCAGGCAACGCTTCGTTCAATAACGGAATTTGGACACTTAAAGGTGCGGGAACTTCCACCAGTAATGCCTTCAGCTTTACCTTTAAAAAAGTTAGCGGCGATGCAGGTCTGGTGGTAAAAGTTGAGAATATGTCGTTAAATACCGGTGGTTGCGGCGTCATGTTACGCGAGTCATTAGCGCCCGGTTCCGCATTTTATGATCTTTATCTTAACGCCACCGGCGGTGCCGGCAGGCATTGGCAACCCAAAGCTCCCTGGTGGCTAAAAATTGAGCGTGTTGGCACCCGCATATTTGTTTACCATACGCAGGATGGTGTAAACTGGACTAATGATGGTTGCTGGTATTCTGCAACAGGTTTCCCAACTAATTTGTACGCGGGATTTTATACCCTCTCCAATAATACTTCAGCATTGAATACCGCTACGTTTAGTAATGTGGCCTATAGTCAAACCGCGCCAGCCGGATCTCCCGACATCACCAGTGCAACCACCGCTACAGCTACCATTGGCACGCCGTTCAGTTATAGCATTATTGCCAGTGCTAATGCATCTTCTTATAGCGCCAGCGGCTTGCCCACAGGGCTTAGCATTAATACGGCGACCGGCGTCATTTCCGGTACACCTTCTACAACAGGACAAAGTGAAATTACCATAGCTGCCACCAATGCCAGCGGAACAGGCACAGCAACGCTTATGCTGAATGCGATCAATAACGAAACGCCACCTGCACCGACTTCGGCTGCGGCATCGATAGTTAACACACAAATTAATCTCACTTGGGTAGCTTCTGCAAACGCTACGAGTTATTCGGTAAAACGGTCGCTAACGCCGGGAGGAACTTATGCAACGATTCAGACGGGAATTACCGGTACTGGTTTTACAGATGTATCTCCTATACCAGAAGTGAATAATTATTATGTTATTACGGCCCTTACAGGTGATAAGGAAAGCGGTAATTCAAACGAAGTTTTCGCTGCCGTTCCTCCTACAGCACCGGCACAACCCTCTGCGGTTAATAAAAACAACGAAGTTGATCTGAGCTGGAACAGCGCTTCGGGAGCAGCTACCTATAATGTAAAACGGGCAACAGTAAGCGGCGGCCCTTATACTACCATAGTCAATGTATCGACTAATTCGTATGCCGATATCAATGTAAGCAATGGAAACCCTTATTATTATGTCGTTTCTTCTGTAGGCGCCACAAAGGAAAGTGCCAATTCGCCTGAAGCATTTGGCGTACCTGGTTCAAACTCATTTGTATGGAATCCAACGGCAATTACAGATTCATTGAACCTCGCAGGCAATTGGGTTGAAAATACAGTTCCGGTAAATCCAGCCATTATAACTTTTGGTGAAACGCGAGATAGTACATTAACCAATAATATTACTGGTTTGGCAGCCCCAAGAATTCAGTTTAGCCCAGACGCCAATGCAAATAATACCATTTCCGGTAATGCCCTGACATTGAAAAATGACCTGGTTAACAACTCAACAAAAACTCAGACCTTAAGCACACCCATACAGTTAACTGATCAGCTAAATGTGAATACCAAAGGTGATGTTGTTCTGAACGGCGGGATAAGCGGCTCGGGATCTTTAATGAAATCCGGGGCGGCTGCATTATATGTTAGAGGAGGCAATAATAGCTATACCGGAAATACCATTATTGTTGGCGGTACACTTGCGGCGGCTGGCCTAGGAACGGGAACGGCGAGCAATCCAACAGCGGGACCTTTAGGCACCGGTAAAATTCAAATGA
This sequence comes from Mucilaginibacter sp. RCC_168, assembly GCF_041355315.1. Classification (NCBI taxonomy): domain Bacteria; kingdom Pseudomonadati; phylum Bacteroidota; class Sphingobacteriia; order Sphingobacteriales; family Sphingobacteriaceae; genus Mucilaginibacter; species Mucilaginibacter sp. RCC_168. The sequence continues at coordinate 148,375 of NZ_JBFUPN010000011.1, forward strand.
GCGGGGGAGCGCTGCAAGCTACAGCCGGTGCCGATCTTTTATTGTATAACGACATACAAGTATTGCCCGGAACGAGTTATATGTATGAAGATGTTAATTCAATAACTCTTTACGGAAAGCTGTTAGGCTCTGGTACGCTGCAGCATGACGGAAACGATTATGCCGGCCTTAATCTCCTGGGCGACAATAGCCAATTTGCGGGTACTTTTATTTCAAAGCTGAGAAGTGGCAGGCAGAGAATACGTTTTGGAGTTCCTGAATCAGGAAGTGCAAATGCAACCTGGTTATTAGATGCGAATGCCGTTGATTGTCAAGGTATCGGTTTTTCAAATGGAACGCTAAACTTTGGTGCGCTTAACGGTCGTGGTTATATCCGTGCCGATGCAGGTGGTGCACCTGTTATCAGTATAGGCGCCCTTAATACTTATTCCAGTTATGGCGGAACCATTAACGCAAATGGCAGTGGCTTAACCGTTGTAAAGATAGGTACAGGAGTTTTAGAAATGTGGGGTAATCAGGCTTATGGAGGAACTACCACTGTAAAAGGAGGAAAGTTATTGATAAATAACAATCCAAGTAATGGCGTTTTTAGCAGCCCGGTAATAATAGAAGCAGGTTCACTGGGAGGCTTCGGCGTAAGTCAGTCCTCGGCCACTCTGGGAACCGGGTCAGGTGCGGGTACAATATTAGAACCCGGGTTTTTAAAGGTCGGTACTTTAAGTGTTGGAGCACTTATAATGAATTCGGATGCGACTTATACCTTAGAACTTGATTATGGAGCCATTACAGGCGACAGGGTTATTGTTACCTCAGCCAACCTGGTTAACCATCCTGCATTAGCAATAACGCCAATAGCAGGAACATTGCCTTCAGGTACTTCTTTTACCATAATTGATAACACTGGCAGCAACCCCATATCCGGTACTTTCAAGAATCTTCCGGAAATGGGCCTTGTCAATGGCGGGGCGTATAACTTCCGCATCACCTATAAAGGAGGTACAGGCAATGATGTAGTACTGCTTGATGACCGAACCCTGGGAGTAACCATTACCAGCGCATTAATTGATACTGTACTTGTAGGCCGGCCGATGACCTATACGGTGACCGGAATTAAGTCGCCAAACTATTTCTCGGCCAGCGGACTGCCGGCAGGTCTTCGGATAGACTCATTATCCGGCAAAATCTCCGGCACGCCAAGTGTAACGGGTGTTTTCAATGTTATGCTGACGGCGGGGAACGGCAATACTACCGGTACGGCCACATTGGTTTTAAATGTGCAAAGCAGAACAGTCGGTTCTCTGATAGTTGCAGCGGGCGATGCCAAAAACATTCTGGAATGGCAGCCTATCAATGGGTTCAGCTATAATTTGAAGCGCGCCTCGGTATCCGGCGGCCCTTACACCACCATTGGCACAACGGGCAGTCCGACCTATACCGACAGTAATGTAACGAACGGTAACACTTATTTTTACGTAGTCACCTCAGTTGACAGCACCGGCGAAAGTGACAACAGCCTTGAAATTGTAGCCAAACCTAATTTAGGACAGCAGGAATTTTATCAGGTTGATGAAACCGGGGGTTTGAAGGGTATTGATGCCTGGGGGGCTAATCACGCTGTACTGGCTGTCGCTGCAAGCCGCTCGGCAGGTAAATATGGACAGTCGCTGCTATTGAATGGATCGGCAACTGCCTATGCGACGCTGCCGGCCGGGATATTCAGCAACCTTAATGATTTTACGATCAGCGCATGGGTCAGAATGGATGCAATCAGCACCTGGATGCGCGTGTTTGATTTTGGGGCAAGCACTACGCAATATATGTTTCTTACCGTACAGGCTGGTGTTTCCAGTGGTAAGTCCATTATTCGGTATGGTACCAAGAACGGTTCAGCTGCAGAACAAAGCCTAAGCTATAACTATACCTTTCCCTTAAATACCTGGACTTATCTGGCGGTGACCCGGGCAGGGAATACGACAACCTTATATTTGAACGGCACTTCGGTAGCTTCATCGACGAACATTACGATCAAACCGTCTGCGCTCAGCAATACCTCGTTGAATTACCTGGGGAAATCACAGTTTTCTGACCCGATGTTCAAAGGTTCCATCGATAACTTCAAAATTTACGGGCGGGCGCTGAACAGCTCTGAAATAACAGCAGATATGTTAGGTGACCAAGCGATTAGTTTTGCAGCAATGCCTGTAAAAGTGCTTACTGATGCTGATTTTGTTCCGGTGGCTACAACAACCTCGGGTTTACCGCTAAGTTTTACCAGCTCCGATACAACGGTTGCAGTCATTCTCAATGGCAAGGTTCATGTAAAGTCAGCTGGCACAACGGTTATAAATGCATCACAACCAGGGAATACCAGTTACAAAGCGGCCACATCGCTGAACCAACCACTGACGGTACAAAAAGCATCCCAAACCATCACCTTCGCTGCTATCCCCGATAAAATACTGTCCGACACCGATTTTTCCGCCGGCGCGATATCCAGCTCGGGGCTGGCAGTTAGTTACGCCAGTTCCGATACCTCTGTGGTAAGGGTGATCAACAATAATTTACATATTGCAGGAGCAGGGAGGGCGACCGTCACGGCATCGCAGACCGGAAACGCGATTTACACGGCGGCTCCTCCCCTGAGTCAAAATGTGACGATTCATAAGTTGGAACAAACCATCAGCTTTACTGCCCTGCCCGCCGGAAGGCCTGGTGATCCTGATCTATTACTTAACGGTTCTGCAAGTTCGGGACTGCAGATCAACTACAGCAGTTCCAACACCGATGTAGCAATAATCCTTAATAATAAATTGCATATCCTCGGACCGGGTACTAGTATAATAACTGCCGGTCAGAACGGTAATACCCAGTATTCAGCGGCGGCACAAAGTCAGAATTTCACCGTTTTACCATATAATATCCATATGCAATCCTTAGACGGCGATAATGGCCAGCTAACCAATAATTTAATCAAGCCCTATCTTAAAATATCCAATCAGGATTCAGTCGCCGTTAAGTATAGCGAGTTGACCGCACGATATTGGTTTACAGCCGAAAACTACGCCGGCATAAATACCTATATTGACTACGCACAATTAGGTACAGGCAATATCACCGCAACGTACATACCATTACCAAATCCGCGTAGTAACGCATTTGGCTACGTCGAATATGCTTTTGCGGCCACAACCGGCAACTTAAATCCTGGGAGCACATCCGGTGCCATCCAATCCCGTTTCGGTAATAGTGACTGGTCAAATTTGTCAGAAGCGAATGATTACTCGTACCGTCAAGGTTCTGCCGTTTATGCGGATAACCCCAACATCACGCTTTATCGCAACGGTGTGCTTATCTGGGGTACCGAGCCTGTCTTAGTTGATAAAAACCGCCAGGTTAAGGTTTACACCGAGAATAAAACGTCATCAGGAAATACCATAAGTATTTACCTCAGTATCGATAACCAGGGAAATGTTCCACTCAATTACAAAGATCTGAGTATTCGTTATTTCTTTACGAATGACGGTTCTAAGCCGTTAAATTACTGGATCGATTACGCAAAGATCGGCATATCTAAAATTAACGGCCAGATCGGCCCCTTCTTGCCAGCAGACACGATGGCCGATACCTATTTCCAGCTCAGCGTAGATTCCTCCGCTGGTAAATTATATCCATTAAGCACCACCGGAAATATCCAATACAGGATCGCCAAGACCGACTGGTCAGCGTTTACCCAAACAAACGACTACTCCTACCAGTCAGGCACCAGCAGAGAAAACCCGCATATCTGCGTTTACTATCAAAATCAGCTTATTTACGGCACTGAGCCTTCTGGATCTGTTTTGAGTACGGCGGCTTTCCACAGCAAGATGACGGGGGTAAGCGATAACCCCAATAATGTTATCCCTGAAATCTCTATCGCCAAGGCGGTATCGCCTAACGGAGACGGCATTAACGATTTTCTGATTATTGAAGGGATAACCAGTTTTCCCAATAACAAGCTCACCGTTGTCAATCGTACCGGGTCATTGATGGCAGAAATCAGGAACTATAACAACGTTGATAAAGTCTTCAACGGGCGCAGTACCGGTGGTCAGCTGATTGCCGCCGGGACTTACTTGTACTTGCTCGAATATGTAGATAACTCAGGTAAAAAGGTCAGGAAAACCGGATATTTTCTACTGAAATATAACGATTAATTATAAGGAAAGAAGGATGAGCAATATTTCAAAATCTATTCAAACCAACGGCCGCCTATGGGTTGCCGTTGGTTATTTTCTATTAGCCCACGTATTTACCGCCAGCGGACAAAACTCGTTCACTTACAGCCAGTATATGAATAACCCGCTTCCGCTAAACCAGGCCTATTCCCTGCTGGACAAAAATGGTTCCATAACGGGGCTTTACCGCAGCCAATGGACGGGGATAGAAGGCGCCCCCAAAACATTCATGTTTAATACAGCCATCCCCCTGGAAAGCATGAACGGAGCGGCCGGACTAACCATTCTGAATGACCAGTTCGCTATTGAGCGGGTGTCTGAAGCCAATTTCTTTATAGCGAAAGGCGTCCGGCTGGGCAACGAAAGCTTCCTTGGGGTTTCTTTAAACGCCGGAGTCAGGCAGTATGTGGCCAATTATTCAACACTCACCACGTCCGATCCGTCGTTCCGTAATGATGTTCACCAAACGCGGCCTAATGTCGGCTTTTCAGTCATGCTATATGCAACAAATTATTATGTAGGATTTGCACTTCCGGAACTTACCGTAGCAGCCTTAGGCGGAGGATCTTTGGAAGATAACATCTATTTCAACAGCCATTTCAATTTTTCTGCAGCCTATCTGATCGACAATGGATCTGATTTCAAATTTAAGCCGGCATTTTTGGCATATTATACCAAAAACGAACCCCTGATTGCCGATTTTTCAACGACTTTGTATGTGAAGAACATCATCGGTCTAGGTGCCGACTACCGCACAGACAAACATATGTCCGGGATCATTAGTATCAATTCCAGTAACGTCCGTATCGGTTATAGCTACCAATTTGGTACAACCGGAAATAACCTGGGCGGAGTTAACAATGCTGTTCATGAAGTGATGCTGACCTATCGCTTTGGGAAACACCTGAATAACATATCCTTGTTATAATAAACTGATGAGTCAGGATTGATCATCAGTCGAAACCCATTTACCAGTTCCTGTCATCTCTTTGACAGGAACTTTTTTTACAGGCAAATGAAGGCTAATGCCTTGTAAATTGAAGGTAACATCCTTATTTCAGGAAACGCCTGCTTTCCGTGTTTCTGTTAAAATTTAAAGATATAAGCCAAGAGTTAAGCTTAACATCCAACTTCCTGCTTTTAATATTGGTATGGCTTGTTTAGCGAAACTCGGCAAAGGCATTGTCCGGAACAACCCGGACATCCTGCATGCACAACTCTTCGTTGACCGGTCGCAGACTCAAGGCGATCGTGTTGATCTTACCCGCACCAAAATGTAGCCAGGTTTCGGGTATGTAGAAATCACGCTGAGGTCCAACCTGCCAGTAACGGCCCAGGCATTGCCCGTTAACGTAAATAAAGCCATTTCCGGTAGCCTCCAGATGCAAATGCCAGGGCACCCATACACCCGGCTTTGGCGATGGCAATTCGAACTGCATCCGATACCAGGTCAGGAGTGCATGGGTGGCCGGCGCGGAACTTTGTTTTATTGTCACCTTCTTCCAACCATGGGCAATTTCCGTTTTCGCGTCTGAAAGGGCTTCGCCAACCGCATGTTCTTTGCCAAGCGATCCACCTTGAGCAAATTGAAGTGGCACGCTTTCATTTGCCCCTTTGACTGAAAGAAGGCCGTATGTACCGCCCGTTTCCATCCCTTTCGGACCATTGCGGTGGCCACGTTTATCATGAAGCACAATCAATTCCTTCGCATCCGGAGGCAGTGTGAAAGTAAAATATTTATGGTCTTCGCTGACAGCCACAGGTAGCATTTTTCCACCAGCACTTCCAATAATCCCGTCTTTTGGTTGTACTTCAATATCAATAGTCGCTCCGGAATTAGCGGTAATCCGATAATATACAAAGTGACTACCAAACACAGCGTGTGCTTCAATCAACTCATTGGATTGGAGCGGTGTCCAGACAAATGGCAACGGATCGCTAAGTTGTTCCAGTTTATCGATCTCCACCGTTGAAGGAAGATCGGTTGGACGTTTGATAACCGGCGCGGTCTTTGGCAGCCATTGACCTTTGCGGGTATCGGTCTCACCGGGAGGAAGGTAAAATACGACTGAACCAAACGCTTCAAGGTCGTATTCGAATGAAAATTCCGTGCCATCTTTCTCTTTCACCCGTGCCAGTCCGGCACGCCGGGTATGATAATCGTCGGTCCGAATAAAGAAATAACGGCTACCATCGAAGGCTCGACGCTCCGAGATCACCACGTCATTGGTGGTCGTTTTTGTGTCAATCTCTACCAATTGAGCGCGCACAAGTTTGCCTCCATGTTCGCGGATCATCTGACCAAGCGACCGAACACTCTGGTAACGCACATCAATACCACCGTGTTCTCGGATTGGCGCATCATAGTCGTATGTGGTGGTAATATTGTATCCGCCCCAGTCATCAAAATTGGTACCTCCAAACAACATGTAATAATTGGTGATCGTCTCGCCCATCTGCCAGGCATAAAGGGTAATGTTTTGGATTTGCGCGGCAGTGAGCCCATCCTGTTGGTCGCTCAATTTACCACCCACCACAGAAAGCCAGCCGCCTTGTAATTCGGTTGTGGCAAGGGGAGCTCCCGGCTGCTCCTGCCGTAATTTTAAAATCTGCGTTCCAAGTTCCCTTGAAACGTTCCAACGCGGATAGAAATTGCAACTATCAAAGACCTGCCGCAGCACTGGATCCTTAGAATCACGAACCTGTTTTGTCCAACAGGTAATGAACGGAACGTCAATGCCCCCGGCTCGTGCAAAGCGTGCAAGCGCCTTGATCTGATTGATTTTTATATCGTCAGTATACTTTGCAGAGTCATATTCATTTTCCAGTTGCAGTAATAAAACACCCGGCTTGCCCGGCTCCTTCCGCGTGATCTGATGTTTCGCGATAATTGGGCATACCGCATCAAACCAATGTTTTGTCCATGTCAAAAAAACCGGATCGTCTGAACGCATCCAGCCATCCTTGTGCAGGGGTTTAGTTGGCGTCTTCAACGCACTAAGCCATAAAGGTAAGCCGCCGTTATCCCATTCAGCACAAATGTAAGGGCCAGGCCTGACAATGATATTGAAGCCGAATTCCTCGGCCATCGTTAGCCATTCGTCAAGGTCTTGTAACTTATCGATTTTCGAAAAATCATCCGGAGAGTCCGGCATTGATCGCTCGTGCCAGTTCCACGGGATATAGGTTTCGACGGTATTAAAATCGGCTTCTTTAATTTTTTCAAAACGATCGCGCCAGAGTTCTTTTGGACAGCGGAAATAATGAAATGCGCCGCTGTAGATAAAGGTGTCTTTTCCATCGATAGTCAGGCATGCTGAATCAAAAAGAATGCGCTCTGATTGAGCCAACAACAACGACTCATTAGCGGGGATAGGATGCACCCCGTTGTCATTAAAACCATAAGCTCCAAATGAGCGAAAAGCAGCCAATCCAACGAAGGCAAGGCTTCCATTTTTCAAAAACACACGTCGGTTCGTGGCAAAAGACATATTAATTATAATTATTCAATATCAATATAAGACCGATTTTCAAGCCTTCTCATACTCTAATTATCTATAAATAGTTTTTATTTTTTGATTCTTATATCCTGGTATCGTTATACTATTTGCTGCAGACCAAAATTACTTGCCGGAATTGACTTGACCCGGCCTGGCCCGCACAGGGCCCCCAAAAGAAACGGCTCTTTAAATGCTTGCTGGTACTCTTGTTTTTTGCTTTTTTGTTTTTGCTGGCGTTTGGGTTTTTCCTTTTAATTCTTTCAGCTTTTTATCTGCCAACTTACTTTCCCCGAAGGCTTGCTTCAAATGCTGCGTCTGACATGGTTTGCTGTTTATCAATATTAGCTTTTGACTTTTTAATAAAGAATTCGGCACTGTTCGACTTAGCGCCGACATAATTCTTGCCACATCAGGGTAAAAGCCCCGTAGGATGAGGCTTGTATCTGTGTTACCGAATCAGGCTTAGTCATTCGGTTTCCATTTAATTATTATCCAAACATTTAATCGGAAAGCCAGCTGTAAATCTACCGTTTGAGGAATATTTGACAGTATACCTTAAATTCCAAATCGGTTCTCATCAATTATTTTCGACCATAGTTATATTGCCGGCAATTCCAGCACGTTAAACCATCGTTGTAAGTACCGCATGATCGCATTGTTCCTGTTCCATCTCCTGGTACGCAGATATCAAGGCTATGTATTTCTAAAAACCTTGATATTTTAAATACTGTTATTAATGATCAACAATCATTTTGATCATCGGCAGGCTATTAAGTTGTACCGAGTATACCCCTTTTTGGGGCGCTGAATTTAAATCGACTCTCAGAATACCGTCAGAAGAGTTTTGAAACCTCCTGTTCAGAATGACACTACCGGTTTTCATATCGAATATTCTGACGTTGATCAGCTGATCGTGCAGATCAGCGGTTGTCTTTACGTTAAAGGACGCACCGGCAACGGGATTGGGATAAATCATATTGGTTTCAATCTTTTTATCGCTTAACCGGTGTGTTGAAATTGAATTGGAATTGTGGCTTGTCATTAAATTGCTATCATAACTTGCCAAATCGGGTTCATTGCCAAAAATGATTGCTCCCTTGTAGTAAATGGTTATTTTGTTACTCAGTACGAAGGCGGAAGAACCGGAAAAGGAATAATCATTGCTTTGGACAAAGTTTGACCAATTGCCTTTAGAAATCCTATGCTGTATATTTCCAGTCGAACTTAGTGGGTATAATTGTCCTGCATTGCTGTTAAATTTAACTTCAAGATAAGTATCAGCCATATTTTTAACCGGGCTCAGAAGGGAAAATGCCCCGCTTAAATTACCATTACCAAGTTTGGCATAATCAAGCCAGTAGTTCAATGATGTATTACCGTCATTCGTAAACCAATATCGGAAAGACAAGTCACCATAATCAACAGGTATATTCCCGATGTTGCTAATCTTAATATAATTACTGATGGCATTCGTTATTGCCGCTGTGTTAACGGTCAGTATTGATGCTGTAAGCTGAAGATTCTGTGTCGCAGCAGCCGGTTCAATTCCCCAGATCAGAACGCCATTACGATAAATTGTGATATGGTTATTAGTGACCGGCGAACTGGTTTTTAAATAGGAATAGTCGTCCGTCTCATCCAGGTTCGACCAATCGATATTTGCTGCCCTTGATCTGATCGGGCCTGATTGGGCTTTTGGCGACAGTAAACCTGCAGAAGGTTTAAAGCTGTATTCCAGATAACCTAAAGCACCGGTTTTAGGAGACGATAAGGGTTTGTATAGCAGATTAACATTGCTGCTTCCAATCTGGGCATAATCTATCCAGGTATTAATGCCCGCATAATTTTCAGGTGTTAACCAATAACGTAGGGTGATTTCATTATAATTGATAGCATTGTTACCGTTATTAAGGATCTGTATTTCAGGCCGAACAGTGTTATCAGAAGTACTGTTGTCTTTATTGACATACTGAACAGCAAGATCTACCGGACTAACCGCGAGGTTTTGTCCAATACCGTCAGCCGCCAGGTATGTGCTGTCGCCGGGTTGCGAGGCGGTAATTACAGACTGACCAACACCAACGATATGAATTTGATTGCTCACCACTGTAGCTACCAATTCATTCGAACTTGTGACGGCGATGGGTAAATTAGATGTTGAAGTAGCTGCGATAGTAAAGTCAGTGTCGCCAAGTAATTTCGCCGGTATCGGTTCAAACGTAATTGTTTGTGCCTTTTTCGCACGGATCAAATTGATCGTGATGCTTTGTTCCTCACTCCAATTAGCGCCATCGTTTACCCTTAGCTTTAATGTATAAGAACTTACATGTTCAAAGTCGATCTGGGAAGCCGGTAAGACTTTGATGACACCAAGCGTATTGATGCCGAACAGTGCAGCACCGGTACCGCCTGTGATCTTCCAATTACCAAGCACGGTCCCGGCATCCGGATCAGAAGCGATCACCTTTCCGATGGCCAGGGAGGAATCTGCACCTTCGCTAACAGTGAAAATTTGTCCGCTTTTGATGATCGGCGGCCAGTTGGATCCAGCCAGGCTATCCAGCTCTAAAACAGTAAAACGCTGATCTGATGCACCAAACACAAACTTATCTATCTGCAAACCGTTTTCCCTGCTACCAATTTGAAAGGTTTGCGTTAATGCATTTTGCTGAACAGTAAATGTCACCGGTGTATCTCCGCCGTTGAATCCGGAAAGGTTGATCCATTTCCAGGTACTATTACCGGCTGTTCCATCCGCCTTAACTGTGTCTCCCTGTGCTATATAACCTTTACCGGCCAAATTGTTAGCTGTTATCCAGTCGGAATTATCCGCAAATGGATTTTTTATACCAAAGGATTGTCCGTAATAGAAACTATCGTCATTGGCAGCACCGGTTCCCACCCAAATTTTCGCATACAGGTCATAACTGCCGGGCTTATCAAAAGTTACCTGATAGGTTGCCACCTTTGAACTGTCTCCAGGATATGCTGAATTTAAAAGGTCTGTTTTTGAAGTAATATAGCTCACATCTGATGTAACTACAGACCAGTCGGTCCCCAGCTTTCCAGATTCTGCCTGTACCACGACGGCGGCTTTCTTCGATACTTTTGCAACGGCACTGTAAGTAATAACTCCTTTTTGATCAGTGGCTTTTACCTTATAATAGGTGAGGTTAGCAGACAGCGTATCAAGGTGAACATAATAACTATCCTCTGTGTTATTAGCATTAACTGTATAAATTGTACTGAAATTTACGCCGTCTGTACTTTTTTGCAATTCGTACTCCAGTAAATTCTCTTCAGCTGCCACCCTCCAGTCAACCTGAATCTGGGAGTTATTTTTTTGGACCGCATTAACGGAGACGAACGAAAAGGGCAATACCTGTTTGGTCAAGATTATTTTATCCATGTTGATGTTTGCACCTGCGGCGTTGGCTTTGAACATTATCGTATCGATCCCTGCTTTCAGTTTCACATTTTGCGTAAAGACGGTCCACGTGCTGTCTGTTGCCGTAGCGGCGAATACCGGCGTTCGTATCTTCGCACCGTTCACAAAAAGGTCGAGCTTAGTCACATTCCCCTTTGCCGCTGTATACCTGGTTTGCAGTTGATAAGTCGTGTCGGCAGGGATATTGAACACTTTAAACCCAACTGCAGATCCTGCTGTGCTGCTGCTTGAAAATGTAACATATCCCGTTCCGTGATAACCTTTTGAACTCTTGGCGGTGCTTGCTTCCGCAATGATGATACCACCCTCTGCTTCGTACTCTTTGTCGCCGGTGTATGGATCAGCCGCAGCAAGCGGGTCCATGGTCACCGGTAGAGGTGCGGTCAGTCTCCCCGTCGCCGCACCAGCACAGTCTACCGTGATATCAACCGGTCCGTTATGGGTGACCGTCAATGTATAAACTCCGTTTGTCCAGACAGCATTTGCCGTACTTGACTGATGGCTGCCCCTTTCAGTTATAATAAAACCCGGTTGCAGAGTGGCACCATAAATCTTGATGACGCTGGTCCGCAAAGTTCCGTCCCAGGGACTTACTGCAAATGCGGGAAGTATGGTATTTTGCAATACCCCCCAAGTAAAATCGTTCGGGTATTGTGACCATAACTGATTTTTATCCGTACGGTAATTGTTCAGATAAATTTTCAACTTGTTGTTGGATTCATTGATCACACCAAGTGTGTGTGCCGGGTAGGAAAGTACTACACTGTCGCAGGTATTGTATTTGAACGGAATAGATGCCATAGCCGACTTGTCAGTATTGATGTATGGATTGTAGGTATACAAGCTATTGTTCATTCTGGCAACAAACATGTCACCATTGGATTCTGTTGGATAAAGACTGTTAAATTCATTGATCTTGTTAACCTCATTTGTCCATCGTGTCTTGTATTCCGACTTCTTTACCAACGCTGCACCGGACAGCAAAGAAGTCTCATAAGAAGCGGAAGAATACAATTCCGGGATCGAGGCATAACGACCACTTTTTTTAAACCAGGTTCTGTTATTCTTTAACGCACCATCCATCGCGTATAAGCCAGCGAAAAGTGAATCGGTAGTATTATAATCCACATCGTTAACAAACGCTATTTTTGTTCTGCCAGCCACTTCATCCACCCCTGGTATCCGGATAGTCCCGTCCAACACTTTTCTGAAGACATCTGCCAGCATGTTATTGAACGCCGGAAGACGGTAATTGCCGATGACGGTAGTCATCCATGGGACTTCGGGGCCATCTATCACAGTCGCGCCTGTCAGCATCAGGTGTTCGACAATAGGTACCCCCATCACTGCTTCAGGGCATGCGAAAAGCCCCCGGTTACCGTCGGTATTTTGCCCGCCGACCACTTCTGGCCCGAAAACCTGTCCCCTTCCGGAGAATGGCCAGGAATATTGATCATACCGGATGGCATAATTTCCGGCATGGCCTGATAAAAATGCACCCAGGGCTCCGCTTTCATTGTCATAATACCCATAGGAATGGGTGAACTTGTCACCGTAAATCATATGATCTTTATAGACTTTGGTGGCATTGGCAAATTCGGTGCTCGTTTTTAATTTGGCGACCGTATTAAAACTAGCGTTGGAAACGGAAAAATTGTCGTTTATGTACAGATAACCTCCATATTTCTGACCCATTGCCAGGAGGTTCACAAAAAGGTTTAACCTGGACTGAAATGTATTAGCATCGAAACCCCATGCCTGTTCAGCAAAATTATAACCAATAAAATTCGGGTATTTTTTATACAGCGACTCATACAAAGTTAGCGCAGTGTCGGCCGCAAATGCATTTTGAATACCGCTGCTTACCTGAACCATCGCCCAGATGCCGTTTTGGGCGCAGGTATTTAACCAGGACTCTGCACAATTATAACCATTGTTCCCGAGTATAGAGGTAGACAAAGAAATATTTATAACAACATTAGCCCTCATATCCGCAGGGATAAGATCGATGACCTGTTGTGGTTGATGGGCCCAGACATCGGCATGCAGAAGATACATCGGTCTTGTGGGAGACAGTGATCTTCTCATTGCAGCCACGGGAAAACTGGGATTAGAGCTAATGGAAAAAGGAAACGGGGCGGAAACTGCGGTTTGATAGTTATCATCAGCGTTAACCGTCGCGATTACCTGATAGGTCCCTGCAACAACCGGCCGGTAAACGGACGGGCCGTAGGAAGTGGTGCCGGTACCACTGTAACTATAGCTGACGGTTCCTGTTGACCCCGTAACATTTGCCGTCTGCGGGCCTTGAGCTGAACCATTGTAGAGGTAGTTTGATGCGCCAGTCACGGTTATTGTAGAGCTTGCCTTCACCGACGCTTTAAAGGCAATGTCGTCGTAATAATATTGACCAACTGGGCTGGCAATTCCATAAACGAGCTGCGTAGCGCCTGATGAGTAAAGATTTGCGGCATCGGTATAGATCGCACCTGTTGTAAAATTCGTTCCATCCATAGAATAAGCAAACGTCAGTACATTACCGCTTATGGAAGCGCGAAACCAGCAGGCTTTATTTACCGCAAACCCCGGTATCGTTAAAGAAACGTTCTTTAGTTCAGCAAGGGCAGTAGAAGCGGATGAGTTTAAAATCCGAAAGGATACCGATCCTGTAGTGCCATTATTCTGCACCATGAAGTAATAACCCTTTTTTATGCCTGTGGCGTATCCGCCGGTACCGCTTCCGCGCAATAGAAATCCTTTTTTGTATGTCGTAGCACCCTGGGTAATATACTCTTTCCAACTTATGGCGTAATCAGTGCTAGTTACAAACGAAGTCAGATCAGACACTCCGGTTTGATTGAGTGTCCCAACACTCAGGGGATGCAGTAATTGCGTCGTATTGGCCACACCATTATCATTAGCATTAACGAGTGTAGATATCTCGAGCGATCCGGAAGCCTGGCTTATATCGCCCAGGCCATGGCCTGCATCGAAATCGTAAACTATTTGTGTTTGCGCCAATGTGTAGGTATTGCAAATCAGGGAGAGCGCACCTATTAAGCAAATGAGTAAATTTTTTTTCATAAACAATATTTAATTGGTTTTACTTATCCGACCTTAAGGGTCTCAACTGTTACGAATCAGTCCCTTATCATTCGCGGATTATAATGGACAGGCAAAAGGTATAGCGATTCGGCTCAATTGGTTTTCTAAACCAAATCTACCTGTAGCTGATGGATCAGAGAAAGAGGTTTGAATATATTAATAGCACAAATGTTTAGCAAAACGATTAGAAGATTCAGTTGGGATATCAGCTTGTCCCAATCAATCGCAATTGATTGGCCCTTCATTTACCATGAACCATGACAGAACTGCCATATGGTAACTATTATTAACTTAGGAAAATTATTTTTCAAATAATTTATGCAATCGATTGTATTTTCAGTTATAACTTCGTAAGTTGCTTTAAAAAGATATCTTGTGAGAAGGTCAGGGTATATCCGTAATGATATGCGTGCTTTAGATATCAGTTGTTAATTTACCAATTAGGGCAGCCTTTCAAAACGGGTTCTACATCGTTTACTACGATATTTTAACCGGACGGCTACGAAAACCAATAAGGACATAAAGGTGATGATATCAATAAATTTGAACGGCTATCGGCGGTTATTGCTGATTTGTTTTTTTTCGGCCTGTACATCTTCTTCTGCGCTTGCGCAGTATGATCTCAATTTTACTTCCCTAACCACAAAAAACGGGCTATCTTCCAACACCGTGTACACAATTTTAAAAGACAAGTCCGGCCTGTTATGGTTTGGAACTTCCGACGGACTGGATAAGTTTGACGGAAGCAATGTCACGGTTTATAACCATGACAGCACAAAGCCGGAAAGTATACCAGGAAATGAGATTACTTCTTGCCTTGAAGATAGCAAAGGCCGGATATGGGTGGGAACGAGCGGCGGCGGCATTGCTTATTACAACCGCAAAACAGATAATTTTGTGCGGTTCAATGGAAATGGCCTGTGGCCCTCTGTTAACAATATTTCCATAAGCGCAATTGGCGAAGATCATTTTGGCCATATCTGGATCGGATATTATTGGGGACTCAAAATAATTGATCCCTCCACCGGAAAAATCACTTCCCTGACTATCGATCCTAAAAGCAGTATCAACTCCAGGGCAATACTGAAGATATTTGAAGATCGTCAAAAAAGAATGTGGATCGGTACAAATAACGGCCTTTTTTTATACAATTGGAAACTGCATACCTTCCGCCATTTCCGCCGCGATACAGCGGATTTACATAGTTTGAGCGATAACCAGATACAGAGCATTTTACAGGACAGAGAGGGACAGATTTGGTTTGGCACCGGGAACGGACTGAATCGTTTATTACCTGATAGTCAAAGCTTTGAAGCAATTCTGCATGACTCGTCGCCGGGCTCGATCATCCATAACAAAATTTATGACCTTGCCCTCGATAAGGCCGGACGTTTGTGGGTAGGTACTGAGGGAGGCGTTAGCATTCTGGATATTCACCGGAAGACGGCAATCAATTATGTACCAAACCGCCGCAACAACTTTAGTCTTGTCAACAAATCGGTCCGGAGCGTATATGTCGATGACCAGGGCATTGCGTGGCTGGGCTGCTTCCAGGGCGGTATAAGCAAGTATGATCCCAATCTGGCACTATTTCACTATGTACAAAGTGATCCGTTTGATGCGCAAGGCCTTTCAGCGCCTATTGTAACGTCATTCGCAGAGTTACGGCCGAATCAATACTTCATCGGAACCGACGGTGGGGGACTAAATCTTTTTAACCGTAGAACAGATCTGTTTAAGCATATCAATATCCGCAGCAAAATCAATCCATCCAATCCCAACCTTACGGTTATGTGCCTCGAAATTGATCATTTGGGCAATCTTTGGATGGGCACCTATCAGAATGGTTTTTTTAAAATTAATACAAAAACCTTTACTTATGAACAGTTCCTCAATGGTCCAGGAATCGACAAACCCAATCATAACGAAATTTTCTGCATCAGGGAAGACAGCCGCGGATGGATTTGGATAGGCACGAACGGCGGCGGAGTAAATATTTATGACCCACGAACCGGGCATTTCAAAAGATACATAAAAAATCCGATTGTCGAGAATGACAGAAAGCTAACGGTAAACATGTTCATAAGGGACATTGACGAAGACCGCTATGGGAACATGTGGATCGGTACCAACGGGACTGGACTGGCTTATCTGAACGTTAAAAGCGATTCTATCATCGTATTTAATCGTACAAACAGTAATCTCTCAGATGATAATGTCCATTGCAGCTACATTGATCAAAAGGGAAATATCTGGGTAGGGACTGATGGTGGCGGATTAAATTTACTTTCCCATGGCGCAAATAGGTTCAAACACTACGCGGGGAGCGAAGGACTGGATAATGGTGTAATTTACAAAATATTACCTGATAGTAAAGGCTTACTTTGGCTGAGCACCAACAAAGGTATCAGCAGTTTTGACCCGGTAAAAAAGCTTTTCAAGAATTTTAACCACTACAATGGCGTCCAAGAAAGTCCATTTAAGTATGGTTCCGGAATCCGGGCATCAACCGGTGAACTGTATTTCGGCGGTGAAGATGGATTTAACTACTTCAACCCGCAATCCCTACCAACCAATGATAATCACCCTTCCGTATTGTTATCAGACTTCAAAGTATCGAACATTACGGTTGTACCCGGTGAGGACGCCCCTATTAAGGAAGCGATCGGGGTTGCGAAGGAAATAAAACTGGATTACGGGCAGAATTTTTCAATCAGTTTTGTAGCGCTAAATTATACCTCACCTCAGCAAAATCAATTTTCCTATAAATTGGTCGGGTTTGATAAGGACTGGATGGCCGTATCCCATTCCAAAACAGCTCACTATACCAATATTAGCCCTGGAACCTATACTTTCTATGTTCGAGCTACAAACAATGAGGGGGTTTGGAGCGACAAAGCAACGTGTATCCGAATCATTATTCTTCCCCCATTATGGCGCACGGTTTATGCTTACTGCTTTTATGTTTTAGTTGCATTCTCTATACTCTTATTTGTCAGACACAGAGGCATTAAGAAAATTGAGCGAAGATTTGAATTGGAGCAGGAAAAAGCCAGTTCCAGGCAGGAAGCAGAACGCGAAAAACGAGAGATTGAACGCTTGCATGAACTTGATCTGTTAAAAATTAAATTTCTAACCAATCTCAGCCATGAATTTCGAACACCCATTTCGCTCATTATGGCGCCTGCCGATGAACTTTCGATAGCAGTCAAAGATGTAAAATTGCAGCGTCAAACTGATATCATTAAACGCAATGCCCGTCGGCTGCTGAACCTGGTTAACCAATTGCTGGACTTCCGAAAAATGGAAGAACAAGAACTTCAACTGAACGCGGCACCTGGTGACTTTATCATTTTTATCAAAGAAGCGGCCGGGTCATTCCAGGACCTTTCAGAAAGAAAGCGGATCGATTTTTTTGTTAATACCGAATTGGAACACCTATCTGCCATATTCGATCACGACAAAATCGAACGGATTATTTTTAACCTGCTTTCTAACGCCTTCAAATTCACAAAACAAGACGGGTCTGTAAACTTGTCACTCAATCTGGCTCAAGCGCTAAATGACGGTTGTGACACTCTTATTATTACCATTATTGACACCGGCATAGGTATCCCTCTGGAGGAGCAGAAAAAAATATTTGAAAGCTTCTACCAGCATAACACGGCGGCAAGCATTTTGAATCAAGGCAGCGGTATAGGACTAGCGATCGTCAAAGAATTCGTTGCCCTTCATCGCGGGGAGATAGAGGTTCAAAGCAAACCTCAGGAAGGAACAACATTTATAGTAAAAATACCTGTTGTATATAATGAGACCACTCAACGCGAGAGTATTCAGGAAACCACTGGTCTGAAAAATGAAGGCCAAGCAAATTTGCCCTCAAAGCAAACGACGAACAACCCGTTGCCCAAACCTCTCATTTTGCTTATTGAAGATCACGAAGAACTTCGGGAATACCTCAAAGAAAAATTACTGGAACAATACGCCGTCATTGAAGCCGCTAATGGCAAGGAAGGCTGGCAGCGAGCGCTCGCCGCTCATCCGCACCTGATCATCAGTGACGTCAATATGCCTGAGATGAATGGCATCGAGCTTTGTAAAAAAATCAAAGCAGACAGGCGAACAAGCCATATCGGGGTAATTATGCTGACCGCAATGACAGCAGAGGAAGACCAGCTTCGGGGGCTTCAAATTGGGGCCAACGACTACCTTACCAAACCGTTTAATCTTGACATACTTAACGCCAAGATCCGCAACCTTTTAACCTACAATTTTTCTTTGAAAGACACCTATTCCCGCCAAATACAAGTAGTCGGAAACGAGATAGAAGTTCCATCACAGGATGTCAAGCTGATCAATAATATCGTAAAATATATCGAAGATAAACTGGCGACGCCGGAATTATCCGTCGAAGAACTCAGCCGGCATGTCTGCATGAGCAGGGGTGCTTTATATCACAAAGTACTGGACCTTACCGGCTTAACGCCTGTTGAGTATATTCGTGCCGTTAAGCTGGAGCGTGCGGCATCATTGCTGGCTAAAAGTGATCTGAATATTACTCAAATCGCTTATATGACCGGATTTGGAACACCCAGCTATTTTTCACGGCAGTTTAAACTAGGCTTTAAAATGCTTCCCTCCGACTATGTCGCCTTGCATCGTAAAGACGTTAAAATTAATCCGCCAAATATGGAACTATCCGTCGACCGTAGCTAATGAAGCATTACGCGCCAATTGGCAACATCAATTAACGTTTTGCAAAAACATTTCTGACATAAATATATCTAATATTGACCAAACCCACTGAACAAAAATCATGACATTTATATCATGCAAGCTACTGATCATAAGACTGGCCCGGCTATTAACCGGTTATCCTGCCTCAAAATCGGCTTGTGGTTAGCTATTTAAAATTCAAATTACCGCTATTCCAACTATGAAGTTGATCCAGATGTTAACGTTTATTATGCTTTCCGGTCAATCATTAATGGCCGAAGTGCGCCTTCAATTAATCAACACAACTGATAGTTAAAACATTTTTGCTATTTATATATTCAATCGTCCTGCTGAAATACAGACAAGTTACAGACTTTAGCCTGAAATCTAATGAATGGGCCAAGCACGAAATGCATTGCCATGAAAGGGCATACGCGTCAACTCGTTCCGCCAATTCTTATTTGCAAAAACCAGCAAAAGGATATGACTATACTTTCATTCAACAAACTTTTTTTTAAGGCGATATTACTGGCCGCGACCTGTATCTGCATTTGTTCGCAGGCAAAAGCTGCCTTTCCTGATTCGACGTTTGTCAGCAGGGCATCAAGCCGCAGCGGATTTCCATTGGCCGGAAACAACAGCGTTGCCCCGCTCTTCATCTCCACTGACGATTATCCGGGTGTGTTGAGAGCTGCCGCTGATCTTCAGCGGGACCTTACTTCCGTTACCGGCCTTACACCAACCCTATCCAGCAAAATACCCACTGGGAAACGGATAGTGATCATTGGTACGATTGGTAAATCGCGATTGATCAACGATCTGGTCACCAGCAAAAAGCTGAATGTGGCGGACATCATGGGACGATGGGAGACTTTTGTATTGCAAACCATTAACAAGCCGTTTCCGGGAGTTGACCAGGCGCTGGTCATCGCTGGAAGCGACAAACGGGGAACCATTTATGGAATTTATGAGCTCTCTAGGCAAATCGGTGTATCACCATGGTATTGGTGGGCAGACGTTCCTGTCAGACATTCCAGCACCCTGGTTGTATCTGCCGGCCGGCATTCCTTGGGTGAGCCGGAAGTAAAATACAGAGGCATTTTTATCAATGATGAAGCACCGGCATTTTCCAGTTGGGCCAGAGCCAAATTTGGCGGTGTTAACCATGAGCTATATAAACATGTGTTCGAGTTACTGTTAAGGCTGCGGGCAAACTACCTATGGCCTGCTATGTGGGGCAACGCGTTCAACGATGATGATCCGCTTAACCGAAAAACAGCCGACGAGTATGGGATCGTCATGGGTACCTCCCATCATGAACCCATGGACCGGGCACAACAGGAGTGGAAGCGTTATGGGCGAGGAGAATGGAACTATGTTCAAAACAGGGATACGCTTCGGGCATTTTGGCGAAAAGGAATTGAAAATATGGGAAAGGCTGAAACCGTCGTAACGATCGGCATGCGCGGCGACGGCGACAAAGCGATGGAGGATGGTACTAATATCTCGCTCCTGGAGAAAATTGTAGCTGACCAGCGCCAGATCATTGCCGATGTCACACATCAGCCCGCCGGGCAAACTCCCCAGCTTTGGGCGTTATACAAGGAAGTACAGGATTATTATGATAAGGGCATGCGGGTACCTGATGACGTTACGCTCTTGCTGTGTGATGACAACTGGGGCAATATCCGCAAACTTCCCCCAGCCGGCGAAAAACCCCGAAAAGGCGGATACGGCATTTATTATCATTTTGATTATGTGGGCGGACCCAGGAATTATAAATGGTTAAATACCAACCCAATCACCAAGGTATGGGAACAAATGCATTTGGCTTACGCTCATCATGCCCGGCAGCTTTGGGTTGTAAATGTTGGTGACCTCAAGCCGATGGAATTTCCCATTTCGTTTTTCCTGGACTATGCCTGGCGTCCCTCCGCTATTTCAGCAAGTGATCTGGAAAATTATACCAGACAATGGGCAAGCCAGCAATTCGGAGAAAAATATGCCAGACAGGCTGCTTCGATTATCCAGGTATACAGTAAGTTTAATGGTCGCCGGAAACCAGAACTACTGAATGAAAAGACGTACAGTCTGCTTAATTTCAGGGAGTTTGAAACGATGGTTTCGAATTATCGCGCATTGGAACGACGCGCGGATTCTCTTTACACTATGATGCCGGTTGATACCAAAAACGCTTTCTACGAGT
This sequence comes from Mucilaginibacter sp. RCC_168, assembly GCF_041355315.1. Taxonomy (NCBI): domain Bacteria; kingdom Pseudomonadati; phylum Bacteroidota; class Sphingobacteriia; order Sphingobacteriales; family Sphingobacteriaceae; genus Mucilaginibacter; species Mucilaginibacter sp. RCC_168. The sequence goes on from NZ_JBFUPN010000011.1 coordinate 169,567, forward strand.
TGGTTTTACATCCTGTTAAGGCCTGTGCTAACCTTAATGATCTTTATTACACTGTAGCGCTGAATCATTTTTATGCGGCACAGGGAAGATTAAGTGCCAATAAAATGGCGGAACGGGCGAAATCTCTTTTTAAAACCGATGCGGCAATAGCCTATTATTACAATAAGGAATTGGCGGGGGGCAAATGGGATCATATGATGGATCAAACCCACATTGGCTACACTTCCTGGCAAGAGCCGAAAGTCAATCTGATGCCTGATTTAAAAGAGGTTACACCTGCAAAGAGCGCTGCACTCGGCATTGCGATGGAGGGAGACAGCCTTGCGTGGCCGGTTAACAAAACGCTCCGGTTAACTGGCCTCAGGGAAACCGGAGATACGCGATTTTTAGAGTTATTCGTCCGTGGAAGTCTGCCGGTTAAGTTCAAAATTGATGCACCACCATTTTTAGAGCTGGACGTCCTTACTGGTACGGTTACCGATCAGCAACGAATTTATGTTATGCTGAACAGGAACAAACTATCCGGGCAGGTACGGGAGGGTATAATTAAAATATCAGCAGATGATGGTACCCATGCAGAAATAACTGTTCCCGTACCCGCTAAGGCGACTTTCGTGGCGAACACTTTTAAGCAAACTTCCAATTTTATATCAATTGAAGCAGCCCACTTCCAGCGGAATGTGGTTAAGGGCGGCGCGAGTTGGACAGTACTACCAGATTATGGAAAAACACTTTCTGCCATTACGCCTATGCCGGTTATAGCCGAAACCCAAAAGCCCGACAATAACAGCGCCCACGTGGAATACCGGATCGATATACAAACTCCCGGAGACTATGATGTCAGGACCTATCTCGCTCCCTCCATTGATTTTACGGCGGATAAATCGCTGAAGTATGCTGTTTCCATAGATGAAGAAAAACCACAGGTGATCAGCGTTAACGCGGAGGCGAATGGTCATTTGTGGAATATGGCGGTAGCCGATAATATCAATATTTACAAGAGCACACACCACATTGATCAGCCCGGAGTTCATACTTTAAAAATCTGGGTGGTTACCCCGGCCATTGTTCTGGAGAAAATCGTGATCAGTTCCGGAGCGTTGCCGTTCAGCTATCTCGGCCCTCCGGAGAGTACTTTCATACCGCCAGCTAAAGTCTTTAAGCAATGATCAAGCGCTCTATTAACGCATAACTAATTCGGACAAACGCCTGCATCAATCATCTTCGGGTTGACAGAACCATATTCTATCCCGGGTCAGTACCTATTATGAACCCATAAGGCGATTTCCCGGAACCGCTTTATGGGTCCTGTTGATTTAATCGGCAAGTAAGTTTCTTCTGATACCAAGTTCCAGGCCTCGTAACTCAGCCAAACCCTTCAGTCGACCAATTAAAGCATAACCCGGATAGGTGTCGTATTGTTCGTCGTCAGCCAGTTTATGTCCATGATCCGGGCGCATAGGAATTGCCAGGTCAATTCGGCCCTCCACAAACCGGCGTATCTGCTCCGCCACAACCGCTTTCATCACATCATACATATCTGTACTTCCCCCGAGATGATCCGCTTCATAGAAGCTGCCATCCGCCTCCCGCTTTACATTTCGTAAATGCAGGAAATGTATATGTTTACCCAATCGTTTAATGATGCCGGGGATATCGTTCTGCGGATCCACGCCGAGCGACCCGGTACAAAGTGTAAAACCATTTGCAGGTGAATGACAAGCATTCACTATTTCGGTCAGATCGGTTTCATTACAAGCGATCCGGGGTAAACCCAAAATAGATATGGGCGGATCGTCCGGGTGAATACACATTTTAATTCCCAAAGCTTCTGCTATTGGAACAACAGCACGGAGAAAATAATAAAGATGCTGCTTCAGTTCGGCACGACCGATACCCTTATAATTATCCAGCTGGCACTTGAATTCAGACAGTGAAAATACCTCATCCGTTCCGGGGAGTCCTGCCAGGATAGTTTTAGCTAGCCGGTTTCTTTCAAAATTGTCTGCATTATCATAATATATTTTAGCCGAATGTAGCTGACTTTCCGTATAACCCAGCTGTGCCTTATCCCGTCTAAGGATAAAAAGATCAAACGCAGCCAGTGCAATCGCATCAAAACGCAGGGCTATTGCACCATTGGGCAACCGGTAATCCAGCGACGTTCTCGTCCAATCTAATACTGGCATAAAATTATAGCAAACGGTTTTTACACCTGCCCGGCTAAGATTAGACAATGTTTTTATATACTTTTCGATGTAGCTATCGCGCTCCGGGCCGGCAGTTTTTATGGATTCATGAACGTTTACACTCTCGGCAACTGACCATATCAAGCCGGCTTCTTCGATCATCCTTTTACGGTACACTATGGCTTGGTCCGACCAAATTTCACCAGCCGGGATATCATGCAAAGCCGTCACTATCCCGGTTGCTCCGGTTTGGACTATCTTTTTTAAAGTTACCGGATCGTTCGGGCCGAACCATCGGAAAGTTTGTTTCAAATCAGGAACACGTGTCATAGTTCTACTATTGATGCAGGGAGGTCTTGTTCAAAGTACGGCAATCAGTTGGAGGTTTACAACGCCGGCAGACGAGTTTGTACATAAGTGGTACAAGTATCAACAAATGGGCAAGAGAATCCCTGTATGTCCCAACCCTCAAGCCGAATCCTTTGGGTTTCAACAGGAATCCACGGACTTATAAAACCCCTCACACTATTCGGCTATGACATTTGTATTAAAAGTATAAAGAAAACGGCGGGGCAACTTCCGGTTCTATTCCCTAGTTTTAGGAGTTAATGAGAATTAAAAATTTCACTACATCATGAATAGGAAATATATTGAAGAGTTTTCGTTGGAAGGCAAGGTTATTGTAGTTACAGGCGGAACAGGGGTGCTTGGTCACGCTTTTATCAAAGGCATTGCCGCCGCAGGCGCCACTGTCGCCGTTCTAGGACGGAACGAACAGGCAGATCGCAGAGCAACGGGTAGCTGAATTAACCGATGCCGGCGGGAGCGCAACAGCATTAATTGCTGATGTCACCGTGGCGGAGGAACTGATTGGAGCGAGACAGCAATTAATGGAAACCTATGGCAGTATAGATGGCCTGGTTAACGGTGCAGGTGGCAATATGCCAACTGCCACTGTCCAACCGGCAGATGACTTGTTCAATCTGGATATGGCAGGTCTGAAACAGGTTATCGATCTCAATCTACATGGCACACTGCTTCCTACACAGGTCTTCGGCCAGGCCATGGTCAGGTCAGGAGGCGGTAGCATTGTAAATATCTCATCCATGGCCTCCCAGCGCGCGATTACCAAAGTCCTGGGGTATAGTTTGGCTTAGGCGGCAATTGATATCTATACGAAGTGGTTTTCGGTTGAAATGGCGAACCGTTATGGTGACAAACTTCGTATGAACGCTATCGCACCCGGTTTTTTCCTCACTGAACAGAACCGGACCCTGCTTACCCGTCCGGACGGCTCTTATACAGAACGAGGTAAGCTGGTGCTGAAACAAACGCCGTATCATCGGTTCGGGGATGCGGACGAGTTATGCGGAGCCTTGATCTGGCTGCTCAGCGACGCCTCTAAATTTGTTACCGGTACCGTTATTAACGTCGATGGTGGTTTCGCCGTGTTCAGTGGCGTATAATTTATTTCCACTAAATACTTCCCGTGCCGTGCCGGTATTCGTAACCGCAATAACAAACAATCTATTCACTTAAAACATATGTACTGAAAACATCATCATTTATAACAGAAAGGAGTCCCGGATCAAGGTATTTTTACCGTTATCACTGGCTCGTGCCTCGCACAGACATGAATTTACCTGGAAATTGCATGCAACCCGTACAAGGCAGGACTACACACCATCTATTATTCCCTACAAGGGCAAGTGGTATATTTTTTACCATGATACAGAGTTATTTGGCAAAACCTATCTACGCAATATCAAAGTGACCAAATTATATCATACTGCTGATGGTAAAATCAAGATGATCTATCCTTGATTCAGGCCATGGTATACTAAGAAGTTACAATTGTAGGGGTTAACCGCGCGTCTTCTATTACTCTACAGCGGATACTTTATCCGCTAATTATTGGCAAACAGGGGCGCCAATCCTTAAATGAAAATCCTAACTAAAACAGGCCGCCGGATATCCGGCGGCCTGTTTTAGTTAATCACGGGTAAATTTAAGATTTAATAACCATTGTTTTGCGGATACTTAGGCCCTGTAAGTACCGCGTCGATCAGACTCTGCGGTATCGGCCTCCGCATGTGATATTCCTGAACGTTCGGTCTGCCGTTCGCATTGTACATTTTTACACGGCGAACCAGCTGCCGGGTCCTCACCAGATCATACCAACGACGCGGATCACCAAACAATTCTCTTGAATACTCATCCAGGATCAGATCCATCCCACAGGGCGGCGAACCCGGCGTTAGGTTGTTGGGAATGGACAATTGCGCCTGTTGTGCCGGTGTCAATGCCATTGCGGCGACATTCGCCGCGTTGGCCGTTCCCTGAGTGGCAGCTGTCACCCTGAATTGTCCCTGGGGAATCGTATTTCCATCAGCAGGAACGCGGTAAGCGGCACGCTGGCGAATGACATTCAATGACACAGCAGCTTTATCAGCATTACCCAGCATATAGTTAGCCTCCGCGTTCATGAGGTACACTTCCGAAAAACGCATTAGAACGATGGGGCGGCTTGAAAAATCATTCATGCCGGTACGCAACGGATCGTCAAATTTCTTGACGGTTGGGAACACGTTATTATTGTATTGTTTCGGGGTGACGATCAAACCTTTAAAAGCATCCCTCCTGGCCATGGTAACCTCTGCTCCTGGCATCAATATAGCGGTGTCGCCATCAATAGGAATATTGTAAGCGGACTGTGAAAAATTTGACGTGGGTGTAAGGGCGCCTTTAGACCCGCCCGTACTGGTTACGCCGGCAGCCACCTTTTGATTACAAATCCAAAAAGTTTGAAAAGTAGCGTCCCAACGGCAATCATGCACCTGATCCAAAAAAACCTGATTAACATATGGTCCATTAGGCGCCACACGCACATAGGGACGGCCATTATAAACATCACGCTGCATTGGCTGTTTGTTGGTATTAATTTTTTGCGGGACAGCATCAATACCGGAGCCATTGTCAACACCGGCTTGCGTGATATAATTCCAGCGCCATACTACGGGTAACTGGTTCAAACCATAACCCCCACTTCCCTGTTGGGTATAACCAGAGTAACTCGGATCAGTCATGCCGTAATCAATAGTGAACATGTTCTCCTTGCCATAGTCATTAGCCGGTTTGTGTTCATCGTTGTAATCCTGAAACAGATCAAGTCCATAAGCAGATTTGTTGGCAATGAGATCACTGGTCAGATCTGCGGCTTTCTGATAATCGCCTGGCTGCGCCACTTCGTTGAGATAGCCCCTGGTCAAATACACCTTAGCCAGGTAAGCTTTTGCCACTGCAGCGGTGGCCGTTTTACCGATACCGCCGGCGGAAAATGGATTTGAAGAAGTGATCGTATTCGGCAATGCTGCTGCTGCATCCGTAAGGTCTTTAATAATCAGATTGTAAATATCTGCCAACGGAGCTGGCGCATCACTTGTATTGGCCGCAGTGATAAATGTGGTATGCAGTGGAATACCACTTTTTTGTGTGGCGGTTGTTCCGCCATAGGCCTGAACCAGGTGAAAATAGATCCACCCGCGTAAAAATTTGGCCTGCGCCACATATTGTACTTTGAGCTCGGGAGCAAGCGTGGTGGTTTCCGAATATTTAAGCACACCGTTTAAGGTATTGATATCTGACCAAAAGTTATTGAAGTAAATCGTATTGGACGAGTTAATGCCGTTATAGGTATCAAACGCAATCCCGCCAGAAGTGGAACTTGAACCGTAAATAGACTCATCTGTACCATTCCACCAGTAAACGCCCTCGCCCGAAAAAACGCCCCTCAGATCATTGTATACTCCTGTTATCCCTGCGGGGATGCCACCAGGTGTACCAAGGTAATCCGGATACAAGGATGCGCGCGGCTTTTCATCCAGTAACTTCTTACAACCTACACCCGAAAAAAACAACACGAAGACAGCTATGACGATACCTGTTTTATTTAAAATTTTCATGACTCCTTTAGTTAAATTAAAATCTTGCATTGATACCAAAAATAAAATCACGTGTCTGTTCTCCTGCGCTGATACCTACGCCACGATAAGAACTGGCATTGTTTCCGTCGAAACCGCCTACGTTACCGCTTGCATTCGCCGGCACAGGCCCGATGCCGCTGATCGACTCTGGATCAGGTACGGAAAAACCATGATTGCGAATAGGCGCGTAAATAATAAACGGATTTGTAACATTCGCATAAACACGTAATGAGGCCACGCCCAGGCGTTTTAGCACACTGGCTGGAATAGTGTAACCCAAGTTGATACTTTTTGCACGGATGAAAGAACCGTCGAAATACTGCAGCGTGGAGTAAAACTGGCTCTGGAACTGGTTGTTGGGCATAGGCCATTCACCATTAGGGTTAGTCGGGGTCCAATAATCAAGTACCGGCTGATTGTGGCGTCCCAGATTCAGAAACTGCCATCCCCACACGTTTGAATTTGACGAAGAAACATAGGGAACCGTTGTCATAAACTTCATGCGGCCTTGAATAACAATACTCAGATCGAAGTTTTTGTAATTAAAACGATTGGTGAACCCAAATGTATATTTCGGCTGCGGAGACCCCAGGATCTGATTGTCCTTGGCATCAATCTTACCATCGCCATTCAGGTCCTGCACCCGGATTTGTCCAGGATATTGCAAGGGGGAAGTTTGTCCATTTACCGGCAGATATACCGTACCACCGTCAGAAGCACTTTTTGCTGTATTAACGCCCTGCGAATCAGCTATCTGCCAGATGCCGATTTTACGAAGATCATAATAAACGGTGAGCGGAGAACCCACAAACTCACCCACGCCTATATTCTGTATACTGCCGTTTGGTAGTTTAACTATTTTTTCACGGCTGAACGCGATGTTGAAATCCGTAGACCAGTTGAACCCTGATGCGTTTCGGATGTTTACACTGCTCAATGATATTTCCAGACCTTTATTCGCGGATTCACCCAGGTTGCTGGTTTGCGACCCGGCTCCGCTCGTTGCGGGCAGAATATTGTTCAGGATGATACCGGTCGTCTTTTGATGGTACACTTCCACCGAACCTGTCAGGCGATTTTTAAAAAAGGCAAAATCCAAAGCCAGGTTCGTTTCAGCAGTACGCTGCCACGTTAAGCTGTTGTTTACTAATGATGTCACCAATACCCCGGAAGCATCGCCCGATGAGGCACCACCATACTGATATTTATTAGAGGTTAACTGGCCCAGGGTGTTATACGAAGAGGCACTGACGGTGTTGGACGTGATGCCATAACCGGCACGCAACTTCAGGTTATCGACAAAGTTATAAGCCTTCATGAACGATTCGTTACTGACTACCCATCCCAATCCAATGGAAGGATAGCTGGTCCATTTGTGACCGTCGGCTAAGGCTGAGGCTCCGTCCGAACGCATCGTCGCCGTCAGGTTATACCGGTTGGCATAGGTATAATTTATCCTCCCAACAAAAGACAGTAAGCCCGTCTCGTTCCAGCTGCCGCCGAAGCTGTTGAAGGTTCCGAGATTCAGGTTGGCGTTTTTTACCGCATCAGACGGAATACCGGTTGCACTCATATTGGAATTTTCGGTATGTGATTTTTCCGATGTAAAGCCGGCTACAAAATTGATGTGGTGATCATTAAAAAAGGTATTGTCATAGGTGAGCAGGTGTTCCTGATACAGGCGGTAAGCATAATTGTTGGTCGTACTCGCGCTGGTCTTGGCGATGGTCAGGATATCCACACCGTTTATACCGTTATAGACCCCCTGCAATGATTGCGAAAAGTTATAATTAGCGCTATAGCGGTAGGTCAGGTGGCTAAGCGGCTTTACCTCCAGATAGACAATATCATTGTTAAGAAAACCTCGCGTATAGTTATAAAACGTGTCGGGATTTTGACCTTTAAGAAGGGGGTTACGGGCAGACGCATCCAGTTGCCCTACCAGGGGGGTAGGATTAATAGAACCATCGGTATTATAAGGAGAGGCAAGCGGGCTAAACCATTGTGCGGTGCCGTATTCGTTTCCCCCCCCACTATTGATCAGCCTGATACTACCTAAAATACTTACACCAAATTTAATATAGTTGTTGATCTTGTGATCAATGTTCGCATTCAGCGTAATTCGCTTAACGGAATTATTCGGCTCCAGACCGGTGCTGTTCCGGTAAGCCAGACCAACGTTAAATTGTGTCTTTTCGGTGCCACCGGACACGCGCAGGCTCTGATCCCATACCTGCGCGGGTTTGGTCAATAAATCAACCCAGTTGGTATTAGTCCCATCCTTAAGCGCCTGTTGTTCGGTGGCCGTTAACGGGTAGGCTTGTGAAGGGCCATTACTTTGCATGATTGATCCCTGAAGTGCATCGGTTTTGAGTTGTGCATATTGTTGACCATTCAGCGTTTTAAGCTGGCCTTCCAGCGTGGTAATACCGTAATAGGTGTCATATGCTGTTTGTGTTTGACCAACTCTTCCACGATTGCTCGTGATCAGGATCACCCCCCCGGAGCCCCGCGACCCATAGATAGCTGTAGCGGACGCACCTTTCAGCACCTCCACGCTTTTAATATCATTCGGGTTGATATTTTCAATAAAATTATAATAAGGCACGCCATCTAAAATAATCAACGGGCCATCCGCACCCGGATTACCGATCGTGCGGTTACCCCTGATCGTTATCGCGGGGCCATTATTCACATTATTAACTACATCAAGACCAGCCACTCTACCTTTTAGCTGTTCGAAAACGTTGGCAGAAGGTACTTCCTGAAGTGTCTTGGCGCTTACAGACACAACGGTACCGGTTACATCCTGCCTTCGCAGCGCGCCATAACCCACGACAACCACCTCATTCAGGTCTTTATTATTTTTGGTTAGGGTCACTGTTGCCAAATTGGGTTTATCGGGATTGATGATTTTTACCGCATCCACATAACCAACAAAGGAAATAGTGACGCTGTTGGTACGGGCCGGAACATTCAATGTAAAATTACCGTTGAGGTCAGCTGTTGTTGCTGTGGTAGTTCCGGTGATCCGGATGGTAGCGCCCGTAAGCGGCTCCCCTTTCTCATCCACCACTTTTCCTTTAAGCCCGATTGTCTGCGCATGAGCAACAGTGGATATTCCATTTAACAATATAAAGGTAAGCAACAGTGTGGGGCATTTTAATTTAAAAAGTTGAAGTATTCTCATATAATTGGATTTATAATTAAAGTTCAGATTGTTTTCATCTGCTCGTCCTGGACGAGCAGGTTTACGGTATTATCTATGTCTCCATGGTCTTCTATTAAAATAAAGTAGTTAATTAATCCGCTTCCGCGGCTACGCAAAGGATGTCAATTACACTATGCAATCGATATCACAACATGGCTCAATAATTCCCCGTTTACAGAGGTTAAAAAAATGATTTACGGCTTATAATTATAAATTTTAGTGCAACGCACACGGTTGCGGCTGAATTGCTAAGTTCAGTGGTTTCGGCTTTCTCCTGTAGAACTTTTCGGCAAAATATTATGACAAATGTTCATTTCAAGCGCTTTAGACCGCTGTTATGACGAAAATGGCAGCCGTTCCCGCTATTCCGGAAAAATAACCTCCTCCTGCTACTTGCGGCCTTCTTTTCTTTAAGGAAATACGATTTAATCATTTGTTGCATATTTCAATTCAATCGTGACATTTCGTCACGGCGAATAAAAATATTTTTGTTCTATCAGTAGTCACTGACATTTACCAATTATTAACCAAAATCTAATCATCATGAGAAAAAACTTATGGCAACTGGCTTGCCTGGTCCTGCTGTTTGCTGGTTGTTCAAAAAACGAAAACACCAAACCGCGCACAACTGAACCTACGCCCGACCAAACACGGAAAGCACAAACCACGGCCACTACCGGCACAGCCGCGATAGATGCAGCAACGGAACAACAAACCATTCAGGGGTTTGGCGGTGCAAGCATCCTGACCTGGATAGCCGACCTTACTCCCACTCAGCGTACCGAAGCTTTTTCGCCAACCAGCGGCATTGGTATGAGTATACTTCGTGTAATGGTTCCTACAAGCAGCAGCAACTTTGCGGCTGAAAAACCGACCATTGATGTAGCCAAAAGTTATGGCGCCAAAGTAATCGCCACGGCTTGGAACGCTCCCTCAAGTATGATGACAGGTGTCAATCTGAATACCGCATCATACGCTGCTTACGCGGCTCACTTAAATTCGTACAACACCGCGGTGGGCGGCGTTTATGCGATTAGCCCGTTCAACGAACCCAATTTGTCGGGTACCGGCTGGATGGAGGCAACCGCCACGGAAGTAGCTAACTTTGTAGCAGCACAGGGAAGCAACTGCGGTGCACCAATTATGGCTCCGGAGCCCTTTAATATGGATCAGACATTTATTAACGCCTATTTAAGTAACGCAACTGCCAAATCAAAGACAAGCTTTGTTTGCGGACATATTTATGGCAAGACGCCTTACAGCTTAGGCAGCATTGGTAAATCAGTTTGGATGACGGAACACTTTACCAACTCCAGTGTGAGCGGTAATGACTGGTCCAATGCTATGAACGCTGCTAAAGAAATTCACGACTGTATGGCTGCCGGATATGCTGCCTATACCTGGTGGTATATTCGCCGAAGCTACGGCCCTATCGACGAAAGCAGCAATATTACCAAGCTTGGGTATGTCATGGCGCAGTATGCGCGCTATGTAAGGCCTAACTATATGAAGGTATCCTGTACAGCTAACCCATCCACCGGGGTTTACGTTACCGCGTACAAAAGCGGCAGCACGCTGGTACTTGTTATTGTCAATCAGAATACGGCAACAACAAACCAGGTATTTAGTTTGAGCGGCATTACGGTAAGCGGATTCAATCGTTATTACACCAACAGTTCCTCAAATCTGGCATCCAACAGTTTTAGCGTATCGGGCAGCAGTTTTAACATTAACCTCACTCCCTCAAGTATAACGACATTGGTCTCTAATTAATGACCGAACATTGAACGGCCTGAAAAATTTTCAGGCCGTTCAATGTTCCAGGATGCTTGCCCGCTGATGGTCTCCTTTTGCGGACATTTCATGACCAACAAGTATGCGAGCAAAACCTTAGCCGCCTGTTTTATCCGTTTCGATTGAAAAACAGTAGGCTGGTACCGTTTTGCTATCGGAACATCCATAATTTTATATTTTAGTTTTCGGTCGGTTAATTAGGATCGCAACAAATCATCTGCAGTGAATTGATCTTTTTGTCGAAGGACTATTTTCCATACTCAGGGTGATGCCGGTTTGTAACTCGTAATAACTTATGTACTTAAAGAAGATTGGTATACCCAGACATTATCGGGGAAGTGGCCCTAAAGTTGCTTTAGAAATTTAACGGGTGCCAGATCCTATCATCAATGAGTATTTGCATTTATCTACATTGCCATCATGAATTACCATTTTGCGCCGCATCTGCTTTTGCGAATGCCTGTTAAAACCCCAGTTGACTATATCGGGGAACAACAAAGCTTTCTGGATGATGAATTTTTTCGCACAGCGATAAAAGTCGCCACACCCGCCTTTTACGCTGTCCTCGATCACCATCAGTTTCAGGGTATAAGGCTATCGGAAAAAGAAACGATTACGGTACAAAAATACATCAACCGTTATTGTTTTCGTCCAACGCCATTCGGCCTTTTCTCTTCTGTATCATTGGTGAACTGGGTAGACAAGGCCGACAGCGATCATTCCCCGGCAAATTTCAGCGCTGACATCCGGACCGCCATGCCGTTGCAAAATATGCTGGGCAACTACCTGCTGGAATACGAATTGAAAGATCAGGCAAGGTTTGAAAGCAATCCGTCCATTTACCGGGTATTAAATGAATACCGTTTTCTTAGAGTGGGATTGGAAGAAGGAGGTAAACGGCGCGAATACCAGCTACAGTCCATTGCTTTCTCTAAGTTACTCAAGGACCTGCTCAACCAATGCGCCAGAGGATGTTCCCGGCAGGAAATCGTCAGCCGAATTGCAAGGTCCGCTGACTGCCTTCTTCATGATGCTGAAGATTATGCCGATTTTCTGATCGAAGCGCAATTACTTATCAACCAGGATCGCATGTCAATTAACGGTGCGGATTACCTAACGCGACTGGCCGGCAAGCTTAATGAAAGCCCGGTAAAACATGATCTTCTAAGTATCCTGGACCGGCAAAGCAACGAAAAAAACATTCTTAATCCTTCGTTAATCGAGCAATTGGAGCATGATCTTAACGCTCTACTCCCAGAAAAAGAAATGCCACAGGATAAACTAAGTGTTATTTTAAAACGCGAAGGTGCGACTGAACAAGTGGAAATGAGTTGCCGGAGCCAGCTTCAGAATGGCTTTAGTGCGCTGGAATTGCTTTCTCCAACCAGGCAGTCAACCAGGATGTCGCAGTTTATTACTTCTTTTCAACAGCATTTTGAAGGTCAGACATTACCCCTGTTGCAGGCGCTTGACCCTGAAGCCGGGGTTGGCTATCAGTACCCTGAAACCGAGAAAAACAACCCGCTCCTCGAAACGTTGCATATCTCTTACGGTAACCAGCCAAAACCGCACGGAACCTGGTCCCCAGTTCATAGTATGCTGATGGAATCCTGGCTTCGGGATAAATCAGCCGATCCGGTAATAAGGTTGCAGGATACCGACCTGGAACGCTTGACCGTCACCGATAAACCCGAGCCCATATTGGGCATGTCGGTTCTCTTTCGCATTGCGGAAAATAAGGTGTTCATCGAGAATGCGGGCGGCATTAATGCACCTGCTTTAATGGGCCGGTTCACGGTAGTCAATGAAAGAACCGCCTCGGCCGCGAAGCTGATGGCTCGTCAGCTGGAGGCACAAAATCCCGATCTTATTTTTGCCGAATTGTTGCACCTGGCCGATCCGCACATTGATAACGTGAATCGCAGAGCTCATATCTATCATTACGAAATACCAATCACAGCCGCATCTACCTTACCGGCAGAACAGCAACTTCAGCTTTCCGACCTGTATGTGCGGATTATTAATAACAAGGTGATGCTTTTTTCCGAGCAGCATCAAAAGCTCGTGATCCCCCGCCTGACCTCGGCCTACAATCACAGCCTGAATCAACTGCCCTTATTTCGTTTTCTAGCGGACCTGCCTTATCAATACGGGCGGTCAAACCTGGGACTGGACATGCGGCAGTTTTTTCCTGGCCTGAGCTTCTACCCGCGGGTTGAGTATAAGGATACCATCTTAAGCCTGGCAACGTGGATCATCAAAGTGCAGCACATAGCAGAGTTACAGGGTGACCTTAAGGACATCCGCAAAGCGTTTACCGCACTAAGTACACCTATCCGGCTACCACGTTATTTTTCGCTTGCGGAAGGCGACCAGGAATTGGTCTTTGACGGGCAAAGTGAGCGTGATATCGTTTTTTTCTGTAACTGCATCCGGCAAAAGAAAGAAGTGGTGTTAAAGGAGTTCTTGAAACAACCGGAAGTAAAGCAATATAACGCTTACCTGTTGCCGGCCGAACCGATTGTCCTGCCAAAACCAATTAATCTGCGCACATTTAAACCCAAGCAGCAGCGCAAATATATTCCGGGTTCCTCCTGGCTTTACCTGAAAGTATATGCACCAAAGATCGGTGCCAACCGACTGCTCCTGCGGCTGGCCCCTTTGCTCAATAGGCGCTATGGTGGGCACAAGATCGGTCAATGGTTCTTTATCCGTTACGAAGACCAGGCGCCACACATTCGCCTGCGGCTCAAAGTAAATCCTGATTCGATCAGCGAAATACTTCAGGCCTTTAAAACGAAACTGGAAGGCCCCATCCAGCAGCATGTAATCCGGGAATTCCAGATCGATGTCTACAACCGTGAACTGGAACGTTATGCTGCAGGCGGCATTGAAAATACCGAGCACTTTTTTTGGGCCAGCAGTGAGCTGGTGTTGCATTTCTTAAAACAGGCGAGGACAAAAACGGTTACCGGCACCCATATATTTGCGCTTTATTCAGTTGTCGTCATGATCAGGGCATTCATCGCCGATCCGGAGGAGCAGCTTGACTTCACGCTTATCAGCTTTCAACAATTCCTGACGGAGTTTACCGATAAACCCATTAAGGTTGATCTGGATAAAAAGTACCGTGAGCTTACACCCGGAATCATATCGGCATTCCAGGCTGCCGACCCGGGCATTCTCAGCGGTTCCCTGAAAGCAGGTATCAGTTTCAGTCAAAGCTTGCAGGTCATATCAAAATATTCGGGAAAAATACCGGATTTAGATTACCTGCGCAGCATTATTCACATGCATCTGAACCGGATTTTCACAGATGAATCCCGCAAACAGGAAATGATCTGCTACTACCTGCTGCATAAATACCTGCGTTCTGTAAAAGGCAGGCATAAACGATCCGTAATGGACCGGTTAACAGTTTGTTTTGACCAAGCGCTCATGTGGGCGAAACGCAAAAATAAAATCAAATAACACCGCGTTTCAGGAGACCCGATTCGTTTTAATTAAGCGGGCGTCCATAAAATCCAGAAATTTCTGTTTGTAGTGGTCTCCAAGGCCCAGAAACTCGCCATTGTCCAATCTAATCCGCGCTCGTTCGATCACTTTTACAAAATTAATATTAACGATAAAAGAGCGATGAATGCGGACAAATGTCTGCCTGGGCAGATGACGTTCGATTTCCTGTATCGTTAAGTAAGTGATATGCTTTTCCTTTAACGTATGAATCTGGATATAATTAACCGCCCCCTCTATGTAAACTACTTCGTCGAATCTAATTTTTACCATTCGGCCCTTAACTTCACTTTTTATATTGAAGAAATCTTCCATACCAATTTCTTCATAACCCGGTCTTTTTATTTTTCTTTTAGCTTTCTGTATACATTTAGCAAAACGTTCGTAATTGATCGGCTTTAACAGGAAGTCAAACGCCTCTTTCTCAAACGCCTGTAGGGCATATTCCGGGAAGGCTGTCGTAAATACCACTGTTGTGTACAGGTTGACCATCCCAGCCAGCTCCATCCCGGAGAGCTGACGCATATCGACATCAATAAAAGCAATATCCGGCGCGTTCCTGCTGGTCAGCTCGTCGAGGGCGATCAGCGGGTTTTGATTCGAACCGATCAGTTCCAAACCGGGTGTGAGTTCAATATATTCTTTTAAAAGGGTTATCGCGTCGGACTCATCATCGATGACATAACAGGTGAAATTCATAAGCTTAGGGTTAGTGTAACTGAAAACTCGTCACTTCTATCCAGGATATCCAGCTGAAACCGGTTCTGGTAGAAGTTAATCAGTCGTTTTTCAATATTTTTCAGACCAAGGCCCCCTTTTGGGTGGGGGCTTCCTGATCTTTTTTTATTCCTGGTTTCAAAAACAAGTAAATTATCCTTATGTTCCAGTCTGATCACGGCAGGTTTTCCAATCTCTCCGAGATCTCCGTGCTTCATCATATTTTCAACAAGCGTGATCAAGATCAGCGGCAGGATCCTGACACCGGAGAATTTTCCTTTCTTTCTGAATTTGAGAAAGAATTGTTCCTGAAACCTAAGGTGACTCAACTCGATAAGTCTATTGATTTGTTCTATTTCATTGTTTAACAAGACTGTCCGTTTGTCTTCACTTGAAACCAACGAATAGCGCATGATCTCCGCTAAGAGCATAACCCCTCTCCCTGCCCTGTCCGACAAATTATGGATGGAATTATAAATAAAATTCAAAGAATTAAACAGGAGGTGCGGGCTGATCTGATTTTGCAGGTAGGCATTTTCTGCCGTGATATATTTGTTCTCCAGTTCGAGTGCTGCTGCTTTTGTCTTCAACTGCTCGGTTTTCATCGCGTGGTTCTTTTCTTTAAACCTCATCATATAGAGCATAGACCAATAAGCGATGCTGAATCCTATAAAAAATATCTCCCGCCAGATATTTGTCAACCAAAGTTTTTCATTGACAAGATTGACCGTCAGGCTTAAATGCCTGGCTCCCGATAATATACGATCCAACTCCAGCTTGATAAAGAGATAGGTGATAATTTCTAAAAAAATTAAAACGCTTGATACCAGATAAGGTTTCCTGGTTTTAAAAAACGCAAAGTCAAGAATTACGTGGGCATTAAAATAAAACAGGCAAATATTCAGCAGATAGAAAATCAAGTAATGAAATGCAGATGGGTTTAAACCTACGGTAATTTGTATGAGAGACAGCTCATAACCAATATATAATACCCATGCCAAAAGGTGCCGGAAAATGATCACTCGCTTTTTCATTAGCTAACTGAATTGATCTATCATAATAATGTCAACTGGCGGTTTCTACATCGCGCAATCGGCTCTCTGCGTAATAAAGTTCTGCGCCTTTCTTTGTCAAAATAGCTTTGGTCAAAATATCAAAATCATGAAAAATATAAGACCAAAGAAGTTTAACAAAAGGATCAATACCATCTGTGATTTCAACAGCGAAAATTTAAGGGGTTCATTTTCCGATATAAATAATCCGACGGAGACCGATCCGACAACCGCCACAGTGACCATAGTCATCACTACCGCCAATGCGGGGATACCAGCCAAACATTAACGTAAAGTTAATTAATTATTAAAAACATCCCTACTTACGCCTAAAAATCGCTCATTAGAACCATTTTCCCTTATTTTTTAGGTTTTGATTAAATCGGAATTATATCATTTGGAAAAGCTTATCGGAGACCTACTTAAAGGAGCCGAGGAAACCGATAAAACCGGCTTTCACTTAAAACTCGCCGCTCAGCGAAGAAACATAAAATCCCTGTGCACAAACATGAAGGAAAAATGGGTACATGAGCTTTTCAGTTCCGCGAAAGACCTGGTTATCACCAGGTATGTACAATACCACCAGGCTGGTCTTACCCAGTTATCCAATCAAATCAGCAATATAATACCGGCTGCTGATACGTTTGCAAAAAAGAAGAAACCCACACCGCCATATGATGAGCAAATCCTCAACGAGTTAGAACAGCTTTTGGATTTTCTTCAACATCAATGCTATTCCTATTTCGACCCGGACTATAAAACGACGATTTACAACTGCCGCCAGCAGTGCGGAAAGTTGGCCGGGTACCGGCGGGATATCATTTCACATCCAGCGGCTGGGATTGAACCGGCGCTGATCGGCGTTATTGACATTTCGGTAGAGGAAATGATCGCTGATGCTTTGCAGTCCGGCCTCTCCTATCGCCAGGCCGAACACGCGCAGAACCTCTTAGGGACCGTTCAGCAGTTCATCCATGCGCCAGGGGGAACTACAACCGACCAACTGGCCCGGGTACTTTACCGGCAAAACCTGAACACTCTGCATCTTTTATACTGGTACCAGGACTATATCCAGTCCAATTTAAACCAGTTACCCGACAAAGCTGACCGGGAAACTTTCATTGTGCAGCAAATTAAAACACTATCAACCATTGCTGTTAACCCGGAGAAGGCATGGCAACCCGAGCTTTTATCCGTCGACCTGGCTTTGTTACCCTGGCTTTATGAAAAAACAGAAAACCAGGACCTCCGAAGCAGTTTATTAATCAAAACGAATGTTCCGGTTCGCTTGCCGCTCAATCTCTCCGTGCCGCAGTTTGCCATGTTTATTCGTATTTTCTCGCAGACAGGCTGTTTTCCGGATACCAATGTCTCCAAAATAACCCGTTTTTTTTCCCGGCACTTCAGCACGCGAAAGCAGGGTAATATTTCTCTAAAAAGCTTCTCCCGGGCATTTTACGGCCTTGATCAGACTTCCGCTGCCGTCGTACGGGATTACCTGCAAAAGATGATCAATTATGTTCATAAAACTTATTTCCCTGAATTAAAACAGAAAGGCTGAACTATGAAAAAATGATTACCTGTGCGGCTTTGTTTGTGATACCAGTTTCTGTTAACCGGTGACAAGGCCCTTTACCTAACGGTTAATTATGATGATAACTAAATTTAGCGAACGGCTTTATGCAGATCTGAACAGGGATCTGAATGCCCTGGTACTGGAAGAAGACCAAGTGATCAAACGACTGGAAAAATCCATACACGCCTGCTTAAAATACCTGCGAAAATTGAAAGATTACTGCAAGTTGAATAATCCGGGAACGCCGGCAGAAGAGATCGTGTTCTTCAAACATATCAAGCCCAAATTCAAGTCCCAGCTCATTTTCTACCAATCGTTGCTCCATATCGAGATCCGAAAGCCCATTGGTGACGGAAAGGTTGTGGCCGAGTATTACGCCAATGAAATCAGGGTCCTTTATCATTTCTTTGAGAGCAACCTCTCTTTTTATCAGTATGTCCGGACCCAGGCAACCTATCTGGATGAATATTACTTTGTCCGGGGAAATTACGACGTCCATCTCGACCCTGATCAATGCGTCATTGACTTTGACCCAACTTTCAGCACTACTCATGATCACAAACTGGCACAGGTTTTAGCCAGCGAGCTGATGCAGGAATACCTGGAACATTCCATACAAAAGATCAATCAAAAAGAAGCCATCGTGCAGATCGACTCCGAATTCAGGGATTTTAACTGGAAGCAAACCAAATGCGCCCTGATCGAGCTCATCTACAGTTGGCATGCAACAGAAGCCTTTGGCAAAAAAAACCTCAAAAGCATTGTCAAATTCATTGAGAAGAGTTTTAATATCTCGCTCGGGAACTTCTATGACACCTATGACTGGCTCTGCGGACGACCGAGCCCAACGGTTTATATCGACGAAATGAAGGAGGCTTTCCTACTCCGGGTACAGAAAAAATTCAAGTAAGAATCTATGGATCAAAGCGGCTAAACGCCGCTTTTTTTATATCAAATAAAAATAGTTGCACTCCGAGTCGGATAAACTCGGAGTGTTTCGGGGCGGGTGTTTCCAAATTTTGTCCTGTCGCCGGCAGTAATGGAACTGCCGCCAAAATCTCACATTATGCTACACCAAATTTCATGGTACACCTACGCGGTCAGCGTCCTTTTTATCATCGCGATTTATTACCTGTATGTCGGGCTGACCTTTTACCACGCCGAAATCCAGGGGTTCATGGACAAGCTGCTCGGCAGGCAACCCACATTAAAAAGTTCCGGCCGGGGAGACCTGGAATTCGCTGACTATGCGATCATCGGTAAAGCCCAGGCAGATGATATAACCTTTGTCGACCAGGAAGAGCTTTCCTTCGGGCCGCCGGACAGCCCGGACGAATGGCCAGACGAAGACCCCACGTCCGCCATCCTCCCGAGTGGAAATTCCAGCCGGTTGGTTGGTGATTTTTCTGAGATGGTCTCTGAAGTCAAAACACTGATCCGCGTCATCAACGAATCCGGTGAGAGCAAGGAGAACTTCGAGATGCTTTTCCGCCTGATCATACAAAAATACCCGTCCTTATCCGGAACAGACTATCAAAGGCAGATCAATGATTTCCTGCTGGATGAAGGCGCTGCCCAGTTTCCCTTTCCTCTATCGGATGCCGACTTAGCAAACTATTGGACAAACGAAGATTAAACCTGCTGTTATGAAAAAGCTGTTTTTAAAAAATAGAAATGAGCGACTGGTCGCAGCGATCAAAACATCCATCATACTCGCGTCGCTAATCGCCCTGAATTACCAGGCCGCGATGGCACAGGATGGCAACGCCGGGATCAACCAGGCAACCTCCGAGGTTAAAAGTTATTTTGATACGGGTACCAAACTCATGTACGCTATCGGAGCAATCAATGGCCTGGTCGGCGCTATCAAAGTTTATAAAAAAATGGGAGACGGAGATCATGATACGAGTAAGATCGCGTCCAGCTGGTTTGGGAGCATGATCTTCCTGGTGATCGTCGCCACGGTTATCAAAGCATTTTTAGGAATTTAACTCATCAACAGAAAGGATATCAACGTATGCCTGTCTATCAAATCAATAAAGGAATCAATAAACCGATCGAATTTAAGGGGCTTAAGGCTCAATATATCGGTTACCTGGCCGCCGGGTTAGTAGCGCTGCTGTTTTTTTTCGCCGTGTTATACATTTCAGGATTGCCCATAGTGATCTGTATTATCCTGATCGGGGCCCTGGGTGGCATCCTGTTTTTCCAGGTATTTAAGCTCAGCCATAAATACGGCCAGCACGGCCTGATGAAATATACCGCTAAACGATACCTGCCCGGTTACCTCAAATTTAATTCACGTCAAGTATTCACCCGATTAATCCGTTGATCATGGCCCTATTCACCCGTGCTGAACAAGTTTTTCCCGTTTATAAAGTCGAGCATGACTGCATGGTTTCGGTCCAGGGCGACCTGACCATTGCCTACCAGGTTTTTATGCCAGAGATCTTTACCCTCTCAGATGAGGATTATGAGACCTATCACCAGAGCTGGATCAGGGCGGTTAAAGTATTGCCCAAACACAGTATTGTCCACAAGCAGGATATATTTATGAGGAATAGCTATACCGGAACGCGGGGTATCCAGGCCGGCTTTCTCACTGCGGCCGCTGACCGTCATTTCAGCGGCAGGCCATTCCTCGACCATACCTGTTACCTGATGCTGACCCAAAAGGCCGATGACCGGAAACCAGCTACCAGTGGATTTTCAGGCATCCTGCGCAAAAGCGTTACACCGAAGCAAACCATTGACGACCGTTCGCTACCGGCCTTCCTGGAGAAAGCCGGACAATTCGAACGTATCCTTGGTGACAACGGATTTATCCAATTAAAAAGGCTGGACAATGAGGCCATAGCAGGCACCGAAAAAAAAGCGGGTATACTGGAGCAGTATTGTTTTCTGCTAAAGGCAGATGAACGACCTATGCTCAAAGACATTCACCTCAAAGACCGGCTACAGATTGGAGACCAGCATGCCCAGTTGTTCACCCTGGGTGATGCGGAGTACCTGCCATCCCTTTGCGGGAGCAGGATCAGCTATGACAAGTATAGTACCGACAAAACTAAATTCCCGATCGGATTTGCTACGCAGCTCAACCTCCTGCTGGACTGTAATCATCTCTATAATCAATACTTTTTTATTGGTGACACCGGAAAAACGCTCAAACAACTGGAAGCCAAAAAACTGCGGTTGCAATCCCTTTCCGCCTACAGCCGTGAAAACGCGATCGGCCGGGACGCGACCAATGATTTCCTGAATGAAGCCATTGGCCAGCAACGGCTGCCGGTTAAAGCCCATTTCAATGTCATCGCCTGGACAGACAATCGCGCCGATTTACAGGGCATCAAAAATCAGGTTGGTTCGGCCATGGCGCAGCTCGGTGCCAGCAGCAAACAGGAATCAGACGGGGCGGCGCAGATATGGTGGGCCGGTATACCTGGCAACGCGGCGGACTTTCCGGGGAACGACACTTTTGATACTTTCCTGGAGCAGGCCACCTGTTTTTTAAACCTCGAAAGCAACTACCGGTCCGATCCTCCTGCCGAGGGTATCCGGTTTTGCGACCGGCTAACCGGAAAGCCGGTTTTCGTCGACCTTTTTGACTCGCCTCGTAAAAAAGGGATCACCTCCAATTTAGGTATGCTGGTTTGCGGAACATCCGGCGGCGGCAAGTCTATGACCGTAAACCATATTCTCCGCACCCTGTACGACCAGGGCGCTCATTGCGTCACGGTAGATATCGGGGGCAGTTATAAAGGTTTATGTGAACTGGTGGGCGGTTATTACTTTACCTATGAGGAAAGCAACCCAATTAAATTCAACCCGTTTTACCTGCCCGATGGACAATCACTGGATACCGAAAAAAAAGAGAGCCTGAAGGCTTTGCTCATTACCCTCTGGAAACAGGAAAACGAGAGTTTTATGCGGAGCGAGTACGTGGCGCTCTCCAATGCTTTACAAGGCTATTATGAACACCTCACTGCGCATCAACAGCACTTGCCGGGTTTTAATTCCTTTTATGACTACCTGGAGAGTCATTATGTACAGGTCCTCAAAGCGCAGCGGGTCAAGGATAAGGATTTCGACATCGACAATTTCCTCTACGTATTGCGGCCCTATTACCGGGGAGGTGAATTTGATTACCTGCTGAACGCCCATGAAAACCTCAACCTGCTCGATCAGCGTTTTGTGGTCATCGAGCTGGACGCGATCAAAGACCATCCGATCCTCTTTCCGGTGGTAACGCTGATCATCATGGAACTGTTCCTTTCCAAAATGCGCAAATTGAAAGGTGTCCGGAAAGTACTCACCATTGACGAGGCCTGGAAAGCCATCGCCAATTCCGGCATGGCGGGATTCATACAATACGCGTTCAAAACCATGCGCAAGTTCAATGGCGTACCGAATGTTGTCAGCCAAGAACTGGATGACCTGGTCAGTTCGCCCATTGTCAAGGATGCGATCATCAATAACGCGTCCATTAAAATCCTGATGGATATGCGCAGCTACATGAACAAATTCGATAAACTTCAGGAAACGCTCGGGATGTCAGATAAAGGCAAACAACAGGTTTTATCGGTCAACAAGGATAACCGGGAGATCTATATCGACCTGGGCGGGCAGGTGATGAAGGTTTATAAAAACGAACTGTCACCCGAGGAATATTACGCCTATACCACCGAAGGGACCGAACGCGTCCTGGTCCAGGAATATGCCGCGAAATACGGCAGCATGGAAAAAGGCATCGCCGCGCTGGTCAGTGAAAGCATGAAAACAGTATAAATTAAAATCAATTCATATGAAAACGTTCAAACTTCTATTACTGTTCGTGTGTGCAATCACCATCATGGGTTGCAACAAGAGCGATTATTCTGTTTCCGGCGTATACGTCATGAGCTTCAAAAATGAGTATAGCATTGCCACGGATACGCTGGTTATACAATCCTATAACCTGGCTGCCGGCACTTATCAGGTGGAAAGACGAGATGGCTATCACCGTATACGCGATGGGAAGACCTTACCAAAAGAATACCGGCAAGAGCACTGGATGGCAACTTTTGATAAAGACAAACAGGTTCTCCAGGAGACTATCTACGGACGGCAAATCTATATTAAGGACGACGGTCGTTCCCTCTCTTTTGGCGGAATCTACCGTAAGATAGATTAAAGCATTATCAAAATTGGTTGTTCAAATTTACTTCTGTCATCTGGCGGGAGAAAGGGGGATTTTTATGAAAATTTTAAAGATCACATTACCGGTAAGCCTGGCCATTATACTGGTTTCCTTTGATGCGGGAAGAGCAAACGCACAGATTGTGGCCGCCGAGGTCATCAAGCTTACTGTAAGCCGGGTTATCAAAGCGATCGATCTGAAAGTTCAGCGAATGCAGAACCAGACGATCTGGTTACAGAATGCGCAAAAAGTACTGGAAAACCAACTGTCTAAATTAAGGCTCGCGGAAATTTCCGGTTGGTCCAGTCAGCAACAACAGCTTTACAGCAGCTATTATGACGAGCTCTGGAAAATTAAATCCATCATCACCTATTACCAGCGCATCAAGGACCTGACCGTCAAACAGGTGGCATTGGTGAAGGAATATAACCAGGCCTGGGGCATGCTCAAAAGGGACAAACATTTTAACCCTGCGGAGCTATCCGCGATGCAGGAGGTTTATGGCGGAATCCTGAATGCCAGTGTACAAAACCTGGATCAGATCCTGCTGATCGTGAAACGTGATAAAACCCAGATGACCGACGAGCAACGACTGGAACTGATCAATCACGCCGGGGATCAGCTTGATGAGAACTACAGCGACCTGTGCAGGTACAATACCCAAAACAAAATGCTCAGCCTTCAGCGCAGTAAAGATCTCGACGATACACAAACAACAAAAGCATTGTATGGAATCCATTAACCACATCAGCCGGCAGTCCGCCACGATCAGGCGGCGTGCCCGTACCTTACTGGTCTTTTCCCTGTTCACAGCGATCAGCACCGGGATGTCAGCTACAGGGAAAGCGCAAACATTCGCGGAATGGTTCAAACAGAAAAAGACGCAAAAGAAATACCTGGTACAACAGATCGGGGCCTTAGCGGTGTATGCTGACTACCTAAAAAAAGGATATCGTATCGCTACAAATGGACTGGGTTCCATAACCGGTTCCTTAAAAATGGAGAACGGCCAGCATACCGCCTATTATAACCGGCTAAAAACAGTCGATGGCGAAGTCAAGAACAACCCCATGGTGAATGATATCCTTACCTGGCAAAAGGACATATTGAAAAGACTGGCTGTGATCGGGCGGACAACTGGATTAACACGGGAAGAGCTAAGCTATCTCAGCGGGGTACGCGAAGCCGTTTTAAAAGATTGCGATAACCAGATCAACACCCTGCAAAATTTGCTCCATAACGGAAACTTGGAAATGAGTGATGCGGAACGGATCACACTGATCAATAAGGTGCATGCCTGTATGCAGGACAATTACCGGTTTACAGCTGGATTTACAGCACAGGTTCAAATATATGCAGGGCAACGGCGGCAGGAACAAGGTCAAGCCGCACTGACAAAGCGGCTTTACGGGATAAACAAATAATGAAGATGATGAAAAAGCACCTTTCGATATGGCTTACTACACTGCTTACCGGCATCGGCGTGCTTAGTGCCACTCCCGGCCAGGCACAGTCATCCGAAATGCAGCAATTGCTGCTGGATATTGAAAAGCTGACCCAAATGAAGGCGATACTATCGGATATGAAAACCGGCTACCAGATCTATCAACAGGGCTATGGAACCATCTCGTCCCTGTCCAAAGGAAACTTTGATCTCCATCACATGTATATTGACGGCTTGATGGCGATCAGCCCGGCAGTAAGGAATTATGGCCGCGTAGCCGAAATTCTGGCTATGGAAGCCAGTCTGATCAGCGAGTATAAACGAAAAAAAAGCCTGTTCCAGCAAAGCGGGACCTTTAGCGCCGCTGAACTCAGTTATATGAGTGAGGTATATGCCAACCTGGTTAACAGTACACTGGAAAACGTCGAGGAATTAACCACCATCATCACGGCCAACAAATTACGGATGTCCGATGCCGAGCGGATCAAAGCGATAGACCGTATTTATGCCCGGAGTTCCGATAAACTTCAATTCCTGCGGTACTTTAATATCCAGGGGGTCGCGCTATCCATTCAGCGTGTGAAGGATGCAGCGGATACGCGGACATTGAAACAGCTTTATGGCTTAAACAATTAATAGCACCATCATGAAAAAAACAATAGGAATAACCGCCTTATCAGCGGTAACAGGGATATTTTTTCCTTTATTTTCTCATGCCGAAGGGCTGGCCAGCGATGTCCAGGGATTGCAGGGAACCTTAAACGGCGTTTATAATGACATGCTGCCCATGTGCGGGCAGCTGATCAGTGTAGGCAAGGCCATAGCCGGCTTTGGTGCCCTATGCTATATCTCGGTGAGGGTCTGGCGACAGATCGCCAGCGCCGAGCCCATTGATTTTTTCCCGTTGCTTCGCCCCTTCTGTATTGGGCTCGCAGTCATCCTCTACACTGTACTGGTTATACCGGTATTCAACGGGGTAATGGCACCTACCGTGAGCGCTACTGCCGGCATGGTTCAAAACTCCGACGCGGCTATTGAGCGGCTACTCCGGGCCAAGGATGAAGCGGTAAAAAAAACGGATGCCTGGCAGGCCTATGTGGGCATTAATGGTAATGGTGATGAGGATCACTGGTACAAATACACGCACCCGAATGATAAAAGCGGAGCAGGCAATACCGGCATGCTGAACAGCATGAGTAACAGCATCAAGTTTGAGATGTCTAAGGCCTCCTATCAGTTTCGTAATTCGATCAAACAATGGATGTCGGAGGTTCTGCAGGTATGTTATGAAGCGGCTTCTTTATGCATCAATACCATCCGCACCTTTTATCTGATCGTACTGGCTATTCTTGGCCCGATCGTTTTGGGCTTATCTGTTTTTGATGGTTTTCAGCATAGTCTCACCTCCTGGCTGGCCAAGTATATTAATGTTTTCCTATGGTTACCTGTCTCCAATATTTTTGGTGCGATCATCGGTAAGGTACAAGAGAATATGCTGAAGCTGGATATTACACAGGTTCAAAATGCCGGAGATACCTTCTTCAGTTCGACGGACACCGCCTACCTCATTTTCCTGATCATCGGGATCATCGGTTATTTCACCGTGCCCAGCGTCGCTGGCTATATTGTTCATGCCGGTGGCGGTAACGGGCTGCTTCAAAAGGTCAATTCGATGGTCAGCCATGCTTCCAGTACAGCCATGCAGACAGGATCCGCAACAAGCGGCCGTATGCAACAGGGCGCAGCGAACCTGCTTAAGGCACCCGGTCATTTCATGGAAGGCTATAACGGGGCAGGCAGCAACAGTCAATCGGATAGATACCAGGAACAAAAGCTATCCGGTAAATAAATCATTCACCATTAAACTTCTCCATTATGTTTACACATCTCAAAAATATCGACACTGCCTTTAAGCATATCCGGCAATTCAGCTTTTTCCTGATCCTCGGGAATGTGGTCACCATGTGTTTCTGCATTTATAAAAGCAGTCAATTAATTCACCAAGCGGAAAGCCGAGTACATATCCTGTATAATGGTAAAGTACTGGAGGCGATCGCCACAGACCGGAAAAATAACCTACCAGTGGAACTCCGCGACCATATCAAAACATTTCATCAATATTTCTTCGATCTGAGCCCGGATGACAAAGCCATACAGGCCAATGTGTCCAAGGCATTGTACCTGGCGGACGAATCGGCTAAAAGGCAATATGATAATCTCCAGGAGTCAGGATATTATAATAACCTGATCTCCGCCAATATTTCGCAGGATATCAATATCGACAGCACGGAACTGCGGGGAAAACAATTCCCTTATACCTTCATCTGCTATGCTACGGAAAAGTTGGTTCGTTCCAGCGGAACCGTCTATCGCAAACTGGTCACCCAGGGTGAGGTCCGTGACCTGCAAAACCAGACTGATAACAACCCGCATGGCTTTCTCATCCAGCGCTGGCAAATTTTAGCGAACCGGGATACTACCATTCAAAATCAATAAACATGATCTTTTTCAAAAAGAAACCTGCATTGCCGATTGATCAACGGGATCACCTGGCTAAGATCATTGCCGATCGAATTATCGGGTGGCAAATTCTGCTGGCTACTACATTGAATGCCCGGGTCAACAAGTGCTCTAAAAAACGGCAGAAACGATTTTTCTGGGTCTGCTTCAGCGTCATCACAGGCGGACTGATCCTTAGTCTTGGATTGTCCTCCCGAAAAATTGGCACGATCACGCATGCCCCAAATGATCAGCCTGTACATATCGGTATGCCGTCAGACCCGCCGGTCAACAGACAAGTTCTACCAACAGATTCATTAACACTCAAAAAATAAATATGATGGAAAATCAACAGCAAGGCAGCGTAATGCCCAAACACTCTGAAGAATTTCTTAAAAAACGCAAATTCTACACAGCTATTCCGGTGCTTGCCCTGCCCTTTTTGACTATGGCCTTCGTGGCATTAGGTGGCGGGGAAGACGGTGGAAAAGCTAAAGCCGCCATTCCCGATCACGGGATCGATATGGTGCTGCCGTCGGCGCAGTTCAGGGATACCCGGGAAAAAGACAAAATGGATATCTACCGGTCTGCCGGGAAAGATGCGACCAAAACCAAAGATGGCGTGAACAAGAGTTTTATCGAAGCGATGGGATTTAATCATTCCGCTGAAGTCAGTCCGGATGCCGAAAAACCGGGTAAATCATTCACGACCATTCCTGCAAATACCACCGACCAGCAATCGGCCCGGATCGAAGCCCGGTTAACACAGATCAATCGCCAGATCAATCAACCCGAGCCAGCCTCCTATTCCCAACAGTCATCAGACCGCGAGATCCGCCGCCTGCACAAGCTCATGAAAACAATGAATTCCACCAATGCCAGTGATCCGGAAATGGAGCAGCTCGACCATATGCTGACCAAGATCCAGGCGATCCAGAATCCGGAATCGGTGAAAGTGCCGGTGGCACCAAAAAGAGAAAACGACAGTGCATTCCGGGCGATACCGGCAATTATTGACGGTAAACAAAAAGTAATGAACGGCGGTACCGTCAAATTGAAGCTAACCGATTCCGTAAACTTAAAAGGCATAACACTTCCCAAAGGTCAGCTGCTGTTTGGCGCATGCCAGGTAACCAACCAGCGTTTGTTGTTGAATATACAGAATATCAGGATCGGGAAAGATATCCTTCCCACGGCTCTTACCGTTTTCAGCCTGGACGGCATGCCCGGGATTCCTGCGCCCGAGGCGGAGTTGAGCGGGGCGGCTTCAGATGGTGCCGACAATGCCTTGCAAAGCATGCAATTTCTCAGTATGGACCAAACCATTTCCGCACAGGCAGCAGCAGGCGGGATCAACGCGGCTAAAGATCTGTTCAGCAAAAAGGTGAGAAAGATCAAAGTCAAGCTTCAGGACAAGTTCCCGGTATTGCTCAAAATCAATAAATAGAACGTTATGGCAGTTTTCGTTAACCGAGTCCTCCTGGCTTTCAGAACCTGGGAAGAACGCAAAAAGGAAATAGAACCCTTGCTCAAAGCAGGCGTGGCAGATACGAATACACTGTCGCGGCTGCAGCTTGACCACCTACGACAGGCCAGACATCGCCTGCGCCAAACCGCGCGTCCTGATGAAAAGCCTTTCGTGATCCTGCTGAATAAGCAAATCAGCAGGCTCGAAAAACAATTGTACCCGAACCGTTTCCTTAGGTTCTTCGCGCAAATGAAAGACCTGCTTTTTGAAGGCCCTGCCTACCTCAAGGAGCAACAACGGTTAAGGAACAATAATATCGAAAGCCTAAAAGTACAACTGAAGGAAGCCGGGCTTGGTTCTTTCGGTGGCCGATTGGAGCATCATCTGGATCCCGATCAAAAGCAAATCCGCCTGCCCCTGGATTGTAAGCTCGGTCCGGAAAAGCGGTTGAGCTTCGATCTGCATTTTGAAAAGGACGCCTATGGTAACTTTCAGCTGAACCGCATCAGTGGCTCCCTGCTTCAAAACGACCAGCTGGTCAGGACACATGAATTTGAGCTCAGGAATTGGCCGGATCTGAAGAGCAATCACATCTGGAGCCTATTGGAAGGACGGGCACTGAAGCAACGATACACAGACGCTTCTGGTCACGAAAATCATCGCTGGGTCGAACTTGGTCCCCAAACGCCCCATTATTATGCCCCGGATTACGCATTTGATATTAAAACCGCGTTGAACGCCATGCCGGCGATCACCAGGAACAAGGAAGAACTGATCCGTTACCTGGAAAACGGGCAGCAAGTATCGGCCCATTGGAGACAGGGCCGTCAATACCACCCTATTTATATACAAGCGGACCCAGCCAACCGGTGCATCAAATTGCTGGATGACAAATTGCGACTGGTTACTGCTGAAAAGCTGAACCAGAACATCGCGAAACAGGGGATCAAGATCAAAACACTCGGAGAACCTGTAAAAAAAATAAGAAAAGGGATTAAAAACGGACATCATCAATAAGCAAATACACCCTATACAGGCTTAGCGTTATCCAAACACAAAAGCGAAAAGACATGAATACCGGCATCAATTTTTATGAACTCAAAACCCAGCTGGCTGACCTTGGCTTCAACGAGCCGGTGGTAGTCGATCAACTACGCACGTTCATCCTTAGCAATGATTTGGGCTTACCGGACATTGAGCTGAGCAAACCAGCCGGTGATGATCTGGCTTTTTTCACCCTTTATTTTGGACGTGATACTGATGGGCGGTATGAGCTAATATGCACGGAATGTGCTATGGACAATTTGACCACGCCCGGTTGTCAACACTTGCAATATTTCCGGCAAGATGTCCCTGCCGAAGAAGCAATCACCCTGCTGCAACTGTACCAATGCCAGCCGAAGATGAACCGTGACGTTTTTATACCGCTAAACCGCACCGAAACACAACAGCATATTTATTTACTAAAAACAAATACAATTATGAACACGCAAAATTTAGAATTTCTAAAAAAAAGCCTTTTGAACCTCGGATTTGGGGAACAGGTGAACGAAGCATTAGAGAAAAACATCGACAAAAAAATGTTGGAATTTACGCTGCCGGCAAAGCATGAGTTTAACCAGCAAAAAGTGGATTACACCCTCCATTTCAAAAGCGGGGATAACCAGGAAATGTATTTCTTTAACAAGTTCGATGCCACGCTCGGTAAAGGGAAGGAGAAAGAACAAAACCAAACTTTTTACATCAACAAAGGCAATGGCATCACCGCCAAAGAAGCCTTTAACCTGATGGAAGGCCGCGCTGTACACAAACAACTGTTCAATAAGGAAGGTGAAAAGTATCATGCCTGGCTGCAACTGGACAATGATAACCTAGCCCAAAACGGCAGCAAAGAAATTAAACGTTTCAGTGAAAACTACGGTTTTGACGTTGAGCAGGTGATCTCGGGTAAGGGCATAAAAGAAATGGGCACCGCGGAAGGACAGGATAATCTGTTGCGCTCTTTAAAGAAAGGGAATGCCCAACAGATCACCGTGGAGCGACACGGCGAAGAAAAGAAATATTTTATCTCAGCAAGCCCACAATTCAAGACCGTTGACCTGTACGATCATCAAATGAAAAAGATCAAACGGGAAGAGCTATTACAACCGGAACAAAAGCAGACCAATAACCAAAAGCAAGATAAGCAGCAAAAGGAGGAGCTGCCCGCAAAAAAGCAAAGCAGTAAAAGGAAAATGCCTGTATAAAATAAGAGGCCGTCTCAAAAGCGAGGCGGCCCTTTTTATTTTTAAAAGGTTTGGCTATTTAAAGTTATAGGAGGGAAAGTAGTCTTTAAGCCATTTGACCCGGATAGCTGACACTGCTAGCATATAAATTGGAGAAGTTGTTACCGCTATTATCTTCAGATCAACTTCCTGAAGCGGTGGTAGCAGATGTGGGTTACTGCTCTGACGAAAACCACGTCATATTGCGGGGAAAGGGCATCGAAGCCTACATAAATACAATAAGGTTGATAAAGAACAAAAAGAAGACATCAAAGCATTCAGTAACGACAGCCTGTATTATAACGAGGCAGTGAAGTGCCTGGTCTGTCCGATGGGGCAGCGGTGGCATACAATAGGGATGGGCAAAGAATAAAAAATAATATCATCAGATTATATACAAATGATCAGCCGTTACCAGGCACAGAAAATTTTCATTGTCGGTTTTTGACCTGCAACCTCAAAATGTAAAAAAATCCATTTAAACGACTACCAACTTTAAATTCGAATTTCTTTAACTTACGACAATAAGGGGATTAAAAGATTCCCTTATTGTCGTTGATAAGATTAACTGTCCTTAATCAATCCTGAACACAATGGAAGTCGAGTACGGCATGTTCGATGGGCAGATGACAGACAGCCCTTCGGCTTCCTGTTTCCATTGCAGTTTACCGTTATAACCCAACAGTGTCACAGATTTAATTTCCTTGGTAAGATGCTTTGAATCTGTACCCAATGATCTTATCATTAAGCGTGTTCCGGATAAAGGTACGGTCATGCAAAAAGCATACAACGCTCCATTTTTGCCTCTGGTAAAACGAAAATCCCGGAGATCGAATTTAAATTCGGCCTGCCTGCGAGTCAATGCGCCCGGAGGCAGCATTTTCAGCTTGCCATTCACTTGTTCTCCTTCGCCAGCGATGACCCAAGCGTGGCTTCCATAAACGGCCTCGCCGTTGCGGCGCATCCAGACACCCACTTCCTTTAATAGCTGCTGGCTGCCCTTATCCAGTGATCCATCGGGCAAAATCGAGATACATACTGCCGCGTTTCCGTCGCGGGCTATGGCCTCTATAATATAACGGATCACCATACCCGAGTCATATGTAAATCCAGGTTCGTAAAACCAATCGCCTACCGGCGCTTCAGCTATCCAGGGTTGATCGGTTTTTATATTCGCCGGAATTCCGAATTCCTCGGTATTTACTGTGCCATTTGTTTTATCGCGGAATTTTACGATGCTAAATGTGTTTACCGCCCCTCGCTTTTTGAGCGTACGGTTATAATAATCTGCAATAACTGTTTGCATGGCATTGGCTTTTAACCCGGTGCCTGTTCCGTTACCTGTAAATGGCCCTTGAACCGTGCCGTCGGTGTAAATAAAATCAGGATCGTAATGTTTTACCACATCCATCATCCTTAACGCCCATCGAGTGGCATACCATTTGGCATAGTCCAAATGATTGTTAAAAATGCCGGCTGGCGGTGGGTTCCATGGAGAAGCCGCTTCCTTTTCAACGCCTTTATATTCGCGCAGGTCAATTCCGTAAAGTAAACGCGGATCATACCCTTGCCACCATTTGCCTTTACCATCGGCTAAGGTGAGGTTACCATCGTAAGGGATGCCCTTTTTTTCGCCAACTTTGTCGCTCCCAAACGCTGTTTGCCACCACCACCAGGTATATTCGTGATGGAAAGTTACTCCATAACGCATATCATTTGCCCGGCAAGCTTTAGCCCATTCGCCAATTATATCGCGCCTGGGACCAATATTAACAGAATTCCATGGCTGATAACGCGAATTCCACATATCGTAATTGTCATGATGTACACCCTGAATCATCAGGAACCGGGCCCCAGCATCTTTATATATCTTAGTCAATTTAGCAGGGTCAAGTTTGATAGGGTTCCAATCACGAAGCACTTCTTTGTATCCAGCTTCGGAAGGGTGACCATATTTCTTGAGGTGATTATTATAGGCTTTTGTCCCCGGCGTATAAAGCCTGCGCGCGTACCAATCGCCGCTCTCACCTGCCGCTTGCGGTCCAAAGTGGACCCATATACCAAACTTCGCCTGACGAAGCCATGCAGGCTCACCCGGATAATTCTTTTCTATTGATTCCCAGGTCGGCTTAAACGGGCCGTCAGCAATAGGGATATCCAATTTGACTTCAGGAAATGACTTCCAATCACCCATAAGCACACTATCAATAGGTAGCCGAACAGGAGTAGCTGGAAACGGGGAAAGCTGTGGAAACTGTGTTTTTGGTGTAATTTTTACTTTTTTGTTAATGTTTTGTGCACTTAGCTTAAATGACGCTATTGCGATAAAAAAAATAACGCTTAAAATTCTGCTCATGATTAATTACAGATTATTGTTTTTTAATTGACTTTGGTTTTAAAATTGCCTAAACTCACGTATAACTATTTGCTTAAATTAATTCAATCGTATCAAGTGGGAAGTAAATTTCTTTAGCTGTCCGGTAGTATGTTTTATTAAATTTCGGGCTAGGACTATCTTTCATTTTATTATTATCAAATGTTTGGTAATCTGATCAATCCGCCCTTCGAATCACATCATCAGGCAACGATAGATTTTAAATGCTGTTTAATTTAGAAAGCAAATGCGGCCTCAGTGCGGTAGATTTAATTTGCAAACAACCGGGAAGGACAATCGGTACGAACTACGCCCTATCCTTCCCGGATAAATGTTAAGATACTTTAATCGGAGATTGCAAGACTTAATAGCCTGGATTTTGAGTTAAATTTTTATTCAGATCGCGTTCCGATTGCGGTATCGGCCACAATTCATTCTTCCCGGTCACAAAGCTTCTTTTTTTGTAAATATAATAACCATCGGCATCAACGGGATATGCGGTGTAGGATGCCGGTGTATTGGTAAGCTTCATCCCGGTAAACTGGCGGTCGTTTTCTGAAGCAATAATTCCCCAGCGAAGACAATCATAATATCTCAATCCCTCGAAAGCAAATTCAATATGACGCTCGCGCCTGATTATTGTCCTTAGCGCGGTCGGATCTGTTGTGGTTACTGCGGGCATGTTAACCGCAGCCCTTCCCCTGACTTTGTTGATGGTCTGATCAAGCAGCGATTGATTGATTGAGGCGCCGGATTCAAGTTCAGATTCAAGGTAGCCTAAAAGTACTTCCGGGTAGCGGATCAACGGAAAATTGGTTCCGGAATTAAATGCTTGACCAACCGCCGGATCATCTTCCAGGAATTTATGAATGCAGTACCCACTCCAGATCCCGGGATACTCGTTAAGCCTGTCGGACAATGTTGTTCCCGGCTTGGAAGAAAACGTTGTTCCTCTGAAAACAGTCCGGTCCGAGATCATAATGGTCGCATCCAGCCGCGGATCACGATTATTGTATGGATTATTCTTGTCATATAAAGGAGATGCTTCAATACTTTTGCCATCTGTACATTCATAATCCTTCACTAACTCATTAAAAGGCGAAAATTGGTGCCAGCCTCCCCAGGTTTCGGGTGTAAGATATATGAAAAGCACGTTAGAGTAAACATCTTTAAGATACTGCGATGTCATGATAAACTCATGACTGAACTCGTTGGCCTGTTGAAATAGCTCACGAAATTTTGGATCAACAACGTAATAGTTGTAGTCCATGATTGTTTTGTAAGTGGTAGCGGCATCTGCCCATTTCTTTTCCGCCATTTGCAACCTACCCAATATCGCCAATGCAGCGGCAGAAGTAACACGGCCATTTTCTCCATCCGGCCTGGAATGTGGTAGCACCGGATAGCTGGCTTTCAGCTCCGATTCAACAAAAGCCCATATATCGGCCTTGGGAGTTCGGGTAACACTGTTGGCTTCTGCAATCGTCAGCACATGCTGGACCAACGGAACATCTCCAAAATATAAAGCGAGGTTAAAATATTCATAGGCCCGGAGCGTACGTACTTCAGCGATCATGGTCGCTTTTTGTGTTGCATCCATAGTTACTTTACCAATATGGTCCAGGAAGTTATTATCGGTGGCGATATGCTTATAAGCATTCTTCCAATATGCCCCGGTAACCCAATACGACGGCGTTAACGTTCCATCGGTTACATGATCCGGTATAGATTCTTTTTCCGAACCATCGCCGGCCATCATGTCAAGTATCAGCAGGGATTTCGGTGTCCAGAAATCCTCATCAGTCCAATTGGCGCCTGTATTGTAGCAACCGTTCAGGGCCAGGGTAGCGTCCGCAGAGGTTTTCCAGAAAGTTGCATCAGAAACCGAATCTAACGGTTCTTTATCTAAGAAATTCTTTTTACAGCTTGTGGTTAATGCCCCCAGCAATACCAAAACAATTCTTATTTTAAATATAATTGAGTTTAAATAGCTCTTTTTCATTTTAGTGATTTTATGGTTAAATCTAAAAAGATGTGTCACGTTAAAATTTAACATTTACGCCGAAGGTGTAAACGCTGGTGATAGGGTAAAAATTTGGTCCGTCCCCTGTTGCTTGATACATCTCCGGATCCCATCCAGGATAAAAATGGTTCCACGAAAACAGATTTTGACCGCCCATAAAAACCCTTAACCGGCTGATATGAAGTTTTTGTGTCACGCTGTTGGAAAACGAATAACCGAGCTGTAAGTTCTTTACACGGAGATAGGTGGCATTCCGGTTCCAGAAAGTAGAGGTTTGTACATTTTCACTTCCCTGGCTTAAATTAGTTATGGCCGGATAGGCGGCATTCGGATTCGGATTGGCGGCGGTCCATGCATTATCTGCCTGCCATCTTTGAATATTGCCCGAATTGTAATAAGCAAAAGCCTGATAGGACCCCATCTGTTTAGAATATCCTCCCAGGCCCTGCAACAAGGCTGTAAAATCAAACCCTTTATAGTTGGCTGTCAGTGTCGCGCCATAAGCATATTTAGGGGTGGTATTGCCGATCACAGTCCGATCGTAGGAATTCACTACTCCATCCGGGACTCCGTTTGGTCCGCTGATATCCTTAAAGCGGATAACACCAGGGCTACCGGCGATCGGCTGTGTTGGATAAGCAGCAACGTCGGCAGCATCTTTGAATATACCGTCGGCTACATAACCATATACCGGGTTAAGTGATTGACCCACAAAAAAACCTGCACCTATGTCTTGCTGAATATTTCCTGCAATTTTGGTAACCCTGCTGTTAACATAGGAGAAGTTAGGGGATAAACCGATATGGAAATTACCGATCGAAGTGTTATATTTAAGCATGATCTCAAAACCGGTATTTTTCATTGCACCTGCGTTAACTTCTGATGGTGTTAAGCCCAGCACCGAAGAAACAGGTACATTGTAAAGAATATCGGAGGTCGTTTTATCGAAGTAGTCTAAAGTCATACTCAGGCTTCCTTTAAAAACATCCAGATCAAGTCCCACATCAGTGATCCGCGTTGTTTCCCATTTAATGCCGGCATTGGATAATGTGGTTAATGCGGCGCCTGGTGCAAGAGCTCCACCAAAAGTATAATTTTGCCCTAAGCTGATGGCGTTTTGATACGGGTAATTGGAGATATTCTGGTTCCCTAACTCACCCCAGGAAGCACGAAGCTTAAGGTTATAGATCCAACTGATATTGTCTTTAATAAAGGACTCCTCAGAAATCCTCCAGCCGGTAGAAAATGAGGGGAAAAATCCCCATCGGTTATTTTTTGGAAAGCGCGAAGAACCATCGTAGCGTGCATTGGCT
The DNA here is from genome assembly GCF_041355315.1 of Mucilaginibacter sp. RCC_168. Lineage (NCBI taxonomy): Bacteria > Pseudomonadati > Bacteroidota > Sphingobacteriia > Sphingobacteriales > Sphingobacteriaceae > Mucilaginibacter > Mucilaginibacter sp. RCC_168. The sequence goes on from NZ_JBFUPN010000011.1 coordinate 206,163, forward strand.
TCAAAGAGGTATTTACCGCCGAACGCATAATTTAAACGTCCGAAATAGGACCTCAACGCCCACTCCGATGCGGAACCCGATGACTGCATATTGGTAGCGGCGCCTGCGTTCAGTTCATATAACAGGTTGCTGGGAAAATTGTCTCTGGAAGCCCGGATCCAGTTATCCCGGTTTGATTCCTGCGAATAGCCTGCCAAAATGGTAAAACTATGTTTCTGAATTGTTCTGGTATATTGTAATAAGGACTGAAGGGTTGTTAACGTGCCGTCACCTTTATATACAGTTAAGTTGTTGGGGCCGATATGCGTGTTGGCATCAAACTGAACATCGGCAACATAATTGGTATTGGTAAGATCATAGTATTTATAGCCGCCTTTACCACTTAATGTCAGTCCCTTAATAATTTCCCAGGTAAGCTCAAGGCCACCCATCAAATATTTATTGCGGGTATCATTAAACGATGGGCTGGCCAGCCAGCCCTCCGGACTGAAAGCATCCTGATGTCCGTAAGTACCGTCGGATCTCAGCCCGGCAAAAGTATTGGGTTCACGAACGGCATATCCGATAATGCTTTGCATATCTCCGCTATTTTGCCGGGGTTCTGTGGTGTTAGCGGAATAACCATTCAAATTTACTTTTAACGTCAGATTGTCCTTGATTTTACTATCTACATTTAAAAGAAAATTGTATTTCTCATAATCATTTTTTGCCACAATACCATTTTGGTTAAGGTATCCAAGGGAAAGCAAATAGGTATTCTTTTGATCACCACCGGTGAAACTCACGTTGTGGTCCGTTTGAAAGCCGGAGCCGGAGTTCAGTAAATTTTTAAGGTGAAATACGTTCGGATAATTATCAGGATCGGTACCGCTTTTGTATTTGGCGACCACATCTGCCGATGCGCCAGTGAGTTGCGCGTACTCCCAGGAATTCACAAAATCAGGCAGAGAAGTTGCCTTTTGCCATCCTAAATAATTATTATAGGCAATTTGCATTTTACCGTTTTGTCCGCGTTTGGTTTCCACCAGGATCACCCCATTTGCTGCGCGGGTTCCATAAATAGATGCCGATGCGGCGTCCTTTAGTACAGATATGCTTTTTATATTATCCGGATCAATATCATTGAGTGACCCGGCCAATCCATCAATTAACACCAGCGCATCCCGGCCGGCGCCAAAAGAGCCTATTCCTCTTATAGTGATACCTGCTCCGTCATTTCCCGGACGGCCGCTCCCCTGGGAAACCTGCACACCCGCAGCCAGGCCCGCCAAAGCCTGCGATGCTTGTGTTATCGGCCTGTTATCCAAGTCATTTGAAGATATACTGGATACCGAACCGGTAAGATTGACCTTCTTTTGCGTTCCGTAACCGACAACGACAACTTCGCCTAAATCTTTACTTTCAGGCTCTAACTTCACGTTGATGTTTTTCTGGCCGTTAATCAATACTTCGCGACTGGCATAGCCGATAAAGGTGAAAACCAATGTTCCATTATAATCTGGTATATTAATGATATAAACACCTTGTTCGTTAGTACTTACCGCGGTAGCCGTACCCTTTAATCTCACAACTACGCCGGGGAGGCCCTGGCCGCTCTCGTCAGTAACTTTTCCACTAACGGAAACCACTTGCATTTCTTCGATACCTGATTTGGCGTCGGTAGCTGTTATGGAAAGCTCCTTGGTATTCTTACTTAGTACTATCCGGTCATTTACAATATCATAGCTAATGTTATAAGGCCTCAGTAGTTCAGTTAACAAATCTTTAAGCTTTTCCTGATGTACATCGATATTTATCTTTTTTGTGCTTTCGAGTATATTTTGAAAATAAATAAATTTGACGTTGGTCTTTTTTTCCAGCTTTTTTAAAAAGCTGCTCAAATCCATATTTTTAGCAGAGATATTTACCTGTTGTGATAATATCCCCTGGGCATGGCTGGGGCTGGCCAGGGAAACCCCTGTAAACGCAATTGCTATCAATAGCTGACTACATGTTATTTTCATGATTCTACACCAGTCAATGGATCTTTGTAAATTAATATTCATACATTAGAATGTTTTATTTGGTTAAAAAATGAGACAAAAATCCCCCTGCACCTTAACTAAGGTGTTCTTTTCCGAGACATGGGGGGAATCTAAAAGAAAGGGTGTCGCAAGCACTCTTTCTTTCATTTTAGGGATTAAGGGTAGTTACGATTTCTTCATATGAGGGATTTAAGGTTAATAATAATTGGTTATCTAGAGGTTTCCTTCTGCAACGTAAATTTTTTCCCATCCGTTACATAGGTTAGTTTTAATAGTTTTTTTAACATCTCCATAATGTCGGGCAAACTCTGATCCGTAAAGTCTGCCTGCAATATATATCCGTTTAACTCTTTATCCTGTAGCACGATTTCAACATTAAATTGCTTATTGAGCGTCTGAATAACATCACGTAAAGCGGTTTTCTCAAACGAAAGATTCGCTTTAGTCCACATATTTAACGAGGAAATTTCGGCTATCCGCCCGAGCTTCAGACCATGCCGGGTTTCTTCGTAAATTACTTTTTGCCGCGGCAACAACATTACGTTATTATCCCTCTGGTTTTTGACGTCAAATATTTGCTTATTTTTATTTGCAATTTCAACAGATACCTTACCGGTAACTACAGCCACTTCTGCAGTGGTTTCCCGTTCACTATCGTGCACACGGAAAGTGGTGCCCCATACTCTGGTAGTGATATGATTACTGTAAATCACAAATGGGTGCGCTGGGTCTTTGGTTACCTCAAAAAACGACTCTCCTGATAATGTAACTTCCCTTAAATCTTTTTTAAATACTTTATGATAACTTAGGTGCGCACCCGGGCTAAGCCAAACAATGCTTTTGTCAGGTAGGGTTTGCTTGTAGATAGTACCAGTATGATTGTTGATAACAATATCTTCATTCTGAAGATGAGCAGTCGATTGCGCTGCTTTTTGATCACCTAAAAAGCCTGGTATTTTTAGAAACAATAAAAGCGCAGCGGCAGCACCTAAGGAATAACCAATGTATTTTAAGAACTTCATTCTTACAGTTTTTCCGTTTTGATCAGCATTAAGGCCCGACTCGATATTCGCCAGCATCCTCAACCGTAATTCCTGCTGCTGTTGGATGCTTAACTGATCATATGGATCTGCTTTGCTTTCAAAAGAATTATACCATTCGAGTACCATGTTCTCTTCTTCAGGCGAACAGGCACCGTTGAGGTATTTCTGTATTAATTCAGGCGAAATAGGTTCCATTTAATCGGTTTTAAATTAGCGGCTATACAGATATGACAGTTCTCAAAGCCTCACCCCCTTATTTGCCATGAAATATTTAATTAAAACATATCACACCCACACAGCGGAGGTTCATTGGTACGTATATATTGTGCGGAAAGCGATAAAACTAAACGAGCAATCTATGGATAAGAATAAGTAAGAATTTACCTTTACTTAAAAAAAACAAAGGCGGCCAGGGATAAAAGAATATAATGAAGGCCGATACGTAAATATTTTAAGGCCCTTGTAATATGATTTTCAACCGTCTTTTCTGAAATACCTAATTGCTGAGCAATTTGTTTATTACTTTTATGATGCTTACGGCTGAGCTCAAATACGGAACGGCATTTTTCGGGCAGAAAACCGAGGTTTATATTTAATTGATGGCTTAAGTCGTTAGCCATCACTATTTCTTCCGTGGAATTATCATAATCAATGCTGTCATGAACAAACGATTCATAAACCCTCCTTCTGACAGTTTCTTTCTGAATTTGGTTCAGTATCAGATTCCGAACGGCGGTAAACAGATAGCCACTTAGAGAAGAATTAATTTTGATGGTTGCCCGGTTCCTCCATAGATTGATGTAAAGATCTTGTACAATTTCTTCAGCAACTTCGGTTGAAGAGCAACGTTTACAGGCTGCATTATACAATTGAACATAATAACGATTGTATATTTCAATAAACGCTGCGGTCTCGTCCTTTGTATTTAATTGAAGCAGGATATCTTCATCAGTCATCTCCATCAGACTTTTCATTTGCTAAAAAATATTTACTCGTTTAGATATAAGCATTCTAGCAAATAATCGATAGATGAACTTTCGTCCAGATCGGTTATTGCGTAAGTAATTGGTTTGAATTAAAAAATTTAGTGATTAGCGGACTAATATATAAATAAAATTTAAAAGTGTAAAAAACACAATTAATTCCCTTTGAAATTTTCAATCGGGACTTATATAAACAAAACCACAGGTTATTCGAGTGCATTCTAAACTTAAAGTATAAAGAATTAAGTCATAAATTCAGATGTTTATTTAATTGCTACGTCCTTAAAAGGCAGAGCAATGCCATGTATAAAAAAAGAGTCATCCAGCTACAAAAAACATTATAGAAGGCGCTGACCCTAATTTTCATGGTGGTATGGCTTACTTAGATTTCTTTTCCGGAAGACCATGCAAGGTTTCCTTTAAGAGTTCTACCTTTCCAGTGTGAATATCATAAACGGCGCCTACGATCAGTATCTCGCCTTTTGAATATTTTTTATGCAAGATAGGATCTAAATTCCTGAGGATATTCACCTGATCGATTACATTTTGTCTTACTGCATTATTTACAGGATCGCCCGGCATGTGTGCTACTTTGGCTACAGCAGGTTTAATTTCATTTATTAAAGTCACTATGTGGCCAGGAACATCTTCAGGTCTTTGCACTGCCGCCGCCACGGCGCCACACTCAGTATGTCCTAAAACAACAATTAACCTGGTGTACAATTTTAACACCGCATACTCTATGCTTCCATAAGAGGCCGCCGATGAAACTTGCCCTGCGGTTCTGATAATAAATAAATCACCTACACCCTGGTCGAATACGATTTCATTTGGCACGCGTGAATCAGAACAGCTTACAATGGTTGCAAAAGGTTTTTGACCCAAGCCTAATTTTTTAATGGTTTCCGCATCCTGTCTGGGGCGAATGGATTTATTTTCGACGAATCTCTTATTGCCTCCCATAAGCTTTTTTATGGCTACTCCCGGGTCGGTAAATGCCGAATCTCTATTTACAATATAGTGGTCGGCTCGCCATTTTAAGGAGCCGGAAGCTGATTGTTCGTGCTTTTTGATCACGGTTACTGGTTGTACATTCTGTGCATCAGCAAAATAACGGAGAGTAAACAATACAATAATTACAAGTGGTATTTTTTTCATATAGGTAGGTACTAAAGAGATTTAATTGTTTTTTTGTAATAGGTAGTAAGGAGAAGAAGTTTATGTTTATACCTTTTGATATTCATAAGTTGATCATTATCTAAATCTCAAAAAAGTTTTGGCAATAACTATTATTCGAATACTCTTCAATGGGGACAACCCTGAATTTGTATCGATAATTGTCATTGCCGTTACTATTCTAATAGGGGAAGCTCCCTTATGGACTGGAAATGATGGTACTTTGTTGTAATTAAATACCTTGAAGCTCTTTTTTAATTCGGATCCTTCGTCATTGAATCCCTGAAAAGAATTATTTACCCCAAAACTTGTCTTCGAGTTCCTGATCATCGGAAAATAGCCATACTCCTGTGATCTTTCCTTCATTTACTTCAAACAGGTCTACTCCGGTCATATCGATGTTTCGGTCGTCAATTGTGCCGCTAAAGCGAACTGGCAATGCGGCCATCTTGCCGTTGACCATTAAATTTCCGTATGGCTTCAATGCAAAACTTCCCCGGGTTGCTTCCATCATACCACCGAGCATTTTTCCGATTGCCTCGATTCCTGATTTTACTCCTGAAAATTTGTGGGATCCTGGTTGATGCCATTGTGCGTTGGGACTAAAGAATGAAAAGGCAAGGCCTACATCGCCTTTTCCTAAGGCTTCCAAATAGGCTGAAATTATTTCCTTTGGCATCATAATATTTGATTTTTTTAATGTTTACTTTGCAAAGTAATGTGATATCTTACTTTTGCACAAGTACTTACTTACCGGTAAGGTACTTACCTGTAGGTTAGATATATTGATAATCAAATGGAAGAAACTCCGAAAATAATCATGCAGTCGGATATAAACTGCCCGGTTAGAAAATCTTTAGTATTGTTGGGTGGCAAATGGACGTTGTTAATACTGTTCCAAATAAATGAAAGGACTATCAGGTACGGCGAGTTAAAAAGATGTATTCCCGGAATCAGTGAGAAGGTGCTAATGCACGAATTGAACGTCTTGGTGGCAAATGAATTTGTTGCTAAGAAATCATACGCAGAAATTCCCCCCAGAGTTGAATACCGACTAACGGACAAAGGATTAAATACTTTGCCAATCGTAGATCAACTTGCAGCTTTCGGACTCCATAACCTTTTCTGATATTTATTCTTAATAGCTATATATCAATTTCATCGCTTCGCAAATCTCTTCCTATCTAATTTTACCGATGTAAATTTAGAAGGGAAAAACAACGGTTACAGTTGGTTACCCGATATAATTTTAACTAAATCACGCAAACTGAACGCGACTATTACTTTGAAGCTAAGACTCGACGCCGGTTGACTGGTTTTTAAACGGTGTAATGATATTTAGGCCCTAAAATGACGTTTGGTTTTTCTATATACAAGGGCAGGTCTGTAAGTTACGGAAGTGCCCGGATCCGGAATGAAAAAACGGTGTCAAATTCAAATTCTATATTAGGTGAATCTTGCGGAGTATGCGCCAGAATGGGTTTGTTGGCCGCGGGAGCAGACCCTATCAGGGAACTTACACTAATCCAGGAAGTCCAAAGAGGATGCCAGTTATAGTTAAACCAAAACATAATATTTTGCAAACAATTATAAATAACTATTTTCGTCGAGTCAATTATAAACGAAACCAGTAAATTTCATTTTGATGATTTTAATGATTCGTTTCAGTACACTTGTGATGTATTGAACGCAATTAAGATCGTAGTAATTATTGCCAAACCGGAAATAGAAGGCGACCTCTTTTATTCACTTTATGTTTAAAACTTTATAAGACATGGCGTCCATTTACGGAGCTTTTGATGATCATCAACTTGCTGATCTTTTAACGTCAGATGATGAGGCTGCATTCGTTGAAATTTATGAACGCTATTGGAGTAAGCTTTATATATTGGCGCGAAACAGATTAAATGACTCCTGCGAAGCAGAAGAAGTCGTTCAAGATATATTTTACAGCCTTTGGCGGAATCGAAGGTCGTTCGAATTGATAAAGGGATTTGATAATTATTTTTCATCAGCAGTAAAGTTCGGCGTAATTAACAGGTTATCAAAAAAAGCCCGGCGAGTGACTTATTCTCAGGAGATTGCTGAAAGAGTATCAGAAATTGATGAAAGTACAACTCACCGGCTGGACTTACTTGACCTCCAACAACACATACAGGTATCTTTAAGCAGCTTACCGGACAAATGCAGGGAAATTTTCAACTTAAAGTACGTTCAGGGATATTCACAACGACAAATTGCCGAGGAACTGACAATTTCCGAAAAAACAGTAGAAGCTCATTTATCAAGGGCCCGTAAAAAGCTCAAGGGGACATTTTTTCATATCTCATTATTCCTTATCTCCATTTTTCTTTTGTTCTCGTAACGGTAATATTCAATACCTGCATGTAGGTCGCAATTTTTTTTTGCTGCATAGGGATTTGTGCCTTTGTTTTGTCTATATATAAAACGACATCTTTAATGGCTGCAAAGGAAAACCAGGAACGCATATGGGAACTTGCCAGGAAATGGCAGGATGATAGCATTACAGAAGACGAACGTAAGGAATTCAATGATTGGTATAAATCCTTTGATGACACCGGCATGCCCGATCTCCTGGGTGATAGCCCCGAGGCATTAAAGGAACGAATGCTTCGGTCTGTTATGAAAATGAAAAGCAATTCTGACCGGGCAGCTGCACAAACAACGTTTTTTTCTTATCGCGTTGCTGCCGCAGCAATTGTCCTTCTTTGCTTATCTGTCGGTGCATACTTATTTTTAAGGCCGTCAATAAAATACAGCGCGCACAAAATTGCTGTTATAAAAACCGATGCCAGTCCCGGTCGTAATAAAGCAATACTTACTTTATCAAACGGCGAAAAAATCGACCTTGATCAAGCCCAAAGCGGAATATTAGCCCGAGAAAAAAGCGCCATTGTCAAGAAGACAAAAGATGGGCGGCTAGCCTATAACAATACAGCTTTAGGAGCTGGCCCAAACAATGGCGAAATGCTATATAATACGGTAACTACGCCAAGGGCAGGACAATATCAAATTACTCTGTCGGACGGATCGGATGTGTGGCTTAATGCCTGTTCGTCGATTAGCTTTCCGCTCGCTTTTGGGGAAAATGAGCGGCAGGTAAAAATATCCGGAGAGGTTTATTTTGAAGTTAAAAAAAATAAACATTTACCATTCCGTGTAATCAGTAACAACCAAATAGTCGAGGTACTTGGCACACATTTCAACATTAACGCCTATGTGGACGAATCGGTAGTAACAACAACCTTACTGGAAGGATCGGTAAAGATATCTCAACTTAACCAGCCCAGTGCAAAGTTTCTTAAACCCGGGCAACAATCAATTATTCAACCCGGCAAGGCGCCTATTAACATACAACAAGTGGATACTGAAATTGCTGTTGCCTGGAAGAATGGTTATTTCCGCTTTGAACATGCAGACCTGCAGTCATTGATGCGGCAGTTTTCCAGATGGTATGATGTTGATGTAAGTTATGAGGGAGCAATAAGTGATGATTTTTTTGAAGGGCAGATACCGCGAAGCTCCAAATTATCTGAAGCATTAAAAATATTGGAATTGGGAGATGTCCACTTTAAAATAAAAGACAAAAAATTAATAGTGCTGCCTTAAATGACCTTTTTAATCAAACAATTGTTAAACCAAAAAAGCTCAATGATATGAAGAAATAGCTATACAATTACCCACATGCCTAAAAAGAGCCGAAAGTGCTTCCAACACTTTCGGCTAATTACGTCGGGCCAGTCAAAAAACGAATCCATTACTAACCCAAGCTTAACAAAAGTATGAAATTTAAACTATGTGGCAAATTAGCTGCCATTGGGTGGATTTTTCCATCTAAAATCATTCTGGTGATGAAACTCACTACACTCCTTTTAATTATTGCCTGTGTGCAAGTATCCGCCAAAGGATACGCGCAAATGGTTACGCTCTCAGAAAAAAACATCCAAATAGCTGAAGTGTTTACCAAGCTGCATAAGCAAACCGGTTACAGTTTTTTTTACAAATACAAGTTTGTCAAAGATATAAGGGTATCTGTTGAATTACAGGATGTAAATATTGAACAAGCCCTAAACGCGATTTTAAAGGACCAGCCGCTCACCTATTCTATTGTCAATAAGACTGTGGTTTTAAAAAGGAAGGAAGGAACTGATGCTACAAAAGACGTCGGTATTCCGCCTGTAACAATAAAAGGTAAAGTCCTCGATGAAAACGGAAAAACCTTACCAGGCGTCACAATTAAAGTCAAAGGATCAAATACTGGGGTCGTCACCGATTCAGAGGGTTCATTTACGTTCACGGTTCCGGAACATGCTACCATTGTTGTATCCTTTATCGGGTATGAGTCGCAGGAAATTGCGTTAAACGGAGAACTAAACTTGACCGTCAAACTTACGCCTTCCCTTAAATCCCTCGATCAGGTTATCGTGATTGGCTATGGTGCTCAAAAGAAATCGGACATTACCGGCTCAGTTGCACGTGCCGATTTGGAGTCATTCAGACAATCGCCCAATACTAATTTAGTACAGTTGTTGCAAGGAACGGTGCCCGGTTTAAATATCGGACAGGTATCATCTGCGGGCCAGTCGCCTACGATTCAAATCAGAGGACAATCTACAATTTCCGGATCCCAAAATGTTTTGATTGTTCTGGACGGAATTGTTTATAGTGGCGATATATCCAGCATTAATCCAAATGACATCGCTTCCATCGATATCTTAAAGGATGCAAGCAGTAAAGCCATTTACGGTGCATCAGCAGCAAACGGCGTATTGTTGATCAGCACAAAAAAAGGGAAAGCAGGCAGCAAGCCGGTTATTAACTTTTCATCTTCCTATGCTACACAGAACCCAGCTAGCCAGTTACATCCTTTAGACAGGAATGAGTTTATACAAAAAGTAAAAGATATCAATTGGCGACAAGCTTATTTAGCGCCTGATTACCTTACACCAAATCCGGCCTTCGATCTCCGCTCAAAATTAGATGCTACACAGGTATCGGGCTATGATAATGGAACCGATTACAATTGGTACAAAGCAGCCACTAATCCGGGCTTGTTGTATGACCAGCAGCTAAGTGTGAGTAACGCTACCGAAAAAACCAATTTTTTCATTTCTGGCGGCTATACCAAACAAAAAGGCTTTGTTATTAATGATCAGTTCAACAGGAAATCGGTAAGAATCAATCTGGAAACGAAAGTTTTCGATTGGCTTACTGTCGGAGCGCAGGCATTTACTTCACTTGCTGATTATTCCGGTAACCCTCCCGATTTACGAAGCATCATGCTTTACAGTCCTTTGAACACTCCATACAGCCCTGCCGGAGCCATCAATCTGACGCCTAATGCATCCATTAATAACCCCTTTTTAAGTACCTATGGAAGCGATTATAACCACAGAAATACTTTGTCAGGTAATTTTTACGGGATTTTCAATATTCCTCATGTCAAAGGACTTACCTATCGTTTGAACTATGGCAACGGATATTATTGGAATCAACATTATATGGCTAACCAATACTCCGCTAATTTTACAGGGGCGGTTTCAAAAGTTAATGATGCCACCTACGATTATACTTTGGACAACATTCTAAATTATAAACGAACTTTTGGTTCTGATCATGCAATTGACCTAACCATGGTTTATGGCGCAAGAGAGCGTAAGTATGAAACCACATCTGCTTCAGGCACGGGATACAACAATATATCGTTGGGTTATAATAGTTTACAGCAAGGACTTATCCAGCAAATATCATCCAACGCTTATAGCGAGACTTATAATTATCAAACTGCCAGGCTGAGTTATGGCTATAAAAGCAAATACCTGTTAACATCTACGATCAGAAGGGATGGCTTTTCCGGCTTTGCGAGTAATAAGAAATTTGGTGTTTTTCCATCAGTGGCAGCTGCATGGATAGCCAGTAATGAGTCCTTTCTTAAAATCAACTGGCTTGATAATTTAAAGTTACGGGTGGGTTATGGCTCCAATGGCAATTTAACCAACCGTTATGCTTCTTTGGCTACTGTGTCGCAGGGAGCTGCTTATGTTTTCGGGGATGCCGGCGGTACCTTATTTGGCCAGCAGGTAGCTACATTAGCCAACAACAACCTATCATGGGAAACCACAACCGGTATTAATATTGGTGTAGATTTTTCTTTACTCAATGGCCGGATAAGTGGAGCTGTGGATTACTACAATACCAGTACCAATAATTTGCTTTTTAGTGTTAACATCCCTACAATTACGGGATTCTCGTCTATCAATACCAATGTCGGGGAAATAAATAATTCGGGGGCCGAATTTACATTAAATACGATAAACGTTAAAGTAAAAGATTTTCAATGGAGCACCGTACTAAATTATGCAACCAATAAAAACAAGATCAAAAAGTTATTGGGCTCCGGTGACCTTGTATCCAGCAACCTGTTTATCGGACAACCTTTGGGTGCTATCTACAACTATAAAACCGATGGTATATGGCAAATTGGCGAAACACCCCCGAGCGGTTATTACACAGGCGGCAATAAGCTGGTGGATGTCAATGGGGATGGTAAAGTAACATCAGATGACCGGGTAATTTTAGGGCATACCGAACCCGCTTACAGGTTTAGTATAGGCAATACTTTTTCTTATCAACAGTTTTCTTTATTTGTATTTATCAACTCTGTACAGGGTGGAAAAAATGGCTATTTGGGCTACAATAATCCATGGAGCGATACTGGCATTCAGCAGGGAGATAATGCCATAAGAAATAACTGGTTTAAAGAAGTCAATTACTGGACACCTTCAAATCCAAATGCAGCTTACCGCATCACGGGTAGCGTGCCGGCTATCGACCCAGGCATCTATCAGGATAGAAGCTTCGTCAGGCTCCAAGAGGTTTCACTCAGCTATAATTTTAGTAGCGCACTGATCAACAAAGTGGGAATAAAAAATCTGCGTGTTTACCTGAGCGGTAAGAACCTTGCAACATGGACGAAGTGGAAAGGATGGGACCCTGAAACCATCCAGGGCTTTGCTTATGGAGCATCCCCGGTTATTAAAGCTTATTCCGCAGGATTAAATGTTACCTTTTAATTATTAAAAACATGAAAAATCTATATAAAATTTTGATGTGTACTGTATTACTGAGTACAATATCATGTAAGAAGACATTCCTCGATGAAAAACCACTCGATTTTGCAAGTACGGTCAATTCATTCAGCACTTTAAAGGATTTTAACGCTTCTGTTTATAACTTATATAATTTAGTTCGTACCGAATTTTATACTTACGATGAACAAAGTCCATTTGATTACATCTACGGATTGGACCTGGTATATGACGGCCAGCCAAGTGGCCCTCAAAGGTTCAGTGATTACGCAGTTTCAACCAATCCCAGTAACGGTTATTTAACAATCCATTGGACTAACCTCTATAAAATCATTTCAGAAGCGAACACTATTTTAAACAGGTTGCCATCCTCATCGGTAACTGGTGCAGATGCTAATCTTGTTCAGGCGAATGCCCGGTTTTTTCGAGGTTTTGCCTATCGGACACTAGCTTATTTATATGGTGGGGTTCCGTTAGTGTTGAACGAAGTGACTTCGCCTAAGACGGATTTCGTAAGGGCGAGTCAGGCGGATGTTTATAAGCAGGTAATTGACGACCTGATGTTTGCCGCTGCTAACCTGCCGGCAATTTCGGCGGTGCAAGATGGCCAAATATCCAAAACGGCAGCCCAGCATTTGTTAGCCGAAGTTTATTTAGCCGCAGGGCAGTTTAATAATGCGGTTACAACGGCCAATCTTGTAATCGATGACGGAAATATGGCTTTAATGAAAACCAGATTTGGGTCGCAAAGCGCAGATCCAGGAGATGTTTATTGGGATTTATTCAGGCCGAAGAACCAAAACCGTAGTTCAGGTAATAAAGAGGCTATCTGGGTAATTCAATTTGAAAACGATGTGCCGGGAGGCTCTTCTTCCGCCACCTCCATTAACGGCAGCTATCGTTTGGAAAGACAGCACGCCCCTTTAATAAGGGATCTCACATTAAGCGATGGCGCAAAACCGTTTTTATGGCCGGTATCTGATTATACCGGGGGAAGGGGTATTGGCTGGGCCATTTCCACAAGATATTTTACCAACTCCATCTGGACCAGTGATTTTAGTAATGACATGAGAAATTCAAACTATAATTTTGTCCGCACCTTCACCTACAACGATCCAGCTAAACCCGCGTATTTTGGTCAGACCGTTTCGACAGAAAATCCGCCACCGGGAGTTATCGTGCCAAGCAGGGCATTTTACGCCTATCAATCTAAATGCACAACTCCAGGAAAACACCCCGATGGATTATTCATCAATAAGTCTACGCTTCTACTGAGCTCTGCAGCAGGCGGTACATATTGTAATCAATATATGTTCCGTCTGGCCGAGACCTATTTAATACGTGCGGAAGCATACCTCGGTGCCGGATTGTTGGAAAACGCTGCAAAAGATATAAATGTTGTCAGAGCGAGGGCAAATGCCTCACCCATATTATCTTCTGCGGTCAATATTAATTACATATTAGATGAGCGGATGCGCGAATTAGGTGTTGAAGAAAAGCGACGGCTTACTCTGGCCCGGCTTAACCTGGTTTACGATAGGACCGTAAATGTAGCGCATAATCCAGTTGCTGCCAATATCAAACCAACCAACAATCTTTGGCCGATACCTCAAAGTGAAATAGAAAGAAACAAAGACGCCAAATTAATTCAAAATCCTGGCTATTAGTGTAATGCTAAAAAAACAAAGCTTATTTTAAATGGATAATTTTAAGATAAAAATTAAGTATCTGACACTAATTGCATGCCTGTCCATAATGATTGGACAGGCATTTGCACAGTCAGCGGTTCAACCACTTCCATACATTCTGGACATGGTGCATAATAACCCAGGAGAAGTACCTTATGTAACAAAGTATAATGATCCAGTTTACATGAAATCTCAGGGTTTTAATGGAATGGTAACTCATTGGTTTGTCAATTGCGCCATTACTTATGATAATTACGAAAAAGGCATTGTTCCTGAAAACAGTAAAGAGCGGGAATGGATAATGGCGAAAGCTGCGGAAATCGATAAAAAACTGAATGCCTGTAAAAAGGCTGGTATGTGTGTTTATCCATTTACCGACTTCATTGTTTTTCCAAAATCATTGTGGACAAGATATGGCAGCGAAATAACGGGGAAAGGCAAGGTAGCCGGGACTGGCGGCATGGACGAACGGTCAAGAAAGCCCGATATGCAAAGCAAAAGGACCCAGGATATGCTCCGTGCACAGATAGCCGGGATTTTTGAACGGTTTCCTCAACTGGACGGTTTGACACTTCGCTTTGGCGAAACATATTTACAGGATGCTCCTTATCATATGGGAGGTGGGCCTATACGTGATGGTAAGAGTGGTATAGAAGATCAAGTGACCTTGATAAACATTTTACGGGATGAGATTTGTGTAAAGCGCAATAAGAAGCTGTTTTATCGTACTTGGGATTTTGGATATAATTTCCATAACAACCCCGATTATTATCTGGCAGTTACCAATCGAATAAAACCGCATCCTAATTTAATTTTTGTCATTAAATATCAGCAGGACGATTTTCACCGCATGACACCGTTTAATCCTACGCTCGCCATCGGCAACCATGCACAGATAGTGGAGGCACAATCAAGGATGGAAGCTTACGGGAAAGGTGCGCATCCGTATTATACGGCCAAAGGCGTAATAGACGGCTGGCCGGAGACGAAATATGAAATCGTTTTTGGGCGACATGAATTCAATGGGAAGCTTAACGATCCAGACAATCCGCGGGGAATAAAAGATATTTTGGGTAAAGGATTATTAAAAGGAGTTATGACATGGTCAAATGGAGGCGGATGGGACGGCCCGTATATCACTAATGAGTTATGGGCAGATTTGAATACATACGTGCTTTCACAATGGGCGCAGCATCCCGAAAAGTCCGAAGAAGCCCTCTTTTATGAGTTCGCTAAAAGGCTTGGGTTAACTGGTTATGAAGCCGATCTGTTCAGACAGCTAAATCTATTGACCATAGAAGGTGTGCGGAAAGGACAATTGAACAGTTATACATCTAATGCCGTTTGGTGGAGTCGTGATCAATATTTTTCGGCGGTAGAAAACAAAAATATAGTCAATGAAATCATTAACAAAAAAAAAGAAAGAGAAATATTGGCTGAAAAAGCAGAGGCTTCAGCCATATGGAGGCAGATTGAAGCGTTGTCGAAACAAATCTATGTAAACAATGCTGCTGATCAGGAAGCTGTTGAAGTGTCATGTACCTATGGCCGGATAAAATATGAACTGGTCGAACAGATGTGGATATTGATGATAGAAAACGGCATCGCAAAACGGGGCGGCAGTTTCAATATAGGGGTAATTAAGCAGGCCATTAACCATTACGACCTCTTATGGTCGGAATGGAAGGCTCTAAAGTCATCCAGTAAATATTGCGCTACTCTTTATACCGATTTGGCTTTTAGAAATCAGCAAAACGGAAGTATAGGAGAGCTGGTTGACAGTTTAAGAAAGGTTTTATGACGATCGTTATGTTTATGCTTATTATATCAGTTTTAATAATACGGACATCGATTTCCGAAATAACGGAGCGTTCGTTTAACATGTAACAGCGACATAATTATGGGTATGGTCCTATGTTCAGTTTAAAGAGTATCACTGTTTTCTCATCGTTAGGGCTTTGGCATCAACAATAAAACGGGTTTGATTTGACCAGATAATGATTATGACAGCATCTTGATGGTAACTTTTAAAAACGGAAAAGCTTACATGGAAGTTGATAAGGAAAATGTCAACCCATCAGCATTGTGGATTTTAGCTTAAGGTGCGTGTATAATACTTAAGCTTTATCGTCTTCATAAGAATAAAGTTGCAATTTCGAGATTTACCTTTATCTGACGAGATTTACCTTTATCTGAGTTGGTCTATGAATGAATGCCCCAGATACTGTTTTAAGGGATATATAAGAGCTGATCGAGAAAAGAATATTAGAAAAAGAACCTGCAGGCCGTCAGAACATCACTTATAACTTAGTATCTCGGGAAATAACATATCAAGAGGGACCGGATACTTATAAGTTATGATTTGAGCTGTTCTTTTCTAACTTCGCGGCATGACTACGAATTTTAAGATCACGTTTGAAGGAACGGAATTTGAATTTATAACCATGAACAGGGTAAGGCTGGGTATTCTGCGGAGGGTGACCATGCTATTCCGTGGCAAACGGAGCATGTATTTGGCTGGCGGACGAGTACAGCAA
>NZ_JBFUPN010000012.1:0-209424 GCF_041355315.1 Mucilaginibacter sp. RCC_168
ATTTATAGGTTCATCCATTTCGCAAAAATCGAACTTTTATAGCATACTTGTGTCCACACAGTAGCCCCACGGGAGGGATGTTATGGATATGAACTCAAAGGCGGGTAGGGGTTTCTGCGGTAAATCACAAATATAGTGGAGATTTAAGGCAGTCCACCACAAATGTTAATAAGTTGACAGTTTTGAACCCGAAGTTCAATACTTAAACTATATTTTTGCAGCTACGTGCATTTTTTGCACTGGTTTAAAAAAATCTACTTTATAAATGGCAGACGCAGTTAATTATAGTGAAGATAGTATCCGTTCGCTGGACTGGAAAGAACATATCCGTTTACGCCCTGGCATGTACATTGGTAAACTGGGCGATGGCTCAGCTTATGACGATGGTGTATACGTGTTGCTCAAAGAGATCGTTGACAACTCAATAGATGAGTTTGTGATGGGATCGGGCAAAACCATTGAGGTAAGCATGAGCGATCATAAAGTATCCGTACGTGATTATGGTCGTGGTATACCCCTGGGTAAAGTGATTGATTGCGTATCCAAGATCAACACCGGTGGTAAGTATGACAGCAAGGCCTTCCAGAAATCGGTAGGTTTAAATGGTGTGGGTACAAAGGCGGTTAACGCGTTATCTAATGTTTTCATTGTACAATCATACCGCGACGGACGCACCAAACTGGCCGAATTTGCCAAAGGCGAACTGATCCGCGATGAGGCTGAAAAGGAAACCACCCAGCGCAACGGTACCGCCATTAACTTTACACCCGACGATACCATTTTCCGACATTACCGCTTTATACCGGAGTTTGTGGAAAGCATGATCTGGAACTATGTGTTCCTCAATTCGGGCTTAACGATTAATTTTAACGGACAAAAATATTTTTCAGAACGGGGCCTGTATGACCTGCTTACCCGCAATACCGATGTGGAAACCCTGCGCTATCCTATCATTCACCTCAAAGGCGAAGACATTGAGATAGCCATGACCCACGGACAGGCCTACGGCGAAGAATATTATTCCTTTGTGAACGGACAAAATACTACCCAGGGTGGTACACACCAGGCGGCTTTCCGCGAGGCCGTAGTGAAAACAGTCCGGGAATTTTATAAAAAAGAATATGATGCGTCGGATATCCGCGCTTCTATTGTGGCGGCTATCGCTATTAAGGTTCAGGAGCCGGTGTTTGAATCGCAAACCAAAACCAAGCTGGGCTCGCAAAACATTGGTCCGGATGGACCATCGGTACGTGGTTTCATCAATGATTTTGTAAAAAAAGAACTCGATAACTACCTGCATAAAAATCCGGCTGCTGCCGATGCCCTGCTAAAACGCATCCTGCAATCGGAACGCGAGCGTAAGGATATTGCCGGCATCAAAAAGCTGGCTAATGAGCGCGCCAAAAAAGCATCGTTACATAACCGCAAACTGCGCGATTGTAAGCTGCATTTTGAAGATACGCACGAACGCCGCCAGGATACCACACTGTTTATCACCGAAGGTGACTCGGCCAGCGGATCCATTACCAAATCGCGCGATGTGATGACCCAGGCCGTATTCAGCTTAAAGGGTAAGCCGTTAAACTGTTACGGACTCACCAAAAAGGTAGTATACGAAAATGAAGAATTTAACCTGCTGCAGCATGCCCTGAATATTGAGGACGGTATCGACGGACTGCGTTATAATAATATTGTGATAGCTACCGATGCCGATGTGGACGGTATGCACATCCGCTTGCTGCTGATGACCTTCTTTTTGCAGTTTTTTCCAGATCTGGTAAAAGCCGGCCACGTATCCATACTGCAAACCCCATTGTTCAGGGTACGCAATAAAAAAGAAACCATTTACTGCTACAGCGACGAGGAACGCCGCAACGCCATTGCAAAACTGGGCAACAAGCCCGAGATAACCCGCTTTAAAGGTTTAGGTGAGATCTCGCCCGAGGAGTTTGGTTTGTTCATTGGCAAGGATATCCGCCTGGATCCGGTGATCCTGAAGGATGCCAACATCAAAGGCCTGCTGGAATATTTTATGGGTAAAAATACGCCAACCCGCCAGCTGCACATCGTGAACAACCTGCGTGTTGAAAAAGACGACGAAAGCATTAACCCGCTGGTAGCCGAAGAAGCAGAAACCCTGGCCCTGCCGGTAGCGGTATAAGCTTAACCGAACGATATGATTTTATAAGAGGCGCATGTAAATGCGTCTCTTTTTTTATGGTGAAAGTTTTTCTGTAGAGACACATTCCACGTGTCTTTCGCTACCGTAAGCGTCCCGCTGTGGTTACTACAAAGACAAGAAGCAGCAGAGGTCCGTGCGATTCCTTCCTGGGGAAGGGTCAATGTCATTAAGTTAAGGATACTCCGTAGGAGTAAAAGCTTTGTAGAAAGCAAAAATAAGTATTCAGCATGCCGTAGGTATGCAAGCTGAGTGCAGTACCTACGGCACTGAATTGGAAACTGTCTTTTTTCTACAAAGCTTTAACCCGGATGGGGTTTGCAAAATTCCTTAACTTAATGACATTGCGGGAAGGGGATGAAGGGGTTTCGTCAGCTGGCTAAACCCCTCTCTGCCTTTAGGCGCATACCAGCCGCACCCCTTCCGTGGGAGGGAACTAAAAAAACGGAAGCCGCATGAAAAAGGAGCTGTCACCCTGAGCTCTGTCGAGGGGTAGAACGAAGAGGCCTGCCCACCATGCTTCGACGGGGCAGCATGACACCCTTTTATATTCTCCCTGATTTTTCGTATCTTTATATAAACACCGGCCCGGCTTCTTTTTTTAAGAAAGCCGGGCTGTTTATTTAAGAGAATAAAGGCGCCAAAAATCAATCGTTAGATGTTTAGTTATTTGATAACTAATAAATTAAAACTTTTTAAAGTTTTAAAAACACGCCAAAACTGCCCTGGAATTTGTTAAAAAGTGTTAAAATGAGGGTTTTTGAAGGTATTTTTGACCGTTTTTGCCTCATTTTAGGGCCGAAATTTGTTAAAATTAGGGGTTTAAAAAGTTTTTATTGGGATGAGTTAGGTAAGAAGAATCTAATAAATCCTGTCAAATCTTTTAATCCTGTTAAAAAATCCTTATCTTGTTTCCCCCGCTTTTTTCGGGACGAAAATTTATGACCAACCATGAAATAAAAATAGCTTTTGATGAATATGATTCATTAAAAGAACTACCCACCGCCGACCGCGAGTTGTGCCTGGAGGCAACCGAAGCGTTAAAGAACTCACATTCACCATATTCAAAATTCCGGGTAGGCGCGGCCCTGCGTTTACAAAGCGGTAAAATTATTTATGGCAGCAATCAGGAAAACGTGGCTTATCCATCGGGCCTGTGTGCCGAGCGTGTGGCCCTGTTTTATTGGGGCGCCAATCACCCCGACGATCCGGTTGTGGCCATGGCTGTTACCGCCCAAACAGATGAATTTGCGCTCACCAAACCCGTAACCTCCTGTGGCTCATGTCTGCAGGTACTGGCCGAAGTAGAAAAAAAGCAAAACAAAGCCATCAAAATTTTATTGTTTGTAGAGGGCGGCCCGGTATGGGTAATAAAAGGTATCGAAAACCAATTGCCATTTTTATTTTTTGAAGAACGACTATTATCAAGTCAATAGTCGGAAATATTAAGTGTAAATTGAAAGACAAAAACAGACTTTGGACTCAAGACTTTAGATTTATCTTAGCATTATGAAATTGAAAATATTTTTGTTTTTGCTTGGTTGTGTTTTTATAGGCAAAGCATCTGCACAACAAGGTTTTCCGTTTGGTAACGAGATCCGGGCCTTTAAACATCAGGATAGTTTAAGCTTCCCTAAACCGGGTGGTATATTGTTTATTGGCAGCTCATCCATCCGTTTATGGAGCGATCTGGAGCAGCGTTTTCCAACCGAGCCCATTATTAAGCGAGGTGTGGGCGGTTCAACATTGGAACAATTGGTTGACTACTATACCCCATATATTCTGTTCCCATATCAGCCACGCAAGATATTTATCTATGCCGGCGAAAATGATATTGCCGCTGGTAAGTCGGCCCCTTTTGTGGCCAAGGAGTTTGCTAAATTATGGCCCCTGCTGCATCAAAAATTGCCCAAAACCGAGATCTATTATCTATCCATAAAACCAAGCCCTGTGCGGGCCAAGTATTACGCAACGGTGGCACAGGCAAATGAGCTGATCAAAACGTACCTTAAGGATAAACCTAACAGTCATTTTGTGAATCTGGTTAATGTAATTTATAAACCCGGCACTACCACACCTGATTCCAGTCTGTTCAAAAGCGATTACCTGCATTTGAATGCAAAAGGATATGATAAATGGCAATCGGTTTTGCAGCCGATGGTAAAATAAAAAAAGCCCCGATATGCGGGGCTTCACTACCTGGACTATTACATTAACCCAAATCTATTTAAAAACACTGTACACGCTGGTGATCTTCCATCCTTTACCCGTGTTGGCAATGGTTACATAATTGCTGCGTACAAACCTTTCGTACTGCATATCAACTTTTACAACGGTGATATCGGAATTGCTTTGGATGATGGTGGTACTGGTTGTACAATCCTGCTCCACATTTTTGTTAAGTCTTAATGATTGAAATATTTCGTCGCGGGTAAAGGTGATAATCTTTTTACCGCTCAGCAGGCTAAACTTGGCATTTTGGTCTACCACATCGTTCAGTCCTTGTAATTTACCGCGGGTTATGGCATCAACATAGGTGTTGATGGCAAAGGCCCTGGTCAGGTTATCGCCATCGCCGTAAGGGAGGGCTTTGGCGGCGCTGCCTACTACCAGTAGCGCAAGGCCGAGTACTATTGATTTTAAAGTTTTCATATTGTTGTTGGTGATTGATCAATGATTAAATTATATCTATAAGACAACACTTATTTTCAATACGTTACAAGAAAATCAATAAAAACCAATAAAAATAAAAAGCCCCGCTGGGCGGGGCTCTCTACTTACATATTAACACTAAACTAAAACTAAACTCTTATTTAAAAACGCTGTACACGTTGGTGATTTTCCAGCCTTTGCCGGTATTTGATACAGTTACAAAATTGCTGCGGGTAAAGCCGTCATATTGCATATCAACTTTAATAACGGCAATAGCTTCGTTGCTTTCAACTATTGATGTGGTAGTAGTGCAAGTTTGCTCGGTACCTTTAGATGCGTTTAATGATTGGATCATCTCATCTTTATTAAAGTTCAAAACGGTTTTGCCGCGTAACATGCTGAATTTAGCATCCTGATCAATCACTTCACTCAGGCCTTTTAATTTACCATGGGTCATGGCGTCTATGTATGTGCTGATGGCATAATTTTTAGTTAAATTTTCACCTTCGGTGTAGGTATTTGCTTTGGCAGCAGTGCCTATAACTAATAAGGCTAAGCCTAATAATATTGATTTTAAAGTTTTCATTGTATTGCTGTTTAAGGTTATTTATTATTATTATTTAATTTTTATATCCATAAGACATCTGCACTATGCCTTACGTTACAGAATATGTTAGAAATTTTGTTGATTTAACATAAATTTAATATATTACTGGTTTTTTTAGATTCCTGGCAATAGAAGCTGCCTTAAACCTCGCTATGATTGATTTTAATACCATTATTTTGCAATTTGCAGAACAAGGCGAAAAAACCGGCTGGACTTATATCGAAATTCCGGCCGATCTGGCCCAGCAAATGAAGCCTGGCAATAAAAAATCATTCAGGGTAAAGGGGAAATTGGACGAGATGCCCATTGCCGGTATGGCCTTAATGCCCATGGGCGAAGGCAACTTTATTATGGCCCTGAAACGGGAAATATGTAAAGGCCTACACAAACACCGGGGTGCTATGCTTAGGGTACGTTTGGAGCCCGATAACGATTATAAGGTTGAGATTCCGGCCGATCTGCAGGAGTGTTTTGACTTTGAACCCGAAGCCAGTGAGTTCTTTTTTACCCTTGCACGAGGCCATCGCGATTATTTTATTAAATGGATCAATAGCGCCAAAACCGAAAATACACGCGCTAACCGCATAGCCAATACCATTGAAGCCATGCTGCATCGCCAGGGTTATCCCGAAATGATAAGAGCGCTGAAAAAGGCGAGGGAGTAGTTTGCTTATCTTATTGCCCTGTTGCGGCAAGTGTTAATAACGATTTGAAATTGACAAGTTCCTTACTGGTGTTTTTGCCAGGGTTTAAAGCTGCAATTCTAACAGCAGCATCCTGCCCCTGTTTAATTTGCTGCTTATTCCAAACTTTCACATTGGTTCGGTTTAAATAATACAGTCCGTTAATAATACCATCGGGCGAAAGTGTTGTTATATTATCCGGGTTGTATAAATTTAATACCATAGTTATGGCAGGTGAGGATGAGGCATACTTGTTTTCCAGTTCGCCAACAGCTTTTATCCGGTCTGCAGCGCTTGACGTATCAATCTTGGATACCAGGGCCGCTATATCTTCATTACCTATCGCTTTTAAAGCTTTTAGTCCGCTTTGACCCACGCTCTGCAATAAAGTATCGCCAGAGGTTTGGAGGGCCGAAAATAGCTTTTTTGACTCCGCATCGGTTAGCGCGAGGGTTATTAAACCAACAGTGAAGTTCTTTTTTCGCTTATCAACATCATTTAAATCGTTATAAAGGCTATAAACCCATTTATAACGCTCAACCCGTTCTTTTGATTCTTCCACTTTTGTGGAGCGGTCTTTAAAATCGGTCTCCAACTGATCTAAGCGAACTTTGTTTGAAGTAGTGTAAATGGTAAGTATAATGGTGATTATTGAAGTAATAACTCCTATCCAGGCGGTTACGGTACTGGAAAAAAGTGGTTTGCCGGTTTGCCCGGTACCGTTGTTAACTTCTTTAGGTTCATCTGTTGGCATAAGATCAGGATTTAATGAAAGTTAAAATAATTGACTTATTAAAATTTGACCCAGTTACAATCATTCTTATATTATTTCTCACCATAAATTACCAGGGCACTTGAATCGATTATCACATTTCCTTCGGGATATTTTTGATCTACAGTAAGATAAACCTCTCTTTTTATTTTTTCTTTTGTTGCCTCATCCGCTTTGCTTAATGCGGCAACAACTGGAGCGGCTATTTCGGTCATCATGATCCAGTAGGTATCGGTTGTATAGCAATTAAGCTTTCCGGCAATCTCTTCTTGCGTAATGTTTTTTAATCCTGCCTGGGAAAACAGATCGGCAATAAGACCATCCTTGGCACAGCGAAACATACCTGGTGCGCCGGGTGGAGGGGCAGGTAGTTCCATGTTTTTATTAATGGTGCTCATAGTGGCAGTAATCCAGAAATTCTTCTCCGGAACATTCCAAACCGAAACGGCAATTTTTCCGCCGGGTTTGAGCACCCGGAACATTTCTTTAGCTGCCAGCAACATATCTGGAAAAAACATAAACCCAAACCGGCAACTTATAGCATCAAATGTATCATCGGCAAAAGGAAGTTCGCAAACATCACAAGCCTTAAATTCAACATTTTTAATACCTTTTTGGTCAGCATTTTCGCGGGCTATTTCCAGCATATCCTGAGACAGATCCGTGATGATCACTTTTCCACCATTCAGCATACCTGCAATAGTTAATCCCGGTTCTCCGGTTCCTCCTGCCACATCCAGAATTATCTGGCCGTTTTTAGGGTCGATCGATCGGATAATTTCATCACCCACGGGCTTTAAAAAATCCATCGTAAGATCATTCCATTTTTTCCAGCCTGATGAAAATTTATTCCATGACTCTTTTTGCTGTTCGCGGATTTGTTCAAATTGTTTTTCCATCTGTTTTCTTTTGTGTTTTAAGGAAAATTTGTATGCCCGTATTTATGGTTTCCTCTTCTCCTTCCAATTTTTTGGGAAGGGGATATCGATCATTTTGATGGGTTTAAAATCGGGTATTTTATAACCGGTTCCCGAAGTATTGTACAGGAAAAACGGATCGGTTTTAAAGTGTTCATAATCCGCGGTCATCTGGGCTTTGAGTTTTAACAGCCGGTTTTCGTATTCGTTATCATATGGAGTCCCCGTATTTTTATCCAGCAGCCTGTCAATATATTCTATCAAATTATAGCAGGTAGTAAACTGGCCGCAGGCTATCAGGCAGGCCTCTGTATGTTGCTGTTCGGCCGACTTTTTATCGAACCATAGTGTGGTACCCATATTGTAAGCGGTTTGAGCTACTATCTGCATATCAGCACTGGGATTAAGGGTGGACGGTGTGATCATATACTGATGGTTACCCTGGCCCCGGTTAATATCATTGGAGAATGAGAGGTCATAAAGGTGATTACCCTTACCGCGGTTGTTCCACTGAGTGCTGCCATAAAATTTGTCATAAAGCAACTGTCTGATGCGCTTTAAAAATATGCTGGTATTGAGCATCAACACAGATTGAGCCCGGGTATTGAGCATATGTATGAGGAGGCTGATAGATGTTTTGGAAAAATAACTGACCAGTATGTGAATGATCTGCTCGGTAAAGTTGCGTTTTAAATTCATCCCTGCGGACGCTTTTGATACGCTGAACAACTGATGCCTTACATATAATACGCCGGATACCCATATAAAGGGAATAGGTATAAATAAAGTGCTGGCAATTATCCATGGCGTGCTGTGGTGGCTTATCCCATACCAAACCCCCGTTAGGGCGGCAAGTAAAATAGCAGCGGTAATATAAAATACACCCCAAAGATTCAGTTCATAACCCTTACTTATTTTAGGTAATACATAAGGGTGTATGTAATGGCTGCCCACGTCATTCACCAGCATCAGTTCAAAATAAGGGAAACTGGTTTTTTTGTCGAGCCGCCGGCCATCCGCTTCCATCATGCTTTGCAAGCCCTGGTTATCGGTAATACCGCCGTCCATGAGGCCAAACTGTTTATGCTCTATAAATTCAGCTTCTTCCTTGTCGCCGGTTTGCGGTACCAGGGATAGCGCGTTTTTTAGTTCGTGAATGTTTAAATGCTGGTGTGTAAAATCGTTAGGGTAGATGATGGGCTCAAATCCGGCCGGGAAACAGGATGACGCGGCCAGTACATCACCCAGTTTTATTTTACCGGCAACAGCGCTATCCACATAAATAACCTCGTTCCCATATCTAAATTGCTCATCTTTACCCTTGTCCGGGACAAGCTTGATGTTTTGCCGGAACGATTGCCCGGTATAAAATTCGGTGGTATTAAAACAAACCTCCTGGAGATGGGCTGTAGGCGATACGCCACGGCAAAGCGACTCCAGCGTTAGGCCGTCAAATAAATATTGGTCGTATGCAAGCGCGAAGGAATTGATAATGTTGCGGGTTTTTTGCGGTCTGCTTTTCCAGTGCTTTTTATCTGACAATATTTCTAACGATTGTCGCAGCAGATCGTCGCCGTTAAGACCGGCAGATAATTTGGTATAAAATTGCCCAAAGGTTTTACCCTGTGCGTTGTATAATGCATACAAGGTAGTAGTAATAGTGCCGCCCGAAGCAGATGACAGATAGCGAACCTGCTGTAAAAGTGTTTGGCCGAAAAGCCCATCGGTATCATCATCAAATGTTACTTTATTCAGATAAGATAATACCCCCAATGCAAACGAAGCCGCGCGGAAGCCGCCGCCAGAGAATGCCAGCGCTATATTTTCAAAAGGCTTAATATAATCAACTTCACGTTTGTTCTCCGCTAATGTATCGGGCATGGTGTTTGCCATAAAATGTTGGGTTTAGTGACAATAAAATTAGGTAATTAAACACATTCCGTTATACGTAAAAATACCTTATTTAAAGGGGAATATCACGTATAAAAGCCTCAGCCCGGCCCTCTCCAAAGGAGAGGGCTTTGCATTGACGCCATTTGGAGAGTAATAGCCCATGAAAAGGCAGCTATTCAAAAAAGGGTGTCATGCTGCCCGTTGAAGCATGGCGGGCAGGCCTCTGCGCTCTACACTTCGACAGAGCTCAGGGTGACAGCCCCTTTTTTCGCGTTTTTCTTTCATTATGCCTTTTCATGGGCTATTACTCTCCATTGGAAAGGGCAGTGTAAGGCCATTAAAATAAAATTTGCAATTATATAAGCACTTATATAAATTGCACAATGAATTTATATCAAAGCCTGGGTTACCTGGTTTTAGGCAGCCGTTTACGCCGCCTGAGCGAAGCTTTTCTGGCCGAAATTAACCGTGCCTATCAAAATGAAGGTATTGATTTTGATGCCAGCTGGTTCCCTGTTTTTTATCTGTTATCCCAAAACGAAGCGCTGTCCATCAAAGAATTGAGCGAGCAGATCGAGGTTTCGCACCCGGCCGCCAGTCAGCTTATCTCCAATTTAAAAACCCGCAAATTAGTTACATCCGCTACCTGTACCGATGATGGCCGCAGGCAACTGGTAACACTCACGGATAGCGGGCGTGAGCTATTAACACAGATATTACCCATGTGGGATGCGATCAGTGCCGCTATGACCGAACTGGTGGAAAGCGATGAGATGGCCAAACAATTACTACCGGCTATAACCGGATTGGAAACCGCTTTTCGCCAGGCTAACCTGGCCGAAGTCATCAGTCAGAAATTAATTACCGATCTAAAACCAACCCACCATGAATAGTATATTTAATTATGGTACCGATCATTTAACTATAGGCATTTGCCTGGATATAGCCGCTGGTAAAACCAAAGGCATTATTAACGCTGATGCCGACAAGGCCATTCGTGCTTCATGGCGCGAGGTTGAAAAAATTGTACACGCCCAACATCCCGTTTACGGTATCAATACCGGTTTTGGTCCGCTTTGTGATACCCGCATATCTGAAGCTGATACGAGTTTGCTGCAAAGTAATATTCTGAAAAGCCACAGCGTAGGTGTGGGCAAGCCTATCCCAAAGGAAATTGCTAAGCTCATGCTGATCACCAAAGTGCAGGCATTGGCGCAGGGATATTCTGGCGTAGCGCCTGAAACATTGCAGCGCATCATCTGGCATATTGATCATGATATTATCCCTGTAGTTCCCGAAAAAGGATCAGTTGGCGCTTCTGGCGATCTGGCACCGCTATCACATCTGTTTTTACCCCTGATTGGTTTAGGCGAACTGTACGAGAATAACGAACGTATGCCTGCCGGGCATTTACTAATAAAGTATAACCTGCAGCCATTGGTATTAGGCCCCAAAGAAGGCCTTGCACTTATCAACGGCACACAATTTATACTGGCATTTGCGGTAAAAGCTGTGCAGCGCCTGGATGATGCCTTGAATCGAGCTGACTTGATCGGAGCCCTGTCATTGGAAGGATTGATGGGCTCAGCGCGACCGTTTGATGCACGCTTGCATGCCATCCGCCCTTTTAAAGGTACAAAAATGGTGGCCGACAGATTATTTACCTTATTAACCGGATCAGAGATCAACTCATCGCATATGAATTGCGACAGGGTGCAGGATCCATACTCCTTAAGGTGTATGCCGCAAGTACACGGTGCATCACGTAATGCCTGGCTGCATCTAAAGGAGCTAACAGAGATCGAGCTTAATTCCGTAACGGATAACCCGGTAATTTTTAATGCCGATGATACCATTAGCGGCGGCAATTTTCATGGACAGCCATTGGCTTTACCGCTGGATTATGCCACCGTTGCCGCCGCCGAACTGGGCAATATTGCCGATCGCCGCTGTTACCTTATGAGTGAAGGTCGTTATGGTTTGCCCAAGCTGCTTACGCAGGATGCCGGATTAAATTCCGGTTTGATGATTCCTCAATATACCACTGCGGCACTGGTCACCGAAAATAAAACCCTGTGTTTTCCCGCCAGCGCCGACAGCGTACCTACTTCATTAGGGCAGGAAGATCATGTATCCATGGGCTCTATCAGCGGGCGCAAACTGCACCACGTAATTGATAACCTGGAATATATACAGGCTATTGAACTGCTGTATGCCGCGCAGGCGGTTGATTTCAGACGGCCATTAAAATCAACACCGGTTATTGAAGCCATTCATGATCTGGTAAGGCAGCACGTACCCCACATACAGGACGACCGTGTTTTTGCTACGGATATTCATAACTTACATCAACTGATCACTAACGGCTCTTTGCTGGCAGTTGCCAATGAAACAGCTATTCATCACCATATCAATCTCAATCATGACGAGTTCGGAATTTATTAAAACCTATGCCAAACACCCGGTGTACAAAGCGCCGCGGGGTATGCAGCTGCATGCCAAAAGCTGGCAAACAGAAGCGCCATTACGGATGCTGCTCAACAACCTGGATGGCCAGGTAGCCGAAAATCCAGAAGAACTGGTGGTTTACGGCGGCATTGGTCAGGCGGCCCGTAACCCGGAATCATTGAGAAAGATTATTGAATTGCTGCTTGAGCTGGACGAATACCATTCACTGCTGATCCAATCGGGTAAGCCGGTTGGTATCGTGCGCAGCCATCCCGAAGCGCCGCGTGTATTGATAGCTAACAGCAACCTGGTACCTGCCTGGGCCAATTGGGAGCATTTTAACGAATTGCGCGCCAAAGGCTTGATGATGTACGGCCAGATGACCGCAGGTAGCTGGATCTATATAGGTACGCAAGGTATTTTACAAGGTACCTATGAAACTTTTGTAGAGTGCGGCAACCAGCATTTTAACGGCGACCTGACCGGCAAACTGATCGTAAGTGCGGGTTTAGGCGGTATGGGTGGGGCTCAGCCATTAGCCGCGACTATGGCAGGTGGTGTTTTTTTAGGTGCCGATGTGGATGTATCGCGCATTCAAAAAAGGGTAGATACACAGTACATCGATAGGATTACACGCTCGTATGATGAGGCCATTGCCTGGGTAAAGGAGGCCATCGCCAAAAAAGAAACGCTTTCGGTAGGCTTAGTAAGCGATGCCGGCGATATGCTGGAGCATTTACTAAAAGACCATATTATTCCGGATATTTTAACCGATCAAACATCGGCACATGACCCGTTGAACGGCTATATCCCTAATGGATTATCGTTGACAGATGCGGCCACACTGCGAAAAAATGATGCTGCGGAATATAAGAGGCTATCATTGAAAAGTATGGCCCGCCATGTAAGCCTGATGCTGGAATTACAGGACAAAGGTGCTGTTACATTTGATTATGGTAACAACCTGCGTGAGTTTGCTAAACAAGGCGGCGAACCTGACGCGTTTAATTTCCCCGGGTTCACGCCGGCCTATATCCGTCCGCTGTTTTGTGAGGGTAAAGGGCCGTTTAGATGGGTAGCCTTATCGGGCGATCCAGAAGATATCTTTACTACAGATAGAGCGCTGATGGAATTGTTCCCCGAAGACAAACCGCTCATCAAATGGCTTAAAAACGCTCAGGAAAAGATCTCGTTCCAGGGTTTACCCGCACGTATTTGCTGGCTGGGCATGGGTGATAGGGAAAAAGCAGGTTTGCTATTTAATGAGCTGGTAAAAACCGGTAAGGTAAAAGGTCCTATAGTGATTGGTCGCGATCATTTGGATTGCGGCTCGGTAGCATCACCCAATCGCGAAACGGAATCTATGAAAGATGGTTCAGACGCGGTATCAGACTGGCCACTGCTTAACCTCATGGCTAACGCTTCGGGCGGAGCCACCTGGATCTCGTTCCATCATGGCGGTGGGGTAGGTATGGGCTATTCGCAACATGCGGGCATGGTTGTTTTAGCCGATGGCACCGAACGTGCGGCTACCTGTCTGAAACGTGTTTTACACAATGACCCTGCGATGGGTATTTTCCGTCATGCCGATGCCGGTTATGATAAAGCACAGGAATGGGCGGATAAGTTTGGATTGAAGGTGTGGTAGATAAGCTGAAGGCAGAAAGCTGAAGGCAGAAAGCTATTTCTATTCCAGGCTTTCAGCTTTAAGCATTGAGCTTTCAGCGTGATAGATATTTTTGGCTTTCGGCTTTTAGCCTTAAGCTTTTAGCCTAATAAAATGAAAATACTAATAGGTCCGTTTACGCAGATATTACCGTTAACAGGCTTGCCGTTAAAAGGTGCTTTGAAGGATGAGCAATTACATATTATTCCAAATGGAGGAGTATTAGTTGATGACGGACTGATTGTGGCTGTTGATGATTTTGAAAAATTAAGATCGAGCAATCCATCGGTACAAATTGAGGAAATTACAGGTGAACATGTATTGTTACCTGGATTTGTGGATTGTCATACCCACATCTGTTTTGCCGGTAGCCGTGCAAAAGACTATGCTTTGCGTACAGCAGGTAAAACCTACCTGGAAATAGCCAAAGCAGGTGGCGGTATTTGGGATTCTGTTACTCAAACCCGGATGGCTGATGAAGCTACTTTAACTAATCTGCTGTTAAACCGGGTACAACGGCATTTGGCTGAGGGAATTACTACCATCGAAGTAAAGAGTGGCTATGGTTTAAGTATTGATGCCGAATTAAAACAGTTAAGAGCCATCAAATCAGCGGCGGATAAAACCCGGGCCAGCCTGATATCAACTTGCTTAGCCGCTCATATGCTGCCCAAAGATTTTGATGGAACACATCAAGATTATCTGAACCATGTTTTACAAAATCTGTTACCAGCTATTAAACAACAACGGTTAACCAACCGGGTGGATATATTTATTGAAGAAAGCGCTTTTAATACCAGCGATGCGCTGAACTACCTGGCCAAAGCCAAGCAAATGGGTTTTGAAGTAACCGTTCATGCCGACCAGTTCACTACAGGTGGCAGTGAGGTGGCCATTAAAGCAAGAGCGGCCTCAGCCGATCATCTGGAGGCCAGTACAGAACGGGAGATCAATATGCTTGCTCAATCTGATATTGTAGCAGTAACTTTACCCGGTGCATCATTAGGGTTAGGAATGGCTTATGCGCCCGCCCGTAAACTGCTGGATGCCGGAGCATGCCTGGCTATTGCCAGCGACTGGAACCCAGGTTCGGCTCCAATGGGCGATCTGTTGATGCAGGCCGCTGTGATGGGTGCTGCTGAAAAGCTATGTGCTGCCGAGGTTTTTGCGGGTTTAACTTTCCGGGCTGCATCAGCATTAAAATTAAATGACCGCGGGACTTTAGCCAAAAATAAGCTGGCCGATATGCAGGCTTATCCTTGTAATGATTACCGCGATATTCTATATCACCAGGGAAAATTGAAACCGGGCAAGGTATGGACCGCTGATCTATAATGATTTTTATGGTTTCGCTGATTTTATTTTCGATCGGTCACTAATGAACGAATGAACCAGTGAACAAATGAACGATATCAACCAATGAACAAATAAACTATTAAACCAATGAACCAGAAACTAATTGAATGCGTTCCGAATTTTAGCGAAGGTGTAAATCTTGATATTATAAAACAGATCACCAATGAAGTAGAGTCTGTAGAAGGTGTGCGCCTGTTAAATGTCGATCCGGGCAAGGCTACTAACCGCACCGTGGTAACCTTTGTGGGCGAGCCTGAAAAGGTGATCCAGGCAGCTTTCTTTGCTATCAAAAAGGCCGGAGAGTTGATTGATATGAGCAAACAAAAGGGCGAACATCCGCGGATGGGGGCAACTGATGTTTGTCCGCTGATACCTATCAGCAATATCAGTATGGAAGAAACCGCGGAGTATGCACACCAACTGGCCAAACGTGTGGGCGAGGAATTGCAGATCCCGGTTTATTTGTACGAGCAGGCCCAGCCTAATAAAAACCGTAGCAATTTATCGGTGATCAGGGCAGGAGAGTACGAGGGCTTTTTTAAGAAGATCAAGCTACCGGAGTGGGCGCCCGATTTTGGTCCAGCAGAGAATGATGTAAGACGTGGTGCTACCGTAATTGGGGCGCGCGATTTCCTGGTGGCTTATAATGTAAACCTGAATACTACGTCAACCCGCAGAGCGAACGCTATTGCTTTTGATGTGCGCGAAGCTGGTCGTACAATTAACGACGAGAACGGCAAACCGCAAAATATTCCAGGCTCATTGAAAGCGGTAAAAGCCATTGGTTGGTATATTGAGGAGTATGGTATCGCTCAAATCTCCATGAACCTCACCAATATCGAAATAACACCGGTACACAAGGCCTTCGATGAGGTTTGCGATAAAGCCAATGCACGTGGCATCCGGGTTACAGGCAGCGAACTGGTGGGATTGATCCCGCTGAAAGCTATGCTGGATGCTGGCAAATATTTTCTACGGAAACAAAAACGCTCGGTTGGTGTAAGTGAAAAGGAACTGATCCGGATCGCTATTAAATCAATGGGATTGGATGAGCTTGGGCCTTTTACTCCCGAGGAGCGTATTATTGAATACCTGTTGAAAGATAAAGCTGCCAGCAAACTGGTGAGCATGAGTCTTATCGATTTTGCCGATGAAACAGCGAGTGAAAGCCCGGCGCCGGGTGGTGGTTCTATCTCTGCTTATGTTGGTTCTTTAGGAGCTTCGCTTGCGGGGATGGTGGCTAATCTCAGCTCGCATAAAAAAGGCTGGGATGATCGTTGGGAAGAATTTAGTAACTGGGCCGAAAAAGCCCAGGCTTATAAAGATGAACTGATCCGACTGGTTGATCTGGATACCACCGCGTTTAACCGCATCATGGAATCGTTTAATTTACCAAAATCCACACCCGAAGAAAAAGCGGCAAGGGATAAAGCCATACAAGATGCTACCAAATATGCTATTGAAATCCCATTAAAAGTGATGCAGGCCGCATTGAACAGCATGGAAGTGATCAAGGCTATGGCGGAGATCGGTAACCCCAATTCAGTAACTGATGCCGGTGTTGCGGCCCTTTGTGTCCGCACCGCCGTTCTGGGCGCTTTTATGAATGTAAAGATCAATGCTTCTGGCTATAAGGATAAGGATTTTGTAACTGATATTATTGCAAAAGGTAATGATATTGAGCAAAAAGCTATTGCCCTCGAAGCAGAGGTAATTGAACTGGTGAACGGGAAGATAGGGTTGTAGGAGGAAGTCCATAGTCGATGATCCATAGACCATGCAATGACGTTTTTATATAAAAAAGCCGGTGCTTGCACCGGCTTTTTTGAAATAATTATGAGAAAAAAGTCTATGGTCCATCGTCTATGGACTAAAAAATTAGAACCTGTATCTAACAAACGCCTCCATGGCTTCATACTCAGCGAGTCCGAGGCGGTCATAACGCTGGGCGGTGTCACGGGTACGGTCCTCAGCCCTTACCCAGAATTCACGGGCATCATCACCCGGGAAAACAGGACGGTCCTTTTGGGATTGGTGTTTAAAAATGGCATTGCGCTTACGGATCACCTCCTGTGGCGAAAGCGGCACGGCCATTTCAATTTCATAGGTTTCAAACTCGTGCCATGCACCGCGGTACATCCATAACCAGCAATCATCCACCCAGGCTTCTTTACCTTTCAGGCGGGCCAGGGCAGCCAGGATAATGTTGAAACAAACCAGGTGCGTACCATTCGGATCGGCAAAATCACCGGCAGCAAAGATCTGCTGTGGTTTTACTTTTTGTAACAGTTCAATGGTTAAAAGAATGTCTTCCTCACCCACGGCGTTTTTCTTGGTCTTGCCTGTTTCGTAAAAAGGCAAAGCCATAAAATGGATGTGGTCATCTTGCAAACCCGCGTAACGGGCACCCGAGATCGCCTCGGTCTTGCGAATAAAACCTTTTACGTTGCGGATCTCCTGGGTATCGATCTGGTTAGGCTGTTTCTGTGGGAAAAAGCCGCGCATCTCTTCATATAGCTTTTTCAGGTGACCAGGATCTTCACCGATACTGTTGGTAAAATCAATGGCAAACTCCATATAACGTAACACATCATCATCCCAAACGGCGGTATTCCCCGAGGTCTGGTAAGCCACGTGCACATCATGCCCCTGATCCACCAAACGGATGAATGTACCCCCCATGGAAATCACATCATCATCCGGGTGGGGTGAGAAAATGATCGAGCGCTTTTTGGCAGGCAAAGCCCGCTCCGGACGCTGCGAATCGTCCGCATCCGGCTTGCCACCCGGCCAGCCGGTAATGGTATGCTGGATCTGGTTAAAAATATCAATGTTGATGTTGTACACAGGGCCCTGTTCCACGGCCAGCTGCGCCATACCATGATTGTTGTAATCTTCCTCGGTCAGTTTTAATACCGGTTTACCGATGGTATCCGCCAGCCAGATCACCGCTTTCTTCTTCAATATATTATCCTCCCATGAACAATCTTTAACCAGCCATGGGGTATCAAAACGGGTGAGTTCAGAAGCCGCGGCTTCATCCAAAACAAATTCTACATGATCAGACAATTGCAGGTAGGTAGCCGGTACTTCGCCAGACATTTCGCCTTCCACCGCTTTTTTGATGATCGGTGCTTTTTTCTTGCTCCAGGCCATCAGGATAATTTCGCGGGCCTTAAAAATAGTACCGATACCCATGGTGATGGCTTTGGTAGGCACGTTGGCCTTGCCGCCAAAATCACGGGCGGCATCACTGCGGGTCAAATCATCCAGGGTCACCAAACGGGTACCCGAGTTAGGGGCAGAGCCCGGTTCATTAAAACCGATGTGACCGGTACGGCCGATACCCAGGATCTGGAGATCCAGGCCACCCAGTTCTTCGATCTGGCGCTCATAGTTTAAACAGAAAGCCACCACATCATCTTTATCCAAAGTACCATCGGGGATATGGACACTGGCTTTGTCGATATCTACATGGCTGAAAAGGTTCTCATACATGAAAGTGACATAGCTTTGGGCCGCGTCGGGTTTCATGGGATAATACTCATCGAGATTGAAAGTGATCACGTTCTGGAAAGACAGCCCCTCTTCACGGTGTAAACGAACCAATTCATTATACACACCGATGGGGGTAACACCGGTAGCCAAACCGAGCACGGCTTTTTCACCGCGCGATTGTTTGTCGCGGATGAGCGTGGCAATGCGGGCAGCCACCGCTACCGAGGCTTGTTGCTGGGTTCCATAAACGCTTACCGGCAGCTTCTCGTACCGGGTCTCTTCCAATAAATTTAATCGGGCCATAATTTTCTAAGAACCTGTTTTATAGTTATATGATGAATAAAAAAAGTCACTATACAAAAAACCCCCGCCGAAACGAGGATTTTTATCAAACCAATTAACAAAACCTTTTAAACCTCACCGACATGAGGCTAAAGTAAATTCCGTTGAATAACATGCTGTACATTATTGTTACAAACTTAATAAAACTAATTTT
The DNA here is from genome assembly GCF_041355315.1 of Mucilaginibacter sp. RCC_168. Classification (NCBI taxonomy): domain Bacteria; kingdom Pseudomonadati; phylum Bacteroidota; class Sphingobacteriia; order Sphingobacteriales; family Sphingobacteriaceae; genus Mucilaginibacter; species Mucilaginibacter sp. RCC_168. The sequence continues at coordinate 19,168 of NZ_JBFUPN010000012.1, forward strand.
TAATTTCAAACACTTTTTAAATTTTTTTAATAAGTAAAATTAATTTTATCAAATTATTAAATAATCGTCTGCGGGGGCTTAAGTTGGTTTAAAATATTTTGATGTAGAGACGCATACTTGCGTCTCCCACAAGACAAGCCGCTTTGCAAAACGTTTTAACCGACTTAATTAATGTGCATGCGGGAGACGCAAGTATGCGTCTCTACATTTAAAAAACAATGGAATTTAAGCAGCCTTTAGGGTGTAAAATAAAAAAGAGCTCCTGATGGGCAGGAACTCTAATTAACCAATTATAAAACATAAATATGAGAGAAGAGAGATGCAGGGGAGGGAGTCGAACCCATCCGTTTGCTGCCGAACCAGCGCCTGCTTTGCTATATTAAATGAACCACCATTTATAAACTTTCTGTTGCAAATATAATATTTAATCTATTAAATCTATGTATTTAGTAGATTAAATTGTAATTATTTTTTCATTTATGATTTTTCGCATTAACTCAATACGCGTACAAAAGCAGCTCGCCTGCCTTTATAATAATATTTTAATTTTATTAACGCGTTTTGTGCCGGGGCAAGCTTACCTGTGCGTGCTAAATAACCGAATAATAAAAGTATAAGCATCTGATTATTTAACTAAGCCGGCAAATTTTTGATAAAACACGGTAGGACTGTTAGCATCCTTCGGTGCGTACTTACCTGCAATAATGGGCACATAGATCACCCTGCGGCGGCTGGCCTCTCCACTTACAGAGGATTGCGCTACCCGGTGCCATAACCTGCCATCGTGGATGGTAAGGTCGCCGGCTTCTGGTGTAATAGCCAGTTCGTTCTCGTCGGCATCATGATCCAGGAAATATTTCTTTTTAAAAAGCATCTGGTAAAGTCCCTGCTTATGGGTTCCCGGCAAGATCCTCAAGCCACCGTTTTCGGGTTTCAGGGTGCTGAGATGGATACCCACGTTCAGCATGGGGTTTAATTTTTGTCCATGGAAGATGTCGCGCAAACCGTCTGTATGCCAGCCCATTTTGGTAAAGCTGCTTTGCTCGCTGTTAACATAATGATTCAATACCATGCCGTCTTTTTCATGGGTGCCGAACCTGGCGTCGGGGCCGATAATATCAAGTAAGGTGTTAAATCGGGGATCCTGGATAAACTCAGCAAATACAGGATGATGCTGGTTGATAAAAGCGAAGCGCTGTACAATGGTATCCCCGTTCAAATCCTTGCCATATTTTATAGGTACGCCGTTCACCTTGGCCACCTCGTTTTTTATCCATTGTTCCTGCACCTGCTCAGATGCCCTGGTGATAAGCTGCACGGTTTCGGGGTTAATGAAATTTTTGAAATGAATAAAACCATGCTCATTAAAAAAGTGATGCTGTTCGGTGGTAAGCTTATCGCCTAAAGTGAATTTTTTATATACAGTACTCATGTTGAAGTTATAAATAATAAAAATGATGTGGAAACCCTGGCTATCTAATAGCAGGTAATTGTATTGTAGTATGCAGCGGGGTGAAAAGATCAACAACAACAAACCATTACCTTCTTGGGGAAAGGCATTCGCATGTAACATGCGTTGGTTATATGTGAAATTTTTGTTGTCAATTATTTAATATATAATGTCTATAGATTTAATAGACAATGCAAATGTAACAAGTGATCCGGAAAAAACAAATAATTATGAAAATATTTTTTGAAATAGGCTAATTGGGTGTCGTTCAAGTGCCGCGCGGTGTCGACTCACCCTGTCGTCGCTTCGCTCAACATCCCTCTCTCCGCCTACGGCGAAAAGAGGGATCAAAAAAAAGAATTTCCCACCCTTTACCGCAAAGCGGTAGAGAGGGGCGCCCAGCGAAGCGTCGGCGGGGTGAGTCGACACCGCGCGACGATTTAAATACACCGCGCTGTTCGAAGTCTCTGACTTCGAACCATTATGCTTGTAGTCTTCAGACTACTCAGATGTCTGTAGTTTTAAACTACAGACATAGTCGTCCGAAGTCAGAGACTTCGAACAGCGGAATATATCTTCACGATTTTACTTACTCTTATACAGATCTCCACCTATTTTTTCAATAAGGGCCTTGGGCAGTAGTCGGGCCCCAGTCACTGAAAGCTTGTTCAACAAACCGGGTACAATTTCTGCTTTTTTATTAAACAGGCCTTTTAACCCTATCGCCGCAACTTCCTCAGGTTGCATATTAAACTTAGCAGCCAGATCGGCAAAAGCATCCAGGCCTGCCCGGTGGGCAAAGCCTGTATCTGTAGGGCCGGGACTAAGGCAACTCACGGATATAACAGAACCTTTGAGCTCATATCGCAAAGCCCTGGTAAATGATAACACAAAAGCTTTTGTTGCCGAATAAACGGCCAGCGTAGGTACAGCCTGGTAGGCTGCCGTACTTCCCACATTTAAAATATAAGCTTTTGGTTGTTGCTTTAACAAAGGGATGAACCCATGAGTTAGTTTTATCAGGGCATTAATATTTAAGCCGATTACATTAAGTTGCCCTTCGATATCCACATTTTCAAAACTACCCCAGAGACCATAACCCGCGTTATTGATCAGTACAGATACAGCGTATGAATTATCGGTACACCAGTTAACAACTTTTTCCGAAGCATGGCTGTCAGACAGGTCGATAGCCAGCCACCTGGCTTGTACCTGATAGATGGTTATTATTTCGGTGGCCAGTGCCTGCAGTTCATCTTTGGAACGAGCCACCAGTAAAACAGGGTAACCTTTTTTGGCCAGTTGTAAGGCTAAAGCCCGGCCTATGCCTTTGCTGGCCCCGGTAATTAAAGCGTAAGTATTCATATAATAAGCCCTAAAATGCTATTGATAAACAAGTGTACAAATTTCTTTTATCAAGCCTCACCTAGATCCTCTCAAAAGGAGAGGACTTTGCTTTGCATCTTGTTTTTAGCTCCCTCTCCTTTGGAGAGGGCTGGGGTGAGGCTAAACAAGTGTACAAATTTCTTTTGCAAAATGACTACTAAATTTGTAGACTATTTGTATGTTTGTATCTATATGATTACAAACGCCGCTTATATTATTAACCCTTTATGCAACGTTAAGTGTTGTAGCACCAAGTTATTGTAAAGGCAGCAGCATATAATACAGATCAATATTTGTTGTTGAGCCTTTCAGTTTTTATGAAGGGCTTTTTGTTTTAGTATACGTTTTGTTCAACCAAACCGCAATTAAATGAAAGCATTATTACGATGGATAGGATATAGTGCCATTATATTACTATCACTGCAAATACCTCTTTATGCACAGGATGCACCGGTAGTTAGATATGCACAGTTACGGGTGGATTCTGGTGGCGTGCATAGCAGCGTAATTGCGGCTAATGCCTTTAAAAAGCCCGATGTTGCTGCCGATAATACCCTGAGCGCTGCCGATTTTGACGAAGAAAGCTATCTGCAAAAAGTAGCCAGTTTTGATGTGTATGGTAAAAAACACGATGCCCGGCCCATTGCTAAGCTCCTAAAGGCCGATCAGGTAAAAGCGGTAACCAGCAATAAAAAACGCAGCCATAAGTTTTATTACCACATGGCCAACATATTTGCCCGGCTCCGGATGTATCCCCTGGCGATGAAGTGCTATTTTAAAACACTGCAGGTAGACGATGAACATACCGCTACTCATTTAACAGATTCGGTAGCTGTGGATAGTTCCCGTATTTCAGATAGCAAACCAACTTTTACACAAGCAAATTTACGGAACGACACATCAGTAGCCGGGTTATTGGCTATTAACAGAGCAGATGAACTAATGCTGGATGCCAATTCTGGTAACTATGATCATCCCGGAAAGGAAATAAAATCGCCCCCGGTGCAACTGACCAATATCATCGACCCTTTTGATGACGGTAAAAAGGCTTCGGCCTATGCGCTGTTGATCCATATATCACAACCTGTCTCTGGTAAACGGAGAATATTTGTGAAATTAAGTAAGGTAGGGCATACCTTTATAACACTTATTAAGTATAACACCGATTCTACATCGGTATCCCGGTCGTTTGGGTTTTATCCAAAAAAAGAACATTTTTTGTCTGCCACACCATTATTCCCTACAACGGGTTCTGTTTTTAAAAATGATGGGCAGCACGACTGGGACGAGACCGTAGGCAAATTCATATCAGAGCGCCGGTTTAAAAGGATCCTTAAAGTGATCAGGCAGTTCGATCAAAAAAACTACAACCTCAACAAAAATAATTGTACCGATTTTGGATTGAGCCTGGCCAGTACAGCGGGGATTAGTATTTTGTATACTAACGGCAGCTGGCCGCTGGGGCGGGGTAATAACCCAGCCAGTGCCGGACAAAGTGTGCTGGAAGGCAAGGTGCTGAATATGGATAGTAGCTGTAATTTATTTATTTGTAATGATTTGGCTCAATAAGACAGTCAAGAATTAAGAAAAACAAATATGGTATTCGGTATCTTGATTTTAGCCTTGCGCTCTTTTGCAACCTCAGGCGTTGGGAAAAGGCTATGTTATGGATCAAGCTCCCTCTCTTGAGGTATAAGCGAAAATTAAGCATCTATCGACTCACCCCGACGTCGCTGCGCTCGTCACCCCTCTCTCCGCTTCGCGCATAGAGGGGGTTTTTAATTCTTTTTTTCTTTACCCTCTTTGCGGCAAAGCCGCAGAGAGGGTGGTCCAGCGAAGCGTAGACCGGGTGAGTCGGTTATGCGACTTGTTTTTAACCTTGTAAGTTTAAACTCCGCCTTCATGGGCTATTACTCTCAAGAGGGGAATCGCACTGTCTCCCGCTTTTTTTGCTTCTTCCCCAAACCTGTGGTTTTTAAACGAGCACAAGTAAGTATCCCCAATTGTTAACAAAATCCAAATTGTGCAAATCCGGTCTCGGCACATCCGCGCATAATTTTTTATCTTTACCCATCCAAAAGTTTTTTAGCATATAATGAGTGAAGATCTGAATCAAAACGATATACCCGCAGGCAATGAACAAAAATTACATAATGTTACCTCACTCGATGGGTTATACGAAAACTGGTTTCTGGATTATGCCTCTTACGTAATTCTCGACCGTGCCGTTCCGCATATCAACGATGGCTTAAAACCTGTACAGCGCCGTATCCTGCACTCGCTGAAGGAAATGGACGACGGACGTTTTAACAAGGCCGCCAACGTAATAGGTAATACTATGAAGTATCACCCGCACGGGGATGCCTCTATTGGCGATGCCATGGTGCAGATTGGACAGAAGAACTTACTGATCGATTGTCAGGGTAACTGGGGCGATCCGGTAACAGGCGACTCGGCCGCGGCACCGCGTTATATTGAGGCGCGCTTGTCGAAATTTGCGCTTGATGTTGTTTTTAACGCCGATACCACCGTTTGGCAGGCCAGCTATGACGGGCGTAACAAAGAGCCTATTACGCTGCCTGTAAAATTCCCTTTACTGCTGGCACAAGGTGCCGAAGGTATAGCGGTTGGTTTGGCTACCAAAATATTACCCCACAATTTTATTGAACTGATTGACGCGTCTATCGCCGTACTGAAAGGCGAGCGGCCTAACCTGCTGCCCGACTTCCCTACAGGTGGTATGGCCGATGCTTCTTTATATAACGAGGGGCAGCGTGGCGGCAAGATCCGTGTGCGTGCTAAAATTGTAGAGCGCGATAAAAAAACACTGGCTATTACCGAGATCCCATTCTCGACCACAACAGGCAGTTTGATCGATAGCGTGATATCGGCCAATGACAAAGGCAAGATCAAGATTAAAAAGATCGAAGATAATACTGCTCAGCATGTCGAGATCATGATTCATCTGGCGCCCGGTATTTCGCCTGATGTAACTATCGACGCGCTGTATGCTTTTACCGATTGCGAGGTATCCATATCGCCCAATACCTGCGTTATTCAGGATGATAAGCCCCGGTTCATGAGTGTAAATGATATGCTTAGTGAAAGCACTTTCTTCACCAAAGATCTGCTGAAGCAGGAACTGGAGATCAAGTTGAAAGAGCTCATGGAGCGCATCTTCTTTAGCTCCTTACTCAAAATATTTATACAGGAGGGGATGTACAAACACCCCGAATATGAAAACTCAGGTAATTTTGAAGCTGTATTAGAGGTATTGAACCGTTTGTTCGAACCCTTTTTTTCGCAATTTTACCGGGAAATACTACCTGAGGATTATAAGAAATTGATCGACAAGCCCATGAGCAGCATCACCCGCTTTGACGTTAAAAAAGCGGATGAGCTAATGAAAACGCTCGAGAACGAGATCAAACAGGTGAAACATCATCTTAAACACCTCACCGATTATACCATTGCCTGGTTCGAGAAACTGAAAGAAAAATATGGTAAGGATCGGGAACGCAAAACTGAACTGCGCACCTTTGATAAAGTAGAAGCTGCCCAGGTAGCACTGGCTAACGTGAAATTATATGTTAACCGCGAGGATGGTTTTATAGGTTCCGGTCTTAAAAAGGACGCATCAGTAGAACTGGTAGGTGATTGCTCAGACATTGACGAGATCATTGTTTTTCGGGCGGATGGGCGTTGCATTATCACCAAGGTACAGGACAAAGTTTTTGTGGGTAAAGAGATCATACACGTTGCCGTATTTAAAAAGAATGACGAGCGCACCGTTTATAATATGATTTATAAGGATGGTACAAGTGGTATCAGCTATATCAAACGTTTCTCGGTGGTGGGCGTAACCCGCGATAAGGAGTACGACCTCACCAAAGGTACCAAGGGTACCAAAGTATTATATTTTAGCGCTAACCCTAATGGCGAGGCCGAGGTGGTAAACGTTCAGTTAAAACCTCATTCGAAACTGAAAAAACTGCAGTTTGATGAAGATTTTGCTACCTTGGCTATCAAAGGCCGTGGCTCCATGGGTAATATTATCACCAAGTACCCGGTTAAAAAGATCATCTTGAAAAGCAAAGGCGTATCAACACTGGCGGGCCGTAAGATCTGGTATGACGATATCCTGAAACGCCTGAATGCCGATAGCCGCGGTAAGTACCTGGGCGAATTTGATGGCGACGACCGTATATTAAATGTACTGAGTAACGGAGTATACGAATTGACCAGTTTTGATCTGAATAATCATTTTGATGATAAAATGATCCTGATCGAAAAGTACGATCCTAAGAAAGTTTATTCGGTTATTCACCTGGATGGCAAATCGAAAAACTATATGGTTAAGCGTTTTTCGTTTGAGCATATAGCTTTAGGCAAACAGGTGAGCATCATCAGCGAAGAGCCCGGATCAAAACTGATATTGATAGCTAAGGAATCACCTTTGGTGAGCGTGGTACAGCTGAAAGGAAAAGATCAAACTCCCGAAACCATTGAAGTAAACCTGGCCGAACTGATAGATGTAAAGGGAATGAAAGCCATGGGTAACCGCCTGTCGCAATTCCCCGTAAGATCTGTTGAATTGATAGCCGATGGCGAAAGCGCGGATGAATCTGTTGATACAGAAGAACCGGAAACCGGGTTGGATGAAGAAACAGGTTCGGATGAGCCTGTTGATCAGTTATCGGATGAAGAGCCCGAACAGGAAACGAAACCAGAGCAGCTTAAGGTGGAAGCGCAGATACCGCCAAAACCTCCTGCTGCTTCAAAACAAGAACCAAAAGAGCCCGAGGCCAAAGAACCGGAACCACCCGAAGACCAGCCCAAAGAAGTACACAAAAAGGTAGATTTTGAGATCACTAACCCCGATGACATCCAGTTGGATGATAAAGGGCAGTTAGGACTCTTTTAAATAAAATAGCAAAGCTACCGAGAATAAATACCGGTGGCTTTGTTGCTTGTGCTCATTACAATCACAAGTGTTGGAAAGACAAAAAAAGCGGGAGGCTGTGCGATTTTCCTCTTGAGAGAGTAATAGCCTATGATATGACAGAGAGAAGAATCAAAGGCGCGGTATCCACTCACCCCGACATCGCTTCGCTCGTCACCCCTCTCTCCGCTTCGCGCATAGAGGGGATTTTATTTTCTTTTTTCTCCACCCTCTTTCCGGCAAAGCCGGAGAGAGGGTGGTCCAGCAAAGCGTAGACCGGGTGAGTCGGCTCTGCACCATGATATTCTCAAAAAAGCCTGTTCTGCCTAATTATGGGCTATTACTCTCAAGAAGGGAGTTTAATCGATTACATATTCTTCCCAATACCCGTTTTAAGACCAATTAAGTAAATAAACAGGTAAAATATTGATTTTCTGATGAAAGTATATTTGCTTACCGCTTCGTTTTTTTATTTTTGATCATACAAATCACCTTTATCCTTTTTACAATGAACATGTTTTTTGGCGGCGGCGGTTCCTATTATTATATTATCATTGGTTTGCAGATCCTGTGTGCCATACATAGCGCCCGCCGGGGCACATTGAACAGATGGATCTGGCTCATTGTATTTATACCGGTTATAGGCTGTATTGTATATATCTATAGCGAGATAATTTCAAACCGGAACGTCATTCGGACCCCTAAAATAGATGTTGGCGCTGTGCTGAATCCGGGTGGCAAGATCAAAAAACTGGAAGATGAACTTCGCTTTACCGATACCTTTGCCAATAAGGTAAAACTGGCTGATGCCTACCTGGCTGCAGGCTATACCGATAAAGCGGTTGACTTATATAACGCCAGCCTTACAGGGGCGTTCTCAGAAAATGAACATGTGCTGGCCCAACTCATCATTGCCTATTTTGAACAGCAGCGATATGATGAAGTGATCCCGATGGCAAAAAAACTCTATAACCTGCCCCAGTTTACCCGTTCAAAGGCGCATATTTTGTACGCGCAATCGTTGGAGCGCACCGGGCAAACAGTACAGGCCGAAAACGAATTTAAAGCCATGAAAGGGCGATACTCTTATTTCGAGCCCCGCTATGAATATGGTTTATTTTTAACAAGGGCTGGTAGGGACAACGACGCTTACCAGGTTTTTGCAGATATGCTGGAAGAGCAACCCCATTTGAGTCCGATGGAACGGAAAAGTAACCGGGTTTGGTTTGCCAAAGCAAAAGACGAGCTCAAGAAGCTTTCGGTTCAAAAAACGGTATAAATAAAAAAGGCCTCCCAAATACATCAGGAGGCCTTCTTTATTTTGTAATGCTGATTACAGGATCAGGATCAATACTAAAATAATGATAATAATAGCACCTACTGATAAATAGATACCACCACCGCCTAAAGCGTTTGCTTCATGTTTTAAACCTTTAAGTTCGGTACGTAATTCTTTTTTATCCTGCCTGGTAAGTTCAGACTTATCCATGGCTTTAATCTCATTCACCCTGGCTTTGATCTCTTCAATACGCGCCTGTTTTTGCTCAGTGGTCATACTGGCTATTTGCTCCTTACTCAATATGGTTAAAGCACCGTCTGTAGCAGTAGAGGCATAACTGTTAAATGCCGCGACAGAAAGCAGCATAGTAAGGGCGATAAGATAAATTTTCTTTTTCATGTTAATTAGTTTTAATAGCGTGTTGTGTTTAATTATTGTTAAATAAAAAAGCAGCGAAAATGTTTTACCGCTTTTTTATTTTTTGCTGCAAAAATCCGGCCTAAAGACTAATAAAATAGGGGGCTTCAAAAACATGGCCGGTATGCAGCGTTTGTATAGCCTCTTTTTTATTGATGTTTACGTGATGATCCTGTGTGTCGGCGCAGCCCAGCCAGGGCTCAATACATACAAAATCGGCACCGGGTTTGGCCCATACGCCCAAATAATTATAGTGCGGAAATTCTACCGAAACGGATTGATCATGCTTTTTGCTTTTGATGCTTACCATCCGGGAGTTGAGCTGTTTAAAAACAAGCGCGTCGGCATCAAACAGGTGGCGGGTTAAATAGAGTTTATTACCTGGCGTAGCAACCGGGTGAGTTTCGCCGGTAAAAAAGCCATCGGCCGAAAGCATATTGGCTTCCAGATGCTCGTCGGTTTCAAATTCAAGATAATAATCCTCATAGTTTTCGCCCTTAAAAAAAGGTACGTTGAAGGCAGGATGCGCGCCGACCGAAAAGTAGATGGTTTTTTTGTCGAGGTTGATTATCTTGTGCGTTACCCTGAGCGAATTATCTATCAGCGTGTACAAAACCTGATAATCAAATTTGTACGGATATACCTGGAGTGTTTTTTCGCAGTAGGGGAGCGAGAAACTGGCCGATACCTCATCAGATTCCAGCAAAATAAATTCTGATTGCCTTGCAAAGCCATGCCGCGACATATCGTAAGCTTTTCCTTCAACCAGTAACTGGTTGTTAATCAGGCCGCCCACAATCGGAAAAAGATTAGGCGAATGCCATGGCCAAACAGCAGGATCGGCTTGCCAAAGGTGCTCAATACCGGTTTGTTTATTATAAAATGAACTGAGCTGCGCGCCTTTCAAATCAATGGCTACTTTAAGAAACTCGTTTTCTATTACAGTCATACGTTAACGGCAATTATTTTTAGAAAATTAACTAATATGCAAGCAAGTTACAGCAATTTTTGTGAATTAGGATGTACCGGACAGTACAAAAAATGCGTAATTTTTAGACTATATCTTCTTAACAATATAAACCGTTTCCTGTTTCTTTTTCGCAATCATATTGCAGAGACGCCAATAGGGGCCTCTGCAATATATAATAGGCTATTTGGTTGTTAACACTACCGACGCGCTTTGCAGCCCATTTGATGTTGCCGTAAAGTTAATAACACCGGCCTTTTCTTTGGCTTGTACAATAGCCAGCGCCAGTCCATGGAATGCCTTGCGGTAATTTACCTTAAAAGAATCGTGACTAACCGGGTCGCCGTTATCAACGCTGGCTATAAATGCTTCTCCATTAATTTTAAAGTTAACCAGGTTGTCGGCATCGGGTACAATGTTGCCATCCTTATCCAGAATTTTTACGGTGATGAACGACAAGTCTTTTCCATCGGCTGCAATCGACTTGCGATCGGCAGATAATTCGATTTTTGCAGGTGCACCGGCGGTATGGATCTCTTTAGTTAAAACAACTTTACCATCTTTACGTGATACTGCTTTCAAAGTGCCTGGCTCAAATTTTACCCGCCACATAATGTGCAGATCGTCGCCGGTTTTCTTTTTAATGCCCAGCGATTTACCGTTCAGAAAAAGCTCCACCTCATCGGCATGATTGTAATAGGCCCAAACATCAATCATTTTCCCGGGCTCCCAGTTCCAGTGCGGGAATATGTGGAGCACCGGTTTATCGGTCCATTCGCTTTGGTACATATAATAAACATCTTTAGGAAAACCAGCCAGGTCAACTATACCAAAGTATGAACTGCGCGATGGCCAGCTGTAAGGGGTAGGTTCGCCCAGGTAATCAAAGCCAGTCCAGATGAACATACCCGAAAGGAAATCATATTTTTTCATCACCTTCCAGGTAGCCTCGTGGGTTGAACCCCAAGGTGGTCGTACATTGTCATAGGCCGAAACGTTATTGCCGGGCCGGGTAAAAGGTTTATCCCAGCGCTCTGGCCAGATCCGGATACTATCTGATGGCATTTCATAATACCCACGGGTTTCCAGGCCCGAAGTAGTTTCCGTAGCGATGAATTTTTTGCCGGGGTACCTGTCGTGGAATTTAGCATACTCACCTTCATGATAGTTATAACCTACCAGATCAATGGCGCCCGATTTGATGATCTTGTTGCTGGTATCCGGATTATTATTGGCGGCGGTAATAGGCCGGGTTTTATCAAGACTGTGCACTATTCGGGTCAGTTCAGGAGCAATTCGTAAGGCCGAAGTATCGTGCTGCTGCGGGATCTCGTTGCCAATGCTCCAGATCATCACACTGGGGTGGTTACGGTCGCGCAGGATCTGATCTTCCAGGTCGCGTTTGTGCCATTCTTTAAAAAACAGGTGATAATCATATTTTTCTTTTTTCCAGTCCCAGCAGTCAAAAGCTTCGTCCATTACGATAAAACCCATTTTATCGCAAAGATCAAGCAGTTCGGGGGCAGGCGGATTGTGTGAGGTACGGATACCATTGCAGCCCATCGCTTTTAAAATTTGTAGTTGGCGTTCCAGTGCGCGGGTGTTGATGGCGGCACCTAATGAACCCAGATCGTGATGATCACATACACCCAGGATCTTCATGGATTTACCATTCAGGCTAAAACCTTTATCAACGTCGAAATTAAAATAGCGGATGCCAAGTGGGGTTGTATATGTATCAACTATGGTTTTTCCGCTCATCACCTGTGTTACTACCTTGTATAAGTAAGGTTGCTTAACCGACCATAAGTGAGGGTTTTTAATGCCAAGATTGATAGAGGTTTCAAATACGGTATCTTCTAACTCTGTTTTAGAAGGAATAAAACCACCTGCAGATACTACCTTGCCAGTTGCATCATAAACAGAGGCGTTGATTGTAAAAATTTCCTTTTTACCGGCTCGGTTTTTTACTTTGACTTTTAAGTTTACACTTGCCGAAGCATCACTTACTTCTGGTGTAGTGATATAAGTTCCCCAATGATCAATAGCTACTTTATTGGTGGTCACCAGCCATACATTCCGGTAAATTCCCGAGCCCGAGTACCAGCGCGAGTTGGGTTGAACAGAGTTATCCACCTTAACAGCGATCACATTTTTACCGCCGAAATTTAAATAAGGTGTAAGCTCATACCTGAAAGAGATATAGCCGTTAGGCCTGAAACCCAGGTGGTGCCCGTTAATCCAAACATCGCTTTTTTGATAAACGCCGTCGAAATCAATATAAACCAGTTTGTTTTTTGACGAAGCCGGAACGGTAAATGTTTTACGGTACCAGCCTATACCACCCGGCAGGGCGCCGCCTTCGGGTGTAGCCGGGTTATCTTTACTGAATTTTCCTTCAATGCTCCAGTCATGTGGCAGGTTCAATGAGCGCCAGCCGGCATCATTTAAGCCGGATAGCTGTCCATCAGTGACAGCGCCTAAATTAAAACGCCAGCCTTTATCAAAATCAATGGTTTGCCGGCCTTGTTGGGCCAGGGTATTTAAGCAGGTCAGCATTACCATACAAAGCAGACCATGCTTTAGTAAAGACAATTTTAAAGGAGGCATAATTATTTGAGTTGGATTTTAATTGTGTTTTTGACACTAAATTATAAATAATAACTAAATAGAGAAGAAGTATGTAAAAAATAAGATTTGATCTGCTAAGGCATCCCTCTTTCCACGCGTCATTGCGAGGTACGAAGCAATCTCTTTAGGACAAGACGCAGACATTGCTTGTTCACTCTGTAGGTGGGGGATTGCTTCGTACCTTACAGCAATGACGCGCGGACAAAAAGTATGATGAAAATCCCCTCTCTGCGACTTCGTCGCAAAGAGGGGTGACGAGCGCAGCGATGTCGGGGTGAGTCGATAGATAGATGCTTAATTTTCGCCTTCTGCCTTTTCATAGGCTATTACTCTTTTGGAGAGGGCCGGGTCAATTAACATCTTAAAACTCAAAAGCCGCCTCGCTCTCCGGGTTGCTCAGTTTGGTGCTTTTGCGTTGGCCGCCTACGGTTACATGCAGCATATTGATCTGCTCGGGATGCTCGGTGAACAACAGATCGTCATGTACCTCAAATTTCTTTACCTTATTAATGCCTTTTATCTCAAAATAGGTCCAGGCCGCATCTTCCTGAATTTCGTAACCTACATAACTTAAAGCGAGCACTTTGCCATCGGCTTTAATGACCAGGTGTTTTTTAATATAATCGTTCAGCAATTGGTTCATCTTACTTTTATCGGCAGGTTTAACAATATCTACACGGGTATGATATTGCTTTTCCAGCGTGCGTTCCAGGTCGTCATAAAATATGCGGCAGCTTACCTCAACCGCCTGGGTATGGGCGTTATGGTTAATTTCGGTAACGCTCACATAAAACGGGTGGAAGAAGCTGAGCCAGCTGAGGATTATTAATTGCAACATAATTGCGTTAAATGGTTTTGTTTTACACAAAAAACGTTAATTTTATTGGCAATTGCGAATTTGACTACATGACTGATTTTTCTCTATACTTTGAACTGGGGTGGCAACACATCTGTAACTGGGCCGGGTACGACCATATTTTGTTTGTAACCGTACTTTGCGGAACTTATCTACTGGCCGACTGGCGCAAAGTACTGGTGTTGGTTACGGCATTCACTATCGGTCATTCTATCACATTGGCGTTAAGTGTTTTAAATATCATCCATATCAATACCTCGCTTATTGAGTTCCTGATACCAGTAACCATCGTTTTTACCAGCCTGGTAAATGTATTTAACAAAAAACGTACAGCTACAACCATGCGCCTAAACTATACACTGGCGCTTTTTTTCGGGTTGATACATGGCATGGGTTTTTCCAATTACCTCAAAAGTTTGCTGGGTAGCAGCAGTAATATTACCGCGCAGCTGTTTGCTTTTAACCTGGGATTGGAGTTTGGGCAGGTGTTAATTGTAATATCTGCGTTACTTATCTCTTATTTACTCATCAAATTTGCTAAAACACCACAACGCGAGTGGACAATGTTCCTTTCGTCGGCTATATTTGGAATTGCTTTTATCATGTGCATTGAACGCTTTTTACTCATAAAATTCAGATGAATAAATTTTACTTCGCATTATTTTCCTGTACACTATTAACATCAGCTGCCTGGGCGCAGTATGATAATAATCCTGGCTCCAACCACGGTAACCGCTTTGAACAACTGGGTACCATGATCTCTACGCCAAACGAATACCGTTCGGCCTCCGGCGCCCCCGGTCCAAAATACTGGCAGCAAAAAGCCGACTACGAGATCAGAGCCACGCTTAACGATGACAAGCAGCGTTTAGACGGTAACGAAACCATCACTTACACCAACAATTCGCCCGACCCGCTTACTTACCTGTGGCTGCAGCTGGACGAGAATGAGCATAAAAAGGATGCCGAAAGCGCTAAGTTTGACGAGAGCAAAATGCAAAGCAAAATGACCATCCGTCAGTTGCAGGGCATCATGGGCCATGATCTTGACCTGGGTAACCACATTGTGAGCGTTAAGGATGCCAATGGTAACTCATTGACCTATACCATTAACCAAACCATGATGCGTATTGAGCTGCCTGTTACTTTACAGCCGGGGCAAAAATTCCGCTTTAAAATTAACTGGTGGTATAACATATCAGACCGTTTAACAATTGGCGGTCGCGGTGGTTACGAATATTTCCCGGAGGATGGCAATTACCTGTACACCATGACCCAATGGTACCCGCGTATGGCTGTTTATAGTGATTTTCAGGGCTGGCAAAACAAACAGTTTACCGGTAGGGGCGAGTTTGCCCTAACTTTTGGCGATTTTAAGGTAAGCATGAACGTACCGGCCGACCATATTGTAGGCGGTACCGGCCAATGCTCCAATTACGCGCAAACGCTTACCGCGGCACAATTGAAACGCTGGAACGCTGCGCAATCTGCAACTGCACCGCAGGAGATAGTTACCTTGGATGAGGTGAAGCAGGCTATGAAAAACCACGCTTCAGCACGCAAAACCTGGACCTTTCATGCCGAAAATGTACGTGATTTTGCCTGGGTATCCTCACGTCGCATAGTTTGGGATGCCATGAGCACCCAGATCGATGGCGGTAAAAAGGTGATGGCCATGTCGTACTACGGCCCTGAGGCTTATCCGCTTTACCGCAAGTACTCAACCAAGGTTGTGGCACACACTTTGAAAACTTATTCAAAACATACCTTCCCATATCCTTACCCGGTTGCCATTTCTGTAGAAGCCTCCAACGGTATGGAATATCCGATGATCTGCTTTAACTATGGTCGTGCCGAAAAGGATGGCACTTACAGCGAGGCCACCAAAAACGGCATGATCGGCGTAATTATCCACGAAGTAGGGCATAACTTTTTCCCGATGATCGTGAACTCCGATGAACGCCAGTGGACCTGGATGGACGAAGGTTTGAATACCTTTTGCCAGTATATGGCCGAGCAGGAGTGGGATAGCCGCTATCCATCGCAACGCGGTCCGGCATATAAGATCGTTGACTATATGAAACTGCCGAAAGACCAGTTAGAGCCTATCATGACCAACTCGGAGAACATCGTGATGTTCGGCCCTAACGCTTACGCCAAACCTGCAACGGCGTTAAACGTATTGCGCGAAACCGTAATGGGCCGCGAACTGTTTGACTACGCCTTTAAAACCTATGCGCACCGTTGGGCCTTTAAACACCCAACACCTGCCGATTTTTTCCGTACGATGGAAGATGCCTCAGCGGTTGATCTGGACTGGTTCTGGCGCGGATGGTTCTACGGGACTGAACCTGTTGATGTATCAATCGACAGCGTAAAATATTATCGGCTCAATACCAAAAATCCGGCTGTGGAAGGCGCTGCCGATCGTGCCCAGTACGATCGCAACCTCGAAAATATAAGCACCACCCGTAATAAAGAAGCAGGTACCCGTTTCGCGGTTGAGGCTGATACTTCCTTACAAGATTTTTACAGCAAATGGGATCGTTTCGCGGCAACGCCGGCTACCTCGCAAAACTATCAAGCCATGTATAACGCGGCCAGTCCTGCCGAAAAGAAACTGTACGACAGTAAGAACTACTTTTACGAAGTTAGCTTTACTAACAAAGGCGGCCTGGTTACCCCTTTAATTATAGAGTGGACCTATGCCGATGGCACCAAGGAGATTGAAAAAATATCAGCCTACATCTGGCGTAAAAATGAGAACAAGATCACCAAGGTTTTTGCCAAAACCAAAGAAGTAAAAGGCATTAAACTCGACCCATACCGCGAAACCGCCGACATTGACGAAAGCAATAACAGCTGGCCGCGCGAATATCAGCCATCAAGATTTGAGCTGTTTAAACAGCAAACCCTGCCGCGTGGCGCCACCGCGGGGCCAAACCCTATGCAGGAAGCCAAAAAGGGCCAGTAAACAAAAAGCCCTCCGACAATTCGGAGGGCTTTTTATCTGTAAAGACGAATATTTGCGTCTCTTTTCGTTTAATTATGATGGCCGGTTGCGCTTGGCGGGAGACGCAAATATGCGTCTCTACAACCCCGATCTAACCAACCTTTATATGGTTGGCACAGCAGTAAACAGGCTGGCATAATATTTACGATAGGCAAAAGCCAAAAACAGATGCAGGATGATAATAACAGCTGCAACGGGTACGCCAGACGGTACTAAAATAGCATGGAACAGAAATATGTTTACCGTTACCGGGAACAGGATCAGCAAAAATAATGCGGTATAACGATTGAACAGTATAGCCAGACCGCTTGCAATTTCAATCACTTTCATGTACTGGAAAAAATAACCCGAACCATAAAGTCCGCCGCTAAAGGCTTGTGCTTTTTCGGGCATGGCGGTTGGGGCCGGCATAAATGAAAAATGGAAAAAGAAATGAAGACCAAATACCACAAAGATGAGGCCCAGCAAAATGCGGGCAATTAATACTGCAATTTTCATGAATTTAGGGTTTAGTGAATGTGTAAATACTAATTTAGTAATTTAAATGACATTTTCAAAGAGCACATTATCAGCATAAACCAAACATGTATTAACTTCGTTTATAAATAGCATGAATATTCAAAAAATAACATTTGGCAACGGTTGCTTTTGGTGCACCGAAGCTGTATTTCAGTCCCTTAAAGGTGTAACCTCGGTAACATCAGGTTACATGGGCGGTAAGATTTTAAACCCCACTTATGAGCAGGTTTGTACAGGCGCCAGCGGCCATGCCGAGGTAATCCACCTGGAGTATGATGCCGACATGATTTCGCTTGACGAATTACTGTTAGTATTTTTCAAAACGCATAACCCTACCACTCTGAATCGCCAGGGTAACGATGTGGGCACCCAATACCGCTCGGCCATATTTTATTATACCGATGAGCAAAAACAGGCATCAGAAGCCATGATCAAAACACTCACCAATGAGCATGTATTTGATGATCCGATAGTTACGGAAATTACCCCGGCCAGCGAGTTTTATCCGGCCGAAGATTATCACCAGAATTATTTTAATGATAATCCCAATAAATCATACTGTGCATTTGTGATCCAACCAAAACTGAATAAATTTGCCAAGGAGTTCAAGGATAAAATTAAGCCCGAACTATTATAAATTAAAAGGCTCACAAGATTTATAAACTATGTTATTGCGAGCGATAGCGCGGCAATCTCATGCTATACAGGGTCTTCTTGCATAGTTTGCGATTGCTTCGTCGTTCCTCCTCGCAATGACACATAGGAAATATATAAGGGATGACTTGTTTCAGGATCTTGCGTCATTTTTTTATATCCCTGCACAAGCCACCTATCTCAAAAAATGAAAAAAAGCTATTGCTATCTAATACCAGCCCTTTTAGTGCTCGGCGCTTGCGCATCAAAAAAAGCAACTACAACAACTACTTCCTCAGCCAATACTGCATCAGTTGTAAATAGTAATGCCTCTATCGCAAATGATGGTAAAATATGGGCATCCTTATGGCAGCAAAGAGCCGCCGAATACAGGGCTCTGTGCTTTCAGGCGTATAATATTGCCAAACAAAGGGTAGATGAAGGTGTAAAAAAGGTAAGCACCAAACCGCTGGCTATTGTAACCGATATTGATGAAACCTTGCTGGATAATAGTCCGTATGATGCCGCTCAGGGCTTGAAAAATGCTGATTACAGCGATAAAACCTGGAAACAATGGACCGACAAAGCCCAGGCCGATACGGTGCCCGGCGCACCCGCGTTTTTAAAATACGCGGCCTCCAAAGGCATCACCATTTACTATATCACCAACCGCAACGAGAACGAACGTGGCGCTACGCTGTACAACCTGCAGAAATACGCCCTGCCCAATGCCAACGATGAGCATTTGTTTTTAAAGAATGGTAACTCCAGCAAAGAAGAACGCCGCCAGGAGGTATTAAAAACGCACGAGATCCTGCTGCTTTGCGGCGATAACCTGCCCGATTTTGATATGCTGTATGATAATCATCCTACCGAAGAAAGCCGTACAGCCATAACCCAGAAACTGCAAAAGGAATTTGGCAGCCGCTATATCGTGATCCCCAACCCATCATACGGTGATTTTGAAGGCGCATTGTTCCAGTATAACTACAAGCTGAGTCCTGCACAAAAAGATTCTGTTATCCGTGCTAAGGTAAAGGCTGATAGGTAAGGGAAGTGATAAGTCAAAATTAAAAAGTCAAAAAAGGTCTTTCGGTTGAACCGGTAAATATCTAAAACACGAAAGCGTCGGGAGGCTTACTGCCTCCCGACGCTTTCGTGTTTTAGTTAAAATAACATTTCGGGCGGAGGCGTAACACCTTTCAGGCGCAGGTAAATGGTGCTTTGACCGCGGTGGTGGGTTTGATGTTCAAATCCTTTGGCCAATAACAGGCCGCGGGTGGTTTTTAGCTTACCCAGGGCTACTTCCTGGCTGAATTGTGAATCCGTCATGCCTTGTAGCGCGCCGATAGCGTAGTCATAGCTGTCTAAAACCGCTTTGGTGGTAGCTTCTTTGTTTTGCTCTACGGTCTTCTCTAAAGATACACCTTTGCCCAACGGACTTGGCTTATCGCTTACCTTATTTAAAAAAAAGTAGTTGTCATCGGCTAAATGCAGCATCTGGCCGGCAAAGCTGCGAACTTCCGGTGTGGCCTTAAACGTGTAACCATCGGCAGGCATGGCATCCAGATAGGCTTTGGTATAGGCCTTGGCGCGAGTCCATTCGGCAACGATCTGGTCTTTAGTTAACTGCGCAAATACTGTAGTGCAGGCAAATGTTAACATGAATAACAGGAATGATATTTTTTTCATGATGATCTGGTATTGGGTTGTTGTAATAAATATCCTAAAGCTAATGATAAAATCCGGTCTGGATACCAGTTGCGGTGGTGATTTGTATGTTAAAATCACCTTTTTGGCGGTATGTGATAAAGGTTTAGCCTGCGTTTGGTTGATATCACCATGCCCAACGATGTTCGCTATGATCAGGAATTTTCAGCTTTAAAATAATGTTCAATTGTCAATTTGGCTTCCTCAATATTTTGTATCCCGAGTTGTAGCTTTTGACCGTTCTTGAAGATAATTTGAATGCCGGCTTTTCCTTTTACATTAAAAGCCTTTCCTTGTTTTCTACTGCTTCTCACTCCCCAAACACCATATTTATAATAGCGAAAAATTAGCTGATCAATATTTTCCCAATGACACAGTATTTCGGTTTTGGAAGGTTTTTCTTTCAGCAGGATGCCCTGCTCATCTATTTTTATAAACAGACTGCTCAAGAATATAACTATATCCACACCAAACATCACGCCAACCCCGCGAAGGATCCAATGCCTACAGCATCGGGAACCGTATGTACAGGAGCGTTAATACAGTAAACGAAAGCGATAATAGCTAATACAGATAGCGCAATTGCACTATATCTTACCCTTGGGTCATCATATTTTTGTGTTTCTGTAAATATCTTGTTGGGGTTAGGGGGCATGTTTTTTTTGATGTTAAAAGTATAAAAAATCATGCATCATTTAGTTTGTGGTGCGGTGATAACACCGACCACAAGCTATTACTTTTCATATTAAACCGAAATTAAAGTCAGATGGCCGTGTTGGTGTAAATAGTGTAACCGGCCGTGATTTTGCCTTAAGATTAAATAAGGATTCGGCTAAAAGCTTTACATCCTGGTCTGACAGCTTATTGGATTGTCCTTCCCATTGCCAGTAACGTTTAGTATCAAGGTCTATATGTAAGCTTCCCAGGTAGTACTTCCCGAAATCCTGCCCATAATTTATAATGTAACCATCTGATTTGAACTTCTCCGCCAGGGTTTCCTTTTCAAGCATCGTCTTATAATCATCATCTCTTAGTTGACCATAAAAGTATAAAATTTCAATCTTGCCCGATTTGATATTAGGCGGTTCTTTGGATTGTAACAGGAACGGGCTAACAAAAATTTCGTATTCTTCACTTTCTATTGGAATAGTAATAATGACGGAGTTGAGCATAATGTTTAGGTTTTAGCTGTGTTAGAAATTTATAAATGATAAATTTAAAAATTTTTATGCTTGCACGAAGGATCAAGACAAATCTTTAGTGCGTAGTCACTGTCAATAATTTTAATACTTTTTAAACTTTTCAAAATCCACCAAAAATTTGTTAAAAAGTGTTAAAATGGATGGTTTTGAATGAATTTTGATCCGTTTTTACTCGATTTTTAGTTAAAAAAATGTTAAAATGAAACTTTAAAAAGTTTTCTGTGTAGTACAAGAAGCTGTTGCATTGTAGTATTATAGCCTATATTTATCGCTGACGAAAGATTCAGGATTTTTTGGAAAATGACATTTAAAACTGTCGGCAAAACAGAAAAAATGTTGAAACGGTGTCAAATATTGCAACAAAGTGTGTTTATGACACAAATAAATTGCAAATTTGTGGTCTGCATATATTCAGTTAACTCCCTGTTTAACGATGAGTGAAAAGACAATATTGGTTTGGTTTAGAAATGACTTGCGGATACACGATAACGAGATCTTGTTAGAGGCTGTTCGTAAGGCTGATAAAGTGCTGCCGGTATATTGTTTTGATCCTTATTACTTTCAGCGTACGGCATCCGGAGCTTCAAAAACAGGTAGTTTCAGGGCCCGGTTTCTGTTAGAAGCAGTGGCCGATCTGCGTAAAAACTTACAAAGTTATGGCGCCGAACTGATCATCAGAACAGGCAACCCAGCCGAAGTATTACCACAGCTTGCCGAAGAATACCAGGTAAATGAGGTGTATCATCACCGGGAGGTAGCTTATGAAGAAACCGGCATATCTGAACAGGTAGAAGCTGCTTTATGGAAGTTGAGACTTAATCTCAAACATTTTATCGGCCATACCCTCTATCATAAAGAAGATCTGCCATTCCCGATTAAGGATATCCCGGATAGCTTTGCTGTATTTAAGAAAAAGGTGGAACGTGATAGCAATGTACGCCCATGTGTACCAACACCTGAGCATATTATTGTCCCCGAAATAATTGATGCGGGTGAATTGCCTACCCTTCAACAATTAGGGTTGGATGAACCCATAGATGATCCGCGCGCTACTAACTATTTTCAGGGCGGCGAAACCGCTGCTTTGGTACAGCTGCATAAATATTTTTCGCAAAGCGAGCAGGCGATTAAGCCTAAAGGCTCCCGGGGAGGTGCAAATAATTCATCTAAATTATCACCATGGTTGTCGGTAGGTTGTATATCGCCAAGACAGGTTTACTGGGAGATATTTAAACACAGCGGCGATAGCTATGCTCAAAATGCCAGCATGCTGAAACTGGAACTGCTTTGGCGCGACTATTTCAGGTTCATGTTTAAAAAACACGGTCAAAAATTCATCAAAGCCAAAAACGAGGGTGAAGAGACCGATATAACCATTAATGAATTAGAATTTAACAAATGGGCTCATGGCGAAACCGGCGTTCCGTTTGTTGATGCCTGTATGCATGAGCTCAATGCCACCGGCTACATCTGTAACCAATGCCGGCAAATAGTAGCCTCCTATCTGGTGCACGACCTCAAAGCCGACTGGACCCTTGGCGCCATTTATTTTGAAGAAAAACTGATCGATTATTCGCCGGCCAGTAATTGGGGTAACTGGGCCTTTATTGCCGGGGTCAATGATGCCAAAGAAAGCAAATATGCTATAGCCGCCATGCAACCTAAAGACGCAGAGAGCGATTTTGTAACCACCTGGCAGTACTCTACCATCAATGAAGCCGGTGATCTGGTGGGTGCATAAGTTTAAGCTTCCTTTCTCTTTCAAAATTTTAATTCAATTTAGTAAGTCTCTTGATAAAAGATACAGACACCCTCTTTGTTTATTTTTGTCATATGGGCATCTATAATTAATATAATTGATTATTGATAATATTAATAAATTAATAATATTTATTAATATTATTATTGAATTTAAGTGGTATACTTGCCGTATTATATTATTTAAATTCTTATCGCTTTTATGAAAAAAATCTTTCTCTTGATTCCCTTACTGGGAATGTTATGGTCATGCAAAAAACAAGATCAGCAAACCCCAAAACAAACAGAAACCAATACAGCAACCGGTAAATTAAAATCACAATCGGCCAAAGATGGTGTTTGGGATTTGTTGGGCTATGGTTATGATGTAACCGGCGAATACGCAAACTCAAGCTCAACTACATTTCAGGTGATTGATATCACTAAACTTTACAGCACTGAGCCAACCAGACTGGTTACTAATTTAAACACAACCAGAAATTCATCTTTTTCATACGGCGAAAATGTACAAGCTTATGCTTCAGATATTTCGGCACATTTGAATGCTACAGTAGGCTTTTCATTGTTTAAAGGTTCAGTAACATCGGCATATTCAAATTCAAACTCCTTTAACTCCAAATATATTTATGGAAGTTATAATTTGCTGATACAACAACGGGAGTTGAAATTCAATGCTACATCTGCATTACTTCAAAAATATTTAACACAGAATTTTTTAAATGACATTGCTACGCTTACGCCACAACAAATAGTGAGTCAATATGGTGCTTTTGTACTTTCTGACATTATTTTAGGCGCAAAGCTGCAAGTTACTTATCAATCAGAAACCAAAAGTACCGACAGGAAATCTGCGGCATCGGCAGGTTTAGATGCCAGTTTAGGAGCTATATTCTCTATTAACGCAGGCGTTAATTCTAATCATTCGCAAAGTAGCTCCAATTTTAATCAGTATGTACATTATCTTACCAATGGTGGCGATCCAACTTTAGGTATTACTCCGGCTACAATTTCATTTACCCAAAATACTCCACCTATTGATTATAGTGCGTGGCAAGCCAGTACCAATGCCCAAAATGCCGAATTAATCAACATTGCGCAGAGTGGTCTGATTCCAATTAATGAATTGATTCCTGATCCAAGTCTGGCAAATGCTGTTAAAAACTATATTTATAATGATTATTTACCAAATCATCAGGTTCAGGTTCAATACGGAAAATCAACATTGTACAGATGCTTTAATACCAAAAGTGGCGATCGCATGTTGGTGACTGATCCAAATGAGGTAGCTAATCAGCCAAATTGGAATGTAGAGGGCAGCTTGGGCTATGTATACAACGATAACTCAAAGACTGGTGTTGCTCCATTAAACAGATTTTTGCTAAGCAACGGCTATCATTTTTTTACAACCGATGTAAATGAAATTCCATCTCAGGCAAAAAGAGAAGGGGTACCGGGTTACCTGGATCTTTCTCCGGTAGCCGGATATAAGCCATTATATCGTTACAGAACCTCTAAAAATGGATCGCATATGTACTCAAATGATTTTAATGAACTTGGTAATGGGCGCGATGGCTGGATATATGAAGGAATTATAGGTTATTTGCAACAATAGATTATTACCACATTTTAAAAGGCTGTTTTTTAAACGGCCTTTTTTTGTTGGTGCCTGTTTAGGGGATTACTGGACGGTATTCCACGCATCGTGTTTAAGCTATTTTGAAATTATGACCCCATCAAATATGCTTTTGTTCAATTCTATGCGTTATAACACAGATATTAGGCATATGTAAATTTCTTTACAATTAATTATGAAGTATATAAGCCTATATGCTTACTTTTGTACCGTTTTAAAGATCAGTTTCTCATGGATCGTCTCAATTATATCAATAGCGGCAACGCAGACTACATTAATACCCTATACGACAGCTACAAACAGGATCCCGAATCGGTGGATTATGGATGGCAGAAATTTTTTGAAGGTTTTGATTTTGGTAAGGATACACAAGCTCCTGCCGGCTCAACTGCGCCAAGTGTAGGTGACAAAACCCCCGATCACTTTTTAAAAGAGATCAATGTACTTAATATGATTCACGGATACCGTTCGCGCGGTCACCTGTTTGCTAAAACAAACCCGGTACGTGAGCGTCGTCATTATTTCCCTGGTAAAGAGCTGGAGACTTTTGGCCTGAATGAGACCGATTTGGATACCGTATTTAATGCCGGTGTTGAAGTTGGTTTGGGTGCCGCCACTCTGCGCGATATTCGCCAATTGCTGGAAGATACTTATTGCCGTGCTATTGGTGCGGAGTACAGATATATCCGTAATCCTATAAAACTGAAATGGTTTGAAGACAGGATGGAGAGCAACCGCAATACACCTTCCTTTACTGTTAACGAAAAGAAATTGATGCTGAATAAGCTCAACGAGGCTGTGACCTTCGAAAACTTTTTAGGTACCAAGTTTTTGGGCCAGAAACGTTTTTCACTGGAAGGGGCGGAAGCGTTGATCCCTTCACTGGATTCGGTAATTAATAAAGGTGCCGACCTGGGTATCGAGGAGTTTATCATCGGTATGGCCCACCGTGGCAGGTTAAACGTACTGACCAACATTATGGAGAAAACCTACAAAGAGGTATTCTCTGAGTTTGAAGGTAAAAACTTTGATTCTGAATCACCTTTTGGTGGTGATGTTAAATACCATCTTGGTTTTTCAACAGATGTAACTACAGCCAGCGGTAAAAAAGTTCACCTGAGTCTTTGTCCAAACCCATCGCACCTGGAAGCGGTGGACCCTGTTGTGGAAGGTATTACCCGTTCAAAGATCGATTTTAAATACAACGGCGATCATTCCAAGATCGCTCCGATACTGATCCATGGTGATGCCTCTGTTGCAGGTCAGGGAATTGTTTACGAAGTTTTACAAATGGAAAAACTGGATGGTTACCGCACAGGTGGTACCATTCACCTGGTGATTAACAACCAGATAGGTTTTACCACGAATTATAAAGACGCCCGTTCCAGTACCTATTGTACTGATGTGGCCAAAACCGTGCTTTCGCCCGTTTTCCATGTGAATGGCGATGATGTAGAAGCATTGGCATACGTAGTTAACCTGGCCATGGAATACCGCCAGGTATTTAATGAGGATGTATTTATTGATATCCTGTGCTACCGTCGTTATGGTCATAATGAATCTGATGAACCAAAATTCACGCAGCCATTATTATACAAAGCTATTGAAGCCCATCCAAATCCGCTGATCATTTATAATGAGAAATTAGTGGCCGAGGGAAGCATTGATGCCAGTCTGCTTAAATCAATGGAAAAAACTTTCCGTGACGAATTACAGCAAAAACTGGATGAATCAAAAGCCGAAGAAAGATTTACCGAAACCATCGCCATGTTTGAAGGCGCCTGGAGCGGATTACACTTAGCCAGCCATAAAGAACTGGTATCGGCTATTGATACATCAGTCCCTAAAGAAGAAATCATAGAGATCGGTAATAAAATAACCTCATTGCCGGCAGACAAAGGCTTTTTCAAGAAGATCGAAAAATTATTTGAAGATCGCCGGGCTATGGTGAACAATACCCAGGTATTTGACTGGGCCATGGCCGAGTTGCTGGCTTACGGTACATTATTAAAAGATGGTTTCCCGGTGAGGTTAAGTGGTGAGGATGTTAAACGTGGTACGTTCTCTCATCGTCATGCGGTATTAACCCTGATTGATTCTGAAGATGAGTACACCCCGCTGGCTACTATTGATACCGAGGCTAAACTAAGCATCTATAACTCTTTACTGTCTGAATATGGTGTATTGGGTTTTGAATATGGCTATGCCCTGGCAAACCCCAACGCCTTAACCATATGGGAAGCCCAGTTTGGTGACTTCTTTAACGGCGCGCAGATAATTGTTGATCAATACATTGCCAGCGCCGAAACTAAATGGCAGCGCGGTAATGGTTTGGTAATGTTGTTGCCGCATGGTTATGAAGGACAAGGTCCTGAGCACTCATCTGCACGTGTAGAACGCTTTATGGAGCTTTGTGCCGATGATAATATCCAGGTAGCTAATTGTACTACACCAGCCAATTTCTTCCATATCCTGCGCAGGCAAATGCACCGCGATTTCCGCAAGCCATTAATCATCTTTACACCAAAAAGCTTGCTGCGTAGTCCTAAATGCGTATCGCCGATTGATGAGTTTACCAACGGTAAGTTCCATGAACTGATAGACGATACCTATGCTGATGTTAAAAAAGTAAAACGTGTATTGCTTTGTACCGGTAAGGTATATTACGATTTGCAGGAGAAACAACTGACAGATAAACGCAAGGATGTAGCCATTGTGCGTGTAGAACAATTATACCCGACACCGGTTGTTCAGATATTAAAAATTAAGGCCAAATACGATAAAGCCACCGAGTTTATCTGGGTACAGGAAGAACCCGAAAATATGGGTGCATGGCCGTATATATGCCGTAAGTTCCATAATGATAAGGTCATCAACCTTAATGTAATTTCACGCATTGAGGGCAGCAGTACAGCTACCGGTTTTGCCAAACAACATGCCGCTCAACAAGCATATATTGTTTCCAAAGCATTTGAAGCACCTGCCGGTAAAGTGGTAAAAGAAGCAATAAAAAAGACAACAAAAAAAATGGCTGATGCCGGAGCTGATTGAGTTCTGTTGCCAATGACGGGTTTCGGGTTTCGGGTGTTAAGCTAACAACTATTTACACGAACCTCGCAACAGGAAACTCGTACCAAATAAAATATTAAATCTACAAAACTAAAATATGAGTTTAGCGATCAAAGTTCCGCCGGTAGGCGAATCAATAACAGAAGTAACCCTATCAAGCTGGAAGAAAAAAGATGGCGATCACGTGGAAATGGATGAGGTTATTGCCGAATTAGAATCGGACAAAGCCACTTTTGAATTGACTGCCGAAAAAGCAGGTACCTTAAAAACAGTTGCCAAAGAAGGCGATACATTAGCTATTGGCGCTGTTGTTGCCAATATTGAAGAAGGCGCCGGCGCTGCTGCTCCTGCAAAGGAAAGCGCTCCTGCCGCACAACCACAGCCCGAAGTTGTAGCCAATGCACCTGCTCCGGCCCCGGTTGCTGCCGCACCTGCAACAAGTGGTGGTTCTATAGAAATTAAAGTGCCTGCAGTAGGCGAATCTATAACAGAAGTTACTTTATCGCGCTGGATTAAAAAAAATGGCGATACAGTAGAGATGGATGAAGCCCTTGCCGAACTGGAATCAGATAAAGCAACATTTGAATTAACCGCCGAAAAAGCAGGCGTGTTAAAAACTATAGCCAAGGAAGGTGATGTATTGCCTATTGGCGCGGTTGTTTGCACCATTGAAGGTTCTGGTACAGCTGTGCAGGCTATACCTGTAACACCTGCTGTGGTAAGTGCTACAGATGAATCGCCACGCGGTGGTGCACCAACTACTGCTGATGGCGCGGTAACTTACGCTTCCGGTACTCCATCGCCCGCAGCTGCCAAAATACTGGCCGAAAAAGGTGTCGACCCTAAAGGTGTAAATGGTACCGGTGTCGACGGTCGTATCACTAAGGGTGATGCCCTGAATGCACAAGCTGCTCCGGCTAAGCCTGCGGCTCCTGCAGCAGCTACTTCAACTCCTGCCGCTGCCCCTGTAGTAGCTGGCGAAAGAAGCGAGAAACGTGAGAAAATGACCTCCCTGCGTAAAACAGTTGCCAAACGTTTGGTTGCTGTTAAAAATGAAACGGCTATGCTTACTACCTTTAACGAGGTAGACATGCAGCCCATCATGGAATTGCGCGGTAAATACAAAGATAAATTTAAGGAGAAACATGGTGTTGGTTTAGGCTTCATGTCGTTCTTTACCAAAGCGGTTACCGAAGCGCTGAAAGACTGGCCTGCTGTTGGCGCCCGTATCGAAGGCGAAGAAGTGGTATACAGTAATTTTGCTGATATCTCTATTGCAGTATCGGCTCCTAAAGGCCTGGTAGTTCCGGTGATCCGTAATGCTGATACTTTGAGCCTCGCCGAAATTGAAAAGGAAATTGTGGCATTAGCCGGTAAAGCCCGTGAAAATAAACTAACCATCCCTGAAATGACCGGCGGTACGTTCACCATCACTAATGGTGGTGTATTTGGTTCTATGATGTCAACCCCGATATTAAACTCGCCACAATCGGCTATATTGGGTATGCACAACATTATTGAGCGCCCGGTTGCCGTAAACGGACAAGTGGTTATTCGCCCGATGATGTACCTGGCCTTATCTTATGATCACCGTATCATTGATGGCCGTGAATCGGTAAGCTTCCTGGTACGTGTAAAACAATTACTGGAAGACCCTGCAAGGTTATTATTAGGGGTTTAATTATTCCCTGTAATCATATTTAAAGAGCCCGGCTTATGTCGGGCTCTTCTTGTTTGTCTAAATCAGAATTAACAGAATTTAAGAATTGACAAAATAACGGAGCAGCTATATCATTCAGCTAATTCTTAAATTCTGTAAATTCTGATTCAGACGGTTAAGGGTTACCTAATTCCCTTTTTTAGTATCAATAGTAACCAAAAAAATTAACAACAACATGAAAACAAAAATTTTACTACTGCCATTGGCGGTCGTCTTGCTGCTGGGCGCTTGTAAGGGGTTAGGGTCTCGCTATGAGGCTATTAATAACAGTAGTTCTGCTGATACAGTTGCCTCAGCCATAACGGATTCAACGGTTTCTCCTAAATTGGTGAAAACCGCAGATATGCGTTTTAAAGTAAAGAATGTGCAGCAAACAGCCGAAAAAATAACGGCGCTAACAACAAAAAATAAAGGGATGATCATACATCTTCAAATGGAATCAACAGTTGGGGATAGCAAGAATTTCAGGATCACCGACGATTCTATTAACCGGGTATCGTCATTTAATACTTCTGCTGATATAACCGTTAAAATACCTTCGGAACACCTGGAAGAGTTTATGACCGAAGTTGCGCACATAGGCATGTATGTTACCATGCGTAAAATGGATATTGAAGATAAATCACTCGATTTTCTGTCGGCCAAACTGAAGCTGAACAGCCGGAAGGAGTTAATAGACCAACAGAAAAAAGGAAAAGTTACGATCAAGAATCCGGTGAATGTTTTATTGCTGAAAGATGATATGGTAGATGGGCAGATAGATAATCTTAAAATTGATAATGCGGTAAAATACAGCATTATTACATTGAGTTTTTACCAAAGCAATACCATTTTTCAAGAACACATCGCTAACGATGATCCCTCGGCTTATAATTTACCCTTCTTCGATAGATTAGCAGGGGCATTTGCCAATGGCTGGCACCTTTTTATGGAAGCGATTTTAGCCATCGCTAACCTTTGGGTATTTATCCTGGCAGGTATAAGTATCTTGCTATTGATCCGTTTTTATAGAAGAAAATATTCAATATTACCCGACACGATAAAATCCTAAAAAATTGGTGGAAAATTCGGTAAACATTTCTATTTTTGCCCAACATTAAACAAAGTACCATGGATTCTACACAAAACGCTAATTCAGAACAACATTATAAAGTATTGGTTTTAGCTATCGTTATTGGCATTATAGGTGTTTTCATTCGTTTTGCTGGTGATGAAAATTCAACCTATTTCTCATGGATAGCCAACTTGTTACTTATTGTAGGTGTGGCAATCGGTTTAAGAACTGTTTTCAGGATCATCAAATAAATTAGATATGCAGATGTGCAAATTTTAAATGTGCACATGAATTTCAAATAAAAAAAACAGCCTCTCTGAATTTCAGGGAGGCTGTTTTTTTATTGCCTTGTTATAAACGTATCAATCATTTGCATATCTGCACATCTAAAACGGCAAAGCCCTCAACGAAGTTAATTTGCACATCTACTTAGGCCTATACTTCGATTGATTCAATATCTTCTGCGCATCTTTTTCGGCCATTAGTTGTGGCAGCGTAACTTCAGTGTGTTTATCCATATATTCCCGGACAATTTGCCAGCCTGTCCAGACCGCCAGTTTGGGCGCCGACTCATTTTTTTCGCCCAAACCAGGGGTGAAGGGGGCTTCGGTAAAATATTTTTGAATTTTAGGGTAGTCTGCTTCGTAAAGGAGGTTTTCTTCTAAAAAATAAGCCCATATTTTTGCTTTAAAGTCCTCGCACCATTTAAGCTGGGCTGTGGTGTAGCCAATTTTGGTGGTGTCGCCAACCTCAGGTAATATCTGATCCATAAAATACATGATCTTACCGTTGTATACCATTTTTTCGAGCATCGATTTATTGTTATCGTCTTCCGGGAACATATCCTCTCTGGCAATACCTTCCACTACACGCGGGGTAATGTTTTCGGGAGTGAAATGCCGGGACAAGTAGTGCGGAAACGCGTTGGTAAGGGCAGGATAGAACCGGGAATCGGCGCCCAGAAATAGGTCGAGTCCGATAGCAAAATAACCATCGCCAATAGAAGTTTGCGCCTGAAAACCCGAAAAATAGGCGTAAACTTGGGGCAGCCTTTTTTGCGGATAGTAGTATTTAATGTATTTAAAAGCCTGGGTAAGGCTGGCATTCTGCGCATCCATATTAGGATAGGCGGCATCCACGTCATGTTTCAGATCTATGTATGCTTTACCCTTAAAAACTTCGTGAAGGGTCTTAAAATAAGCGGTATCATTGGTAGTGCCCGCTTGTAGTATCCTACTGATAAAGTCCTGGTAAAACGAGCCATATTTTTGCTGCAGGTATACAGCTTGAGCTCCCATAGGTTTGGTACGCATGGCATCAAAGTCGTGGTCAAAGCGTTCAACCTTAACTTCAATATTTATATGACTGAGATCAACCTTTTTGTTGCGCCCGCATGACGCGAATATCAGGGCGATGGAAAAAATTAAGTAAATTTGCTTTGCTTTGAGCCGGGGGTTTATCATCTTTATCCTTTGAGCAAAAATAATTTTTATTTGCATTAATACGTTACTATACTGTCTATGAATCCATCGTGAGTTACCAACAAAAAATAAACACAACTCACGATAGCTTCATCGCCTTAAAAAAACAAACATAATTGATGAAAATCGCATTAGCCCAGCTTAACTATCATATAGGTAATTTCGAATCAAATACCACCAAAATTATCGATCATATACAAAAGGCAAAACAAAACGGTGCCGACCTGGTGGTGTTTGCCGAGTTATGCGTTTCGGGCTACCCCTCACGTGATTTTTTGGAGTTTGATGAATTTATTGACCTGTGCGAGGATTCAGCCAAAAAGATAGCTGCTGTTTGTACCGATATAGCCTGCATCATTGGTTTGCCTACCTATAATCATAAAGACGAGGGGAAGGACCTGAATAACTCAGCCTACTTCATTGAAAGCGGCCAGGTAAAAGCTGTGGTAAACAAAGCGCTGCTGCCCAATTATGATGTATTTGACGAGTACCGCTATTTTGAACCTTCAACCGAGTTTAACTGTATTGAATTTAAAGGCAAAAAGATTGCGCTTACCATTTGCGAGGATCTTTGGAATACCATCGAAAATCCATTATATATTACACGGCCAATGGATAGCCTCATCCATCAACAGCCCGATGTAATGATCAACATAGCCGCCTCGCCATTTGCTTATAACCACGACGAGGAACGTATAGCTATTTTGAGCGATAATGCCAGTCGTTACCATTTACCATTGCTGTATGTAAACCAGATAGGCGCACAAACAGAATTGATATTTGATGGAGGATCATTGATTTTTGACAATACCGGTAAACTGATTGATGAGTTACCCTATTTTGAAGAGAACCTCGCGTACTATACCTTAAATGATGATGCCTCTATCAGTTTTGATCATCCCACAACCCTGAAAGCTGAACGCGCTTCTGATATTGAACAGATACACCAGGCAATTATATTGGGCATCCGCGATTATTTTCATAAATCGGGCTTTAAGCAGGCTATATTGGGCCTTTCTGGTGGTATTGACTCCGCAGTGGTGTGCGCTTTGGCAGCCGAGGCTTTGGGAGCTCAAAATGTAATGGCTGTATTGCTGCCATCACGTTTCTCTACGGATCACTCGTTAAAGGATGCTGAAGACCTGGTGAATAATCTGGGTTGCAAAAGCGAATTGGTTCCGATCAAAAATATTACCGAAGCCATTGAAACAGCGCTGCATCCACAATTCAATAACCTGCCCTTCAACATAGCCGAGGAAAACATACAATCGCGCAGCCGGGCCATATTGCTGATGGCCATGTGTAATAAATTTGGCTACATCTTATTAAACACCAGCAATAAAAGCGAAGCAGCCGTGGGTTATGGTACTTTATATGGAGATATGTGCGGGGGGATATCTGTAATAGGCGATGTTTATAAAACGCAGGTTTTTGAACTGGCCCGTTACATCAATCGTGATAGGGAGATCATCCCGATAAATTCTATCATTAAACCGCCATCGGCAGAGCTCAGACCAGATCAAAAGGATACCGACTCCTTACCTGAGTACGATATTCTGGATAAGATCCTGGCCGAGTACATCGAGAACCGCCGTTCATCAACCGATATTATTAAAATGGGTTACGACGAAGCAATTGTCCGCCGGGTGATCAGGCTGACCAACCTGGCCGAACACAAACGTTATCAAACACCACCTATTCTTAGGGTATCACCAAAGG
Organism: Mucilaginibacter sp. RCC_168; assembly: GCF_041355315.1. Lineage (NCBI taxonomy): Bacteria > Pseudomonadati > Bacteroidota > Sphingobacteriia > Sphingobacteriales > Sphingobacteriaceae > Mucilaginibacter > Mucilaginibacter sp. RCC_168. Next base: position 52,607 of record NZ_JBFUPN010000012.1, read on the forward strand.
CATTTGGTATGGGCCGCAGGATGCCTATTGTGGGTAAATATCTGTCATAGTAAAAGTGGATTTACATGGTTTACACTTTTTATGGTTAACGCGTAATTGGTTAACAATCAATTGAATATGAGTTATTTATCGCCAAGTAGTGAATTTATAGGTAAACCCACTCAGCGCAAAGTATTCCATGCCATTAACTCAGGATTGATGAAGTATTAATATCGGGCGCCGAATATTGAATAATGATTTCGATGTTGAGAATTTAAAATCGATATGAGTTCTTCTAAGTCAGGTTTTTCAAAATAGGTTGTATTATATATCGGTATTTAATACGCTTTCATCGTGTTGGGCTTTAATAACTAAGGGAATATTTATAGATTTAGGGCTGTAAAAATGCCTATATCTCAGATCTATGAATAAATCTTACGCAGCAATTTGTATATTTTTTTTATTGCTGTGTGCAACAGCCGGCACTTTTGCCCAACAAGCGCTGGTAACCGATGCCAAACGTGCGGAACTAACACGCTTTTCTGCCCAGATACGCAGTAATTACGAGGCCAGTCGTACACGGGCTTTGTCATTAGCTGCAAACCGGGGCTGGCGGATTCAGCGCCATACCAGAAACGGTAACCTGGTATCGCTACAGGGCGTTAACGCTTTAGGTTTTCCTGTTTATCTCATTACCCATAATAATACTACATCGGCAGCTACAACCGGTACCAATGCCGTACAGCCTGGTGGTTCGCTTGGTCTTAATTTATCAGGCTCCAGTACATTTTTGAATAATAAGCTGGCCATCTGGGACGGCGGCTCGGTGTACACGGCCCATCAGGAGTTCGCCGGTAAAAGCATAACGATTAAAGACGGTGCTTCGGTGCTTGATCATACTACCCATGTGGCCGGTACTATGATTGCCCGTGGAGTATACGCGCCGGCCAAGGGAATGGCCTTTAACGCTGCCACCCTGCAATCATATGATTATAATAATGACGTAGCCGAAATGAGTGCTGCGGCATCGGGCCTGTTATTATCAAACCACTCCTATGGAGATGAAGCGGGTTGGAACTTTAACGATAGCGATAACCGTTGGGAGTGGTATGGCCTGCCTGGCGACTCGGTTGATTATACTTTTGGTTTTTATGATACCCGTGCACAGTCATGGGATAAAATAGCCTATAACGCGCCCTACTACCTCATTGTGGAATCGGCTGGTAACAGCCGCTCAAGCAATGGCCCGGCTGTAGGGGCCGACTATTATGGCTACAAAAGCAAAACCGATCAAACGCTGGTTGATAAAGGCCCGAGACCGGCCGGTATTAGCGATAATAATGGTTATGATATTATCAGTACCACGGGCAACGCCAAAAATATACTCACGGTTGGCGCTATAAATCCGCTACCGTATGGGCCAAGTACCCGGCAGGGTATCAGCAGTGCCTTTTTTAGTAGCTGGGGGCCTACGGATGATGGTCGTATCAAGCCCGATATTGTGGGCAACGGGGTAAATGTATTATCGGTAGGGGTAACTAATCCTACAGCCTATCTTACCCTTTCGGGTACGTCAATGGCTGCGCCAAATATTACCGGTTCATTATATTTGCTACAAGAGTATTATGCTCAAAAGAATAACGGCGCCTTTATGCGGGCGGCTACGTTAAAAGGGTTAGTATGTCAAACCGCTTTTGACGCCGGCAATGTGGGACCCGATTATATTTACGGCTGGGGGCTGCTGGATATGAAGAAAGCAACACAGGCCATAACCGATAATGGTACAAAAAGCCTCATTAGCGAAAACTCGCTTCAGCAGGGCCAAAAACAAACATTTAATATCGTGGCCTCCGGTAATGATGTGCTGGCCGCTACTATTTCATGGACCGACCCTGAGGGTACACCCAATGCTGATGGCGAGATTAACAACCGTACGCCAAAACTGATCAATGACCTTGATATCAAGATCAGTGACGGCACAACCACCTACAATGCCTGGATTTTAAATCCGGATGCACCTTCCGCGCCCGCCACCACAGGTGATAATATCCGGGATAATATTGAACAGGTTTATATACCTAACACCACACCTGGTAAAAGCTATACCATCACCGTATCGCACAAAGGTACCCTTAAGCAAGGACCGCAGGCATATTCGCTTATTGTTACCGGTGCCGGCGGAACTGCCTATTGCGCCTCGGCTCCACTGTCTAATGCCGACTCCCGCATTGATAATTTAAAGCTATCAAACATCAATAATACTCCCGCTGCCGGTTGCAAAAGCTATTCGGATTACACCAATTTAACCGTTCAGTTGGAGCAGGCTAAAACCTACCCCTTAAGTATTACTCTGGGTACATGCGGCGGTAATTTTAACAAAGCTGCTAAAGTATTTGTTGATTGGAATGGCAATGGTATTTTTGATAACGATGAGTTGGCTGCCACCACTACTGTAATTAGTGCTACAGGAACGCTTTCTGCCAATATTACTGTGCCGGGATCTGTAATACCAGGTAATTATAGCCTGATGCGTGTAGTGTTAACCGAAACAAGCGATCCCACAACTATAACAGCCTGTGGCAGCTACGCCAAAGGCGAAACACAGGATTACCGGGTACAGTTTTTACAAACCAGTATTGATGCCGGTGTAGTGGCTATCGTAAACCCTGGTTCAAGCGGATCCTGCTCTGCAAGCGCGCCTATTACCATCAGGCTTAAAAACTTTGGTAGCGCTCCTATTAGTAATATCCCGGTTACCGTTACAATTACAGCGCCCGATAATACCAAAACCACCTATACCGAAAATTATACGGCAACGCTGCAGCCCCTGGTTGAGGATAACTTTACCTTTAGTCAGCAGTTTAATGCTGTAGCCGGTGCTACTTATACTATAACAGCTACCAGCAACCTGGCCAGCGATCCGGTTGTGTCCAATAATACAGTAACAGCTACTGTGGCAATCAATACGCCGGCTGTAATTGGTGGTTTAAGCGCTTATTACTGTACAGATAGCAAGCAATATTTGTTAACAGGTTCAGGTGATGGTATATTACTTTGGTATCAGAATATAAATGATGTAATTCCGATAGCGTATGGTTCAGCAGCTATTACCACACAGCCCCCGGTAAATAATACTTATTATGCAGGAATAAATGATTTTAAAGGGTCTGTAGGGCCTGCTACTAAAAATGTATTTACAGCAGGGGGGTATAACCAGTTTTCGCCGGCAATAACAGTAAGCACCAAAGTTCCTATGGTTATTCAAAGCGCCCGTTTATATATTGGTAATTCGGGGAAAATAACATTTAATGTAAATAACAGTAACGGGCAAACAATATCAACCACAACTATTGATGCCCAGGCTACCAGAACCAATCCGCAACCCGGTGCACAGCCTGATGATCCTAATGACCAGGGAAAGGTATATGATCTGAACCTGGAATTGCCCGCGGCAGGCAACTATACCATATCAGCGGCGTTTGATGCTACGGCTACCATTTATCGGAGCAACGGAGGTGTAAAAGGGTATCCATTCAGCATAGGTAGTATATTCAGCATTACCGGTAATAATGCCACGCCCGATGGCCCGCCGGATACTACCTATTATAAAAATTTCTATTATTATTTTTACGATATTAAGGTACAAAGCTTAGGCTGTGCATCATCAGCACGGCAGCCCGTTATTTTTTCTAAACCGGTTATTACTCAAACGAATAATACTTTAGGTTCAAATTTTGCTACCGGTAACCAATGGTTTTTAAATGGTAAAGCAATATCCGGTGCTATAGGAAAAACGTATGATCCGTTGCAAAGCGGTGATTACCAGGTAGCAGATACTTTATCAGGTGGATGCGTAGCGATGTCTGATATTTACACCTATGCACGCACCGTTGAAAAACCGGATGACGCTACAGAGATTGGTTTAACGGTATTTCCGGTTCCGGCAAGCAGCCAGCTTAATGTGATCTTCGCCACAAAAGCCACTGCTGATCTTAAATTATCATTGATAAACCCGGCGGGGCAAATGGTATACCTGGATGCGCAGTCTGTACCGCAGGGGAATTTTAGTAAGGTAATTGATGTTTCCACACAAATACCGGGTATTTATGTAGTAAAAATACTGCTGGGGCAAAAGATTTATGCCCGTAAAATAGTGATCAGCAGGTAAGCACGATTTTGAAAGAGCGAGTTGCGAAGTGCGAGTGTCAGATCGCTGGTATCCCGCAACTCGCTCCCCGAACTTTAGAAAGTATATTTTAATCCCAAACCCGGTGCTATGTCAAAGAATGGGCCTCGTGCCAGTTCAAGACGTGGGTTAAGGTCAAGGCTGATAGCTATAGGTGCAGTTGGTATCTTATATTCGAGCCCCAGCGTTGCATCAGCACCAATCAGGATGTGTTTACCGCTATAGTATTCATCATCGCCGCCTATACGTTTGTAATAACCGCTGCCTACCGACCCGAGGTGACCACCAAAGCCATAATAAAAATTCAGCTTATCAACACCAAAGGCCTGCTGATGTATTTCATATAACCCGGTTATTACCACACCATGATCGCGGATACCTATGATACCTTCCAGAGCGGTGCTGTTATCCATAAAGTATTTTATGGAGGGGCCTACTTCATAAGCGCCAAATTTTAGTCCAACTGCTGTTTTGTAATCCTGTGCCTGCGAACGTTTACCTATTAATAAGAACGAAACCGAGAGAAATAAAATGTAAGCTAATTTTTTCATGTAGTGATTTTAAGTTAATGAATTTTGTTACCGTGCATGCAAAACCTCACGTTTGGTTAAGCTTTTCAACTTGCACATATCCTGCAAATAAACGGCAGATTTGAAATTTTATGGCATTTTAATTAAAAAACAATGCCCTGAAAATTTTATCAGGCTGAAAATCAGTGTTAAATATTGAACTTTTAAGAATGATATTATAAGGGCAAATAGGTTATTTTAGTAAAATAATCTTACTGTGATAACGATGAGTAACTTAAACCTAAAGAAAAACAGGTGTCTGGGCATGGTTTTGTTGGCGCTGTGTTTTGTGCCGTTAGGATGCGTGCAAAAACGCCTGGTAACTAATGCTAATGGACCGTATTATAATGGTATGGTGGTATGTGCTTATCCGGATGCTGCAAAGGTTGGACTTGATATATTGAAGAAAGGTGGTAACGCTATTGATGCGGCAGTAGCGGTACATTTTGCCCTGGCCGTTACTTATCCCGATGCCGGCAATATAGGTGGAGGCGGTTTTATGGTATACCGTTCCAAAACCGGTGAAACCAATACACTCGACTTTAGAGAAAAGGGCCCGGCCGGTGCAAGTGCTAATATGTATTTGGATGCGGCGGGTAATGTGATACCCAATATGAGTCTTTACACCCATAAAGCATCAGGGGTACCTGGGTCTGTGGATGGAATGGTACAAGCTCATCAAAAGTATGGTAAACTCAAATGGGCCGATCTCCTGCAGCCTGCTATCGATCTGGCGCGTAAGGGCTTTAAGGTAACACAGCGTTTTGCCTCCGAATTAAACCATATAAAAGCTCAGGTTGAAAAATTAAACCCTGGCAAGACTTATTTAATAAAAGATACCGAATGGCATGAGGGTGATGTTTTGGTACAGGAGGATCTGGCTAAAACCCTGGAACAAATACGCGATAAGGGCCGTGAAGGATTTTATGATGGTATAGTTGCCGACCAGATAGTTGCCGAAATGAAGGCGGGCGACGGTCTGATATCCAAAGCCGACCTGCAAAATTACCATTCGGTTTGGCGCAAGGCCGTTACTGGGAACTACAAAGGATATAAAATTATTACCATGCCGCCGCCGTCAAGCGGAGGAATTGCATTATTACAGCTGCTGCAGTCGGTTGAAAAATATCCCTTAAAAAGATGGGGCTATAATCAGGATTCAACTATAAGACTGATAGTTGAATCCGAACGCCGGGTATATGCAGATCGTTCCAAATATATGGGCGACCCCGATTTTTTCAAAGTACCTGTGGATAGTTTACTGAAACCGTCATATATCACATCGCGCATGAGCAACTTTAGCTGGGATGCAGCCACGCCAAGCAGCAGTATACAGCCGGGCACTTTTGCGGGTTACGAAAGCGATCAAACCACCCATTATTCTATTGTTGATCATGACGGTAACGCGGTATCCATCACAACAACCTTAAATGATAGTTATGGCTCAAAGATATTTGTAAAAGGTGCAGGCTTTTTGCTGAATAATGAAATGGACGATTTTAGCTCTAAACCCGGCGTGCCTAATATGTACGGACTGGTTGGTGGAAAAGCCAACAGTATACAACCGGGCAAACGCATGTTATCGTCAATGACACCTACTATTGTTGAAAAAAACGGTAAATTATTTATGGTGGTGGGTACACCCGGAGGATCAACTATTATAACTTCGGTTTTTCAAACCATCATTAACGTGATCGAGTTTGATCAGGATATGCAGCAGGCTGTTACATCTAAACGTTTTCACCACCAGTGGCTACCCGATGCAATAGCGATTGAAAAAGGCGCATTGGATAGTGCAACCATAATAAAATTGCAAAGCAAAGGCTATAAAATAAATAGCAGAGGCGGTATTGGCCGGGTTGATGCCATTTTGAAAACCTCACAAGGCTACCAGGGCGGGGCAGATCCACGTGGGGATGACAAGAAGGTAGGTTATTAAGTTTGCAGTTCGTAGTGGGCAGTTGGCATGGATTATCAGTTATTATAAATGCTGCTTACTGCCGACTGAAAACTGCCAACTAAAATTTGCGTAATCAACAAGCATTTCTTACGTTTGGTATGCATGCAAAACAGCATTAAACATCAGGAAACTATTGACTATTTTTTAAAGATAGTATGGCAAACGGTTGCTAACCGGTATAACCAGTTGGTTACGGAATTTGGCATTACCCAGTCCATTGGTTATTTATTGATTAATATTGACGAAAAAGAAGGTACTACTGTATCGCAGGCTGCGGCTTTGCTGGGCTTGAAGTCAACCAGTTTGTCCAGGATGCTTAGCCAGCTGGAAAAAACGGGATTAATATACCGGGAATCTAACCAGGGCGATAAACGTTCAGTTAAAATATATTTGACCAAATTGGGGAAAGAAAAGCGTCACCAGGCCCGGGCAATAGTAAAGCAATTCAATAATTATCTCGATTCACATATCAGCGAGGCCGACAAACAATACCTTACTGAAATGCTGAAGAAGATCAACAAACTTACGTTGAACTATAAACCATGATTGGTTTACAGGTTCATTAGTTCACAAGTTCATTGGTCTTTTATGTTGGGCTATCATCACACTCTTACTGTTAATGGTTCAGACATGTACCAATGAGCTACACTTTTACCTTAAATTGTACGTTTTATTCAGAAAATCAGGCCCTAAATATAGGGCGATGGTATGCTTTAGGGCTTATTAATTGTTAAAAAATGTTAAGCTGCCGTTTTTCTATTATAAAAGAATAAATTTGCCTTTTGAAAAAATGAACAGGATCCTGTCAGTGTTATTGGTTATTGCTATTGGTTTTGGTGCCTGTAAAAAATCCACCGATCCTTCGATCCATTATGAAGAGCAAAAAGCTATTGATGATAAGATTGTGAGTGATTATTTGGCAGCTCATCCCGATTTGAATGCTAAACGCATTGATACTTCAGGGGTTTTTTATAGCATTAAACCGGGTGAAGAGGGAAGCGGTAACGATTTATTTACCAGTTCTACACAGGTTACTGTTGGATATACAGGTCGAATTTTGACATCGCAGCTGGTGATTGCGCAAACCAACGATTTTCATCCCTCGTACCGTTTGAGTGATGTGATCAGGGGGTGGCAGTTAGGCATACCTAAGATCAAGAAAAATGGTAAAATAAGGTTATTTATACCATCAAGATATGCTTACGGACCGTTTCCGCAGGATTCACTACATTTGCCGGCAAATTCGGTACTTGATTTTGATATACAATTATATAACGTAATCAACTAAAAAAGAACTATGGGCGGATAGTGAGTAAAGTCGCTATTGAGCCAAAAAATAAAATAACTTAAATGAAACAAACACTTTTTACGCTTTTATTAATCACATCTATAGGTTTAATATCCTGCCGGAAAACGCGCAACGATCCTAATATTACCCAGTACGATCAAACCCAGATACAAAACTATATTAACGCCAATGGGCTTACCGGCATGCAAAGAGATATGTCTAACGGTGATACCAGCGGTATATATTACCAGATACTTTCGCAAGGTTCAACCAGTACACCTTTGCAGTATTCAGACAGTGTTAATTTTGTGCTCTCGGTAAAATCATTTGATGGTAAGTATATCAATACAGATACCCTTAATTTAGCGCATTTTGCTGGTTTATTGGGGCATGTATCAAATGGTGGCAGTATTATTGGTTTTACCAAGGGTTTACAATACGCCATTTATAATGTCATGAAATATAAAGGTACAAGAGCAAGGATTCTTGTTCCGTCACGGGTAGCTTATGGGGTTAATGGGGTTGGTACAGGTAGTTCAAGCAATACCAATTCACGGGTTTTAGGTAATCAGTGTCTTGATTACTATGTAAATGTAATTTCAAACCTGAATTATGTTGATGCTAAAACACCCGGTTATGATGATTATGTGATCAATGACTATGCAAAGCGAAACAATATACAGTTATCCACTTATACCCATCTCACAGATATAACTGACCGCGGGAGAGGGTTGTATTATAAAGTAACTAAAGCAGGTACGGGTACCGATGTGCTTGATTTAACATCATCATTTACGGCTACTTATGAAGGTAAGTGGCTGAACGGCGCCACATTTGACAGTAGTGAAATTCAGAACAAGAACAGTGGAATTACCGACTTGACAACCCCAATTCCTTTTACCCTTAATTCGGTTGTTGCGGGTGTACAGGAAGCATTAATGGGCCAAACGGCAGGTGCAAGTGTATCTATTCTTATACCATCCCGGTTAGGTTATGGGAAATCAGGTAATGGATCAACTATAGGGCCAAACGCGTGTTTATCCTTTGATTTTACTATAGCAACGGTTACTAATCCATAATTTATTTAACCAGCGCTGCTTTAAAAGCTTTTAAACAACGTTCGCGTGCAAAAGCGTGATTAATAATGGGTTTCGGATATTTGCTAAAATCGGCATATTCCGGAACCCATTTTTTAATGTATTGCAGTTGCGGATCGAACTTTTTAGTTTGAGCATCCGGACTAAATATGCGAAAATACGGTGCTGCATCTGTACCTGAGCCCGCGGCCCATTGCCAGCCCCCTACATTGCTGGCCATTTCATAATCAAGGAGTTTTCGGGCAAAATAATGCTCACCCCACCGCCAGTCCATCAGCAGATGTTTACTTAAAAAGCTGGCCACAATCATGCGCACACGGTTGTGCATAAAGCCTGTAGTATTTAGTTCGCGCATACCTGCATCTACTATAGGATAACCGGTTTGTCCATCGCACCAGGCCTTAAATTGTGTTTCATCATTTACCCATTGAATACGGTCATATTCGGGACGAAAAGCATGATCCATCGTATGCGGGAAATGGTACAGGATCATCATATAAAACTCGCGCCATATCAGCTCATTCAGCCAGGTTTTATCGGGGTTGGCATAGGCTGTTTTGGCCAGTTCACGGATACTTACCGTACCAAAGCGTAAATGCAAACTGATGCGGGATGTACCCTTAATGGCCGGGAAATCCCTTTTCGCTTTATAATCGGCAATTATATCTTTATATTCCCGATCAGGGAAATGTATACCGCTTTTCTGAAATCCCATTGCTTCCAGAGATACAATAGGGAAAACTTGTGTTTTAACCAGATTTTTCAGATATTTTTCGGTAGGATAAGCCTTCAGATAAAATGGCCGCAATGAGCTATACCACTTGCGCTGATAGGGTGTATAAACTGTATAAGGCTTACCATCATCCTTAATAACTTCGTCCTTTTCAAAAATTACCTGGTCTTTAAATGTTTTAAGTTCGATGCCTTGTTTGTTTAGTTTTTCTTTTACCGCATTGTCGCGTTTTAGAGCATAAGGTTCATAATCATGATTGGTATAAACCGAATTAATACGATAGTCCCGAATGATATTATCCCAGGCATCTTCGGCCTTATTATATAACACCAACAAACTACTTCCATACTGGTATAGTTGATGATGTAACTGCTCAATAGTTTGATGAATAAAAGTTACACGGGCATCATCTTTATCTTCCAGATCATCCAGTATCTCCTTATCAAAAATAAATAGTGCAAGCACTGATCTACCGCTTTTTAAGGCGTGATATAAACCCGCGTTATCATTTAGGCGTAAGTCGCGGCGAAACCAGAAAATAGTTACCGGTATATTTTTATCCATAAATTTCTTTTAGCGCTGCCCGCACTTCGGCGAATTTAAAGCTGAATCCAGCATCCTGGATCTTTTGTGCTGAAACCCTGGTGCTTCCTAAAACAATGGTGCTCATTTCGCCCAGCATTAGCTTCAATACAAAAGCCGGGACGTTTGGAGCCCAAAGTGGCTTGTGCAATTGTTTGGCCACCGCCTGGGTTAGTTGTGCATTGGTAACTGGGTGAGGAGCTGCCATGTTGTAAATGCCGTTAATAGTGATATTTTCGATACTATACACATACATGTCCACTACATCCTGCCAGTGTATCCAGGGAATCCATTGCCGGCCATTACCCATGGGCGAGCCAACATACCATTTGATGGGTTTGGCCAGAGTAGGCAGCGCACCGCCATCTTTATCTAATACCACCCCGGTACGAAATTTTACGATGCGCAAACCCAGCTTTTCGCCCTCATCAACAGCATTTTCCCATTCCACACAGCAATGGGCCATAAAATCCGTATTAGGGGCGCTATCTTCTGTCATCAATTCATCAGCACGATCGCTGTAGTAACCTATGGCCGATGCAGAGATCACTGAAGTCACCTGGTGTTGCCTGGTTTTGAGTAGATTATATATCAGACCGATCGATCTGGTGCGGCTATCGATCAGTTCTTTTTTTCGCGTATCCGTCCATCTTTTTTCGGCTATGCCTGCGCCCGCCAGGTGTATTATGGTGTCTATACCATCTATACAGCGATCATCAATAATACCCTTATTGACATCCCATATAAAGGTTTTAACAGCCGGATTTTGCCCTGGTGCCCTGCTCAACACACTTATACTATAGCCCTTACGAAGTAACACATTAGTGAGGCGTTTACCTATTGAGCCAGATGCGCCCGTTATCAGGATGTTTTTACTCATTGCTTTTTACCGGTGTGTGATTTATAGCTAAAAGTAATGATTCTTTATAGGTTAAGCACCGGTTGGGTACAATTTCCTGGATGGCGTGCTCATGCATAATAGTTCCCCCTTTCAAGCGGCTGGCAAGGTTATGGGTAGCTGCATAACCAAAAGAACTGGTGCGACTAAGCCAGTATGATAATATGCCTGATGGCAGGAACGGTATGGTGATAACGCGTCTTTTCAATTGACGTATTCGGGCATATTCCAGTATCATCTCTTTAAAAGTTAAAATATCGGGTCCACCTATGTCAAAACTTCGGTTAAAGGTTTTCTCATTCAGCACCACACTTTCCAGATAGGTCAATACATCGCTTATGGCTATGGGCTGGCAAGGTGAATTTATCCAGCCAGATATGGTTATAACCGGAAATTTCTCCGTAAGATCACGAATGATCTCGAAAGAAACGCTTCCCGAACCAATAATAATAGTTGCCCTTAAAATGGTTAAGGCCGATTTACCTTCTTTCAATATATCTTCCACATGTTTGCGTGACTCCATGCGCTTGGACCGGCCATTACCATGGCTGAGACCGCTTAAAAGTATGGTTTGGCGACAATCCGTCCGGTCAAGCGCATGTACAAAATTATAGGCCGATAAAGCTTCCAGTGCAGCCAAATCCTGCGACTGGGCCATAGAATGAACCAGGTAATAAGCAACCTCTATATCAGCCGGAAGGGTCTCTATACTTTGTTCCCGCAACAGATCGCCGCTTATAAGGGTAACACCATTTGCAAAAGCATTGTGTTCCTGAAAACGTTTTTTATCACTTACCAAACATACTATTTCATAACCTTTCTCCAATAAAAAAGGGATCAGCATCCTACCTATATAACTATTAGCACCGGCAAGTAAAACCTTCATTTATGCGCAACAAATAAAAAGGGTATGGTGTTTTAAAATTACACCGCAATAATAGCTTTGAACAAAACGGCTACATCTGAAATGCTTGGCAGCTATGTTGCAGGACTTGTGCAAAATTTGATGAGTCAAAACTTTTTAAACCTTAAATTTTAACACTTTCGATGCAAAAACAACCGAAAAACGCTTGAAAATTGATCCGAAACTATCGGTTTTAACACTTTTTAACAAACTTTAACCCGGTTTGGTAGGTTTTCAAAAGTTTAAAAAGTATTAATTTGTTGATTGTTAAATAAAACATACGAAACGGTCGATTTTTTGGCTTTGTTTTGTCTTTAACAAAACAGCCCGCTTATCCTGATAAAAGATAAGCGGGCTATGGATATAAATATACGGAAATTTATGGAGTGGGGCAAGTCATATTGTCAATATGCTGCCAGCCTTACCGACACGAAAATTTGGTTTAATTATTGAACGGTAAATAATATGTACGCAATACTATCACGTCAATATCAATTGGTTTTATCATCCCGCGGGGTATTGCTTGACTTTTTGGAAACCATTCGCCCGGAACATTTGACCCAGTCAATCCCATCGTACAATAACGATAGTATAGGTAGTTTAATGAGGCATGTAGCTAATACTTATTTAGGCTGGCTGCTCAATTTTTTGCAGCAGGAACAACGGCCCTACTTTACTGAAGACAACCACAAAAATCTGCCGGCTATTCGCGGTATGTTTGAACAGGTGAACCTGGTGGTTAACGACTTTTTGCAGCAATATAAGGATGATGTTAACGTGCCGCTTATTTTGCCAAGGGAGGGCGAAACGCCACTAACACTAACACCGCTGGAGCTGTTTACTCATGCAATCACTCACGAATACCATCATAAAGGACAATTAGCCAATATGAGCCGGCTACTGGGCTATATCCCGGTTGATACGGATGTGATAAGGGATTAATTGCTCAGCGGCTTTTATCGCTGACAGTTATCCCCCAATGCTTTTAATGCATACATCCTACAAAAACCTTAGCCTTAAAGGCAAATGCTGTTTTTGATTGGCCCATGGCCTGCAGGGCGCTGTCTGCGCTCGTTTTGGTTTCGTAAATACCTCTTACCAGGGCAATGGTTTTTTCTTTAGCATCGGATTTATACTGGTTCAGATATTCCAGGCTTAAAAAATCAGAAACTGATCTTCGCGGGTAATATTCGCCTGCGTACATTTCATCTTCGTCTTTATCAGAAAGAGCTATCAGGTCCTTGGTTTTATTGTATCCACGGTTCATCGTGTCAATGGGAATGTTTAGTGACTTGTTCAGATCAAACATTTTACCCCGGAGTGCATTATAACTGAGGCCTGTATCTGCTACTACAATATAATAGTCTGCATAAGCATCTGCTTGCTCATCGGCCTGGGAGGTATCAGCGGCAGCATTAGCCTGAAGTGCCTGGGTTCTTTTATAAGATGCCGGCAAAATTTTAACCGGCTTAACCTTAACACCACCGTTGGTTTTTGCAGGTTGGGGCTTACAAGAGGCGATAATACAAATGAGCAGGAGTAGATAAGCAGTTTTCATGGTGATGGATAGTCAAATATAACGAAAATTTGTCATGGAACGGAGTAAAGCATTCGTTGTGCATCAGGCATAGCTAAAGAAGATCCTTCGTTCCTCAGGATGACAAAAAGTATTAAAATGACAGGTTTTTTACCGCGATCTGCCCACTAAAAAAATCAATACTCCAGCACTACATGCGGCTTAAACGTATCGGTTTTAACCTCGGCTTTAAGTTCATGCAGGATATTGTACAAGCCAAAGTTGGTGCGGTTTACGTAGATAAAATGCTTTACGCCGCGAGCCTGTTTAAACTCGGGTAGTTTTGACAAGCGCTCACGAAAGCGGTACAATTGGTCGAAAAAGGTTGTCTGGCTAAAATCAAAATGATCATGGATATAGGGCATGGCAAACAGCTCAATCATTTCGCAGAACTGGGTATAAAAAAACTCGATCTGGGCTGGGGTATCACCCTTATGAATCATGTCCAGCTGCCGGAAAGCTTTGATGGTTTCCGTTTTGTTATCGAGCAGATTGGTGGAGGTAAGCGAGAAGAAGGGGTAATAAAAATCTTCCGGCATCTCTTTGATGCAGCCAAAATCAATAACCCCCAGTTTACCTTCGGGGGTGATCAGGAAATTGCCGGGATGCGGATCGGCATGTACAGCGCGAAGCTCATGCTGTTGGAAATTGTAAAAATCCCACAGGGCTTGACCAACCTGGTTACGCAGCTCCTGTGATGGATTGATAGCCAGAAATTCACGCAGGTGTTTACCCTCGAGCCAGTCCATGGTGATGATGCGTTTGCTGCTGAGTTCGGGATAGTATTTGGGGAATACGACATTATCCAAGTTGGCACAGGCAGTGGAAAATTCGATGGAGCGGCGTACTTCCAGTTCATAGTCGGTTTCTTCCAGCAGGCGTTCTTCCACCTCACGCATGTAAACATCCAGTTCGCGCTCACTCATACCCAGCATCCGGAAGGCGAAGGGTTTTACCAGTTTCAGGTCGGATGAAATAGCTTCGCCCACACCAGGGTATTGGATCTTCACCGCCAGTTTTTTGCCATTCAGTTCGGCTTCGTGAACCTGACCAATAGAGGCGGCGTTGGTGGAGCGGATGTTAAATTTATCAAAGATCTGATCTGGGTTTTTGCCGAAATATTTTCTGAAGGTTTGCACGATCAGCGGTCCCGAAAGCGGGGGCGCGTTGTATTGCGATTGCGTAAATTTATCAACATACGCCTGCGGCAACAGGTTTTTGTCCATGCTGAGCATTTGCGCTACTTTAAGGGCACTGCCTTTGAGCTCGCTTAATGATTTGTAAATATCGGTTGCATTGTCTTCGTTCAACTCCGACTTGTCCAGATCCGGGTTAAATAGCTTTTTGGAATAGTGCTTGATATAGTTGCCGCCGATTTTTATACCCGTACTCACAAACCTGGCCGAACGCTGCACTTTGGTGGTGGGCATGCTGTTTTGTTGGGATGTGCTATCATCTCCCGTTAAATCTCCGTCGGTGGCAGGCGGAGAAACTTTCTTATCTTCTGTCATCGTATTAAAATCCCATCTTATCCTTTATACCGCCGTTTTTAACCAGGAATTTGCCATACTCCAGCAAATTATCAATAGGTGAACGCTGGAACAGATCGAACGTAACGTTAACACCTTTTTCAATAGCTTCGTCGGTTTTCTCGAATCCGGCCGAATTATCATTCACCCAAAAGTTCAGCACAAATACAAACTGTACCCACAAGGCATCTTTGTAGCGTTTGCTGAAAAACTTACGGTCGCTCAGTTCCGATGATTCCAAACCTTCTTTCAATATTTCATCGGCAAAGTTTTCGTAAATATCCTTCAGCTGCTCAAACACACGAGGAGTGGTAAAACCTTTAGGCTGTTTGTTGATGGTATAAATGGCAAAGCTGCGGCTGCCTTTAATCAGCTCGAAAAAGCCGTAAAAGAAGGATAAGGCTTTTTCACGGGCGCTATAGCCGGCCCAAACTTCCTGTCCGCGAATCTCTGTTAAAGTTTTGCGGGCAAATTCGGCCCAGATGTTTTGCTCAACTGCTTCAAACGAACCAAAGAACTGATAAAACTCAGCCTCGGTCATTTCGTTCTGTTTGGCAAAAATGTAAACCGATTTGGGTTGCGCACCCTCGGTCAGTACATAATCAATATACGCGTTCTGGATGCTTTCGATAGTTGCCATAATTTAAAATTTTTAAAGAGCCTCACATAATCCTCTCCAAAGGAGAGGACTTTACTTTGTATTTTTTTTGCTTTTCTAACTCCCTCTCCTTTGGAGAGGATTATGTGAGGCTTTATATAAACTGCTCAACCGCATGTTGTAATTGCCGTGCCTGTATCACCCCGCTTTGGCGCCATTTTGTTTGCCCTTTTTGAAATATCATGAGGGTTGGTACGCTTTGGATCTTGAAGGCGCTTGCTGCCGATGGGTTTTTGTCGATATCTATTTTGAGGATCTTTACCTTGTCGCCAAGGGCGTGTTTTACATCCTGCAATATGGGCGGCATCATTTTACAAGGGCCGCACCATTCGGCCGAAAAATCAACCAGTACAGGCGTGTCTGATGCTATAATTTCCTGGAAATTTGCCATAGCGTATTTGTTTTAGTTCAAGAGTGAAAGTTCATAGTCCACTTGTTATGAACACTCTAATTTCGTAAAAGTTTAGGGTATTTGTAATGGTATGGCATATTATGACTTTGGGGTTATGAAGGGGAGCCGGGCATAATGCTAAAAAAACGTCATTGCGAGGTACGAAGCAATCTCTACGTAAGCAGGTCGGTCATTTAAAGCTTAAACTGTTCTATTCGCTCTGTATAGCATAGGGATTGCTTCGCAATGACGGTTTTTAAGTTAAAATATCTAAATTTAAGCATGCAAACCAAACTAATCATTTACCTCTGTCTGCTGCTTTTAACCCCCATAGTCATTATGGCGCAGGATAAACCAACTGTAATACCACTTTGGCCCAAAGGCGCGCCGGGTTTTGAGAACCGTCGTAATGAGCCCGAGCAGGCTAAGGATTACTGGGTGAAAAATATCCACAATCCTTCACTCACAGTTTTTGCACCGCCGACGGGTAAAGCCAACGGCGCGGCTATTGTTGTGTGCCCGGGTGGTGGTCATCGGTTGCTGGTATATACCGCCGAGGGTGTTGATCCGGGTAAATACCTCAGCAACCTGGGAGTGACTGTTTTTGTGCTGAAGTATCGTTTAGGCAGGGATACGCTGTCGCCCTATAAAATTGACGTGCATGCCAAACAGGATGGTTACCGTGCCATGCGACTGGTGCGCAGTAAAGCTGCCGAATATGGCTTGGACACCAACCGCATAGGGATGATGGGTTTTTCGGCGGGGGGCGAGGTAGTGGATATGGTGGCTTATGGTTCGGGTAAAGGCGATGCCAATGCGCCTGATCCAGTCGACCGGCTGAATGCCCGGCCAAACTTTGTGATCCAGATATATCCTGGTCCGCTGTATATACCCGATGTGCTGCCTGCCGATGCTCCGCCGGCCTTTTTGCTGGCTGCCAATGACGATCCTTGCTGCTCGCCCTCGGTAGTAAAACTGCTTAACCTGTATCGCACCGCCAAAATACCGGTAGAGGTGCATTTGTATACCCAGGGCAGTCATGGTTTTAACATGGGTAACCGGTCCAAACTGCAATCTATCAACACCTGGCCGCAGCGCATGGCCGACTGGCTAACGGATAATAACTATTTAACCCCGGTAAGGAGGGAAAGGCCGAAGGTGTTGCATTGAATTTTACCCGAAGCTTTTATAATGTTAATAATTGTTAATTAAATAGGAGCGGTTTATTAATTCTGAAAATTGCAGTTACCTTTAAGGTATAGCTTATATTCATACTATGCTTGAAAATTACTTTAAACTGGCCTGGCGTAACCTGTGGAAGAACAGGGTTTTCTCACTCATTAATATATTGGGTCTGTCAGTAGGTATTGCCTTTACATTGCTTATCGGCGCTTACATATGGGATGAGCTGCAGGTAAACCACAAGTTAAAAAACGCGGATAACCAGTATATCCTGCTCAGTAAATGGACCGACCCAAATATGGGTAACGAAATAGGCAGTATAGCACAGCTCCCCAAGGCATTAAAGGATAACTACCCTAACCTGGTGGCCGGATATTATCACTTTGATGGTGTTACCACCAATGTATCGAGGGGCGATATGCATTTTCGCGAAAGCCTGCAGCTGGGTGATAGTACACTGTTTAAAATGTATGGCTTTAAACTGTCACAAGGTGACGTAAATACCGCACTGAATGATCCATTTTCGGTGGTGCTGACCCAAAATATGGCAAAAAAATATTTTGGCCGAACTGATGTAGTGGGGCAAACCCTAAATTTTGAAAGTTTTGGAGGTGAAAGGCACGACTTTTTAATTACTGGTGTACTGGCAAAAATACCCCGTAACTCGGTAACCAATTTAAACGCAAGTAACAATTCTGATTTCTTTTTTACGGCAAGCGCTGCTAAATATTTTAAACGTAACCTGGAGGGTTGGAACAATATCAATATTGTTAATTATATTGAACTACAACAAGGTGTTAGTCCTAAGGATCTTGAAAAGCCCATCAAAGATCTGATCCGTAAAAATGCTTCTAAGCAGATCAGTAAAAACCTGACTGTTAAAGTGCAGCCTTTACGTGATTATAATTTGATTGCCGATGGTGGCCTGGTTAAAAAAATGATCTATACACTGGGTTGCATCGCCCTGTTTATATTGCTGATGGCGGTTATCAATTTTGTAAACATCTGTATTGGGCGCTCATCAGGGCGAATGAAAGAGATGGGCATCCGTAAGGTATTAGGTGGCTTACGCCAGCAATTGATCTGGCAGTTTTTAACGGAGTCGGTATTGCTGGTGATGCTATCAACCTTGTTGGCTCTGGTTGTATTCATGATTGCCAGGCCATATTTCAGCGAGGTTTTAGGCAAGCAGATCACCGGACTGTTCTCGTTCCCGGTTTACTTTATCCCCGTTCCTTTTGTGTTCGCGCTGGTAGTGGGTGTGCTGGCCGGTATTTATCCCGCATTGGTATTATCGGCCTTAAAATCGGTTGATTCATTGAAAGGGAAGCTGAGTTCGGTTAAGGAGAGTGTACTGTTCCGTAAAACGTTGGTGGCATTTCAATTTGGTACAGCGGCAATTGTATTTATAGGAGCCATCATTATTTCCAAACAGATTAGCCTGTTCTTTAATAAAGACCTGGGCTATAATCGCGATTATGTGATCTATGCGCAGGTTCCTCGCGATTGGTCGGTAAAGGGTGTGCAAAAAATGGAATCCATCAAAGCGCAATTGGCGCAGATGCCTGAGATAAAGGCTATATCCCTTTCCTGGGAAATTCCTGACGGAAGCAACGGCGGTAATATGCCGGTTTATAAACAGGGTTCTAATCCCGCCCAGGCAATTACATCGCAGGGATTGGCTGCCGATAATCAGTATGCCTTTACCTATAATATACCGCTTAAGGCTGGTACATTTTTTAAGCCGATTTTTATGGTTGCTGATACCACGCAGGTGGTCATCAACGAAACTCAGTCAAAAGCGCTGGGCTATAAAACGCCGCAGGATGCCATCGGTCAAAATATTATGATGCAGGGTAGTACTATCCCGCTCACCATTTGCGGAGTTACAGCCGATTTTTATTTTGGATCTATGCATAACCGCATTCAGCCTATCACTTTTTTTAATGTTAATTATACCACTTATTACCGGTTTTTCTCTATCAAAATAAAATCGGGGAATACACAGCAAAATATTGCTGCCCTGCAAAAAAAATGGGCCGAAGTATTACCCGGCGCCCCATTTGAGTATAACTTTATTGATAACGCCCTTGCTAAAATTTATCAAAGCGAAATACAATTGAAACAGGCATCATATATAGCTACAGCGCTGGCCATTGTCATCGTATTGCTGGGCGTATTAGGTTTAATATCCTTAAGTATCCAGAAACGTACTAAAGAAATTGGCATCCGTAAAGTGCTGGGCTCGTCTATTGCAGGTATCATCAGTTTGTTTATGAAGGAATTTTTAGGGGTGGTCATCATTGCGGGATTAGTAGCCTGCCCCATAGCGTATTTAATTATGCACCAATGGCTAAATGATTATGCATATAAAATAGCTATCACCCTTAATCCGTTTATGATAGCTATTTTGGGGCTTACTTTAATAACGGCCATACTGATTTGTATACAAACCATTAAAGCGGCGCTTAACAGTCCGGTTAAAAGTTTGAGATCGGAGTAAGAACTTCCCGGTCCTCTTCAAAGGAAGGGCTTTAAAAGGAGTGCTACTCACAATAATCTAATTTAAAATTCTATGGGTTTAACATCACTACCTGCACCTCTGATAATTCTTTTTCGCGCGTAGCCCGGTTCAGGAATGTGGGATTGAGGCGGGTTACGGAATAATGTTTAAAAGTTTTGACCGGCTTAAATTTCCAGCCTTTTGTTTCGAGAGTATGCAATACTTCTGTATTGGCATATAGCAACCCCTTGTTCCTTATTTGGGAGGATTCAGTAATTTCTGTAAAGGGCGCATGCAGATAAAAGTTTAAATCGTCATGAAACTGACCGTCATTAATATAAACCGGAAGTTTTTGTGGATTATTATGGTTGATCCAGATGGCAGCCTCACTGCCCGATTGGTAATGCAGCAGTGAGGGATAAAAACACAGGTTAAGAAACAGGTTTACGATAAACGAAGCCAGCATGGTGCTGAAAATAATCCGCTGCATACCCGTGGAAATTCTACCAGGCAAAAATATCAGCATCAGCAGGAATATAGCGATGATTGATCCGGTGAGCGGGTCAAAGGTTTCGGGGCGATAAAAATACCACAATGTGGTTATAATCATCAGCATCAATGCAATAACAATAGTTTGTGTAATCTGTACCGCTTTGATACTTCTTTCGGATTTGAGCCCTGCAAGATACTGTGCCGTAATAATAGCAAAAAACGGGAATACGATATTTAAATAATGCGGCAGTTGAAATTGGGATGCCGAGAACAACAGAAAAGTGATGAGCGAACCACAGATACAATACCACTCCTGTGCCTGTACATTTTTGATACCCTTTTTGATGAACTGAAATATGGCCGCAAATAGTAACAGCGACCAGGGTAAAAAAGCCCATAGTGTAGTATGTATAAAAAAGGTAGGGTCGCCATGACCTTTAATGGGGCCTGTGTTAAAAAAACGCCCGAACTGGCTGTCCCAGAAAAAGAACTTGATACCGGATACGCCGGTATGCCCGAATACCACTTTTTCGGGATGGAGATCAAATTGCCGGTACAGGCACCAAACCTCGGGTGTGATGAATAGCAGCACTAATATAATGGCCAGCAGCCATCGCCAGTGAAAAAGCTGTTTCCATTGCCGGGTAATGATCAAATGTCCAACTATCGATCCGCCAATAGTAATAAGCGCGAACATGCCTTTGGTCATCACCGCGCAGGCGGTAAACAGGCAGGCCAATACCAACTGCCAGATGTTGTTACGGATATACGCTTTATAAAAATGATAAACCGCAGCGATAATTAACCCGGTTAAATAAGGTTCGGCACGCACATCGGTATTGGAAAGGATGATGTGCTGGGCGGTAAGCAATATCAAAACGGCCCACAAAGCGGTTTGTTTATTATACAGATATTTGGCAAAGTGATAGGTATACGCCACCCCCATCATCATAAACAGGATGCCCGGCAGCTTATAAGCCCAGGTGGTAAAACCAAAACATTTAAAGGACACCGCGGCAACCCAAAACGGAAAATGCGGTTTATCGAGCCAGTCGCTGCCCCAGGCAAACAGGTCGGCGTAGTTGTTACGCTGCACCATATTTTTGGCGATGATGGCATACAGGTTAGCATCGGGCCCCATAATGTTGGTGAACAAACCGCTAAAGTTGATAATAACCGCCATGCCGATAAACAGGTAGAGCCATTTGGTTTGATGAGCGCTGTTGACGTTTGAGGTTCCGGGTTCGTGTTTCGTGTATCGGGGGCTCATCTTGTGGGTATCATGTATGCAAATATAAACAGATTTTAGGAGTAAGGATTTTTAGAACAAGGAGCAAGGACTTGGAGAGCAAGGATTTTAGGAACAAGGAGCAAAGATTAGGGGAGTAGGGGGTAAAGACATTTTGCTTTTGTTTGCCTTAATCTATTGTCCATAGATCCTTGTTCCAAAATCTTCCCAAAACATAACAATTTATTAACGTCATGATTTTTAAAACGGGGTAGTTTAGTACCTTGCCTTCATTCAAGTATATATGATGCTAAATTCTATAAAATTAACTGTAACAGGCCTGTTTTTACTGGCAACTTTAAGCGCAAATGCTCAAACCCGTACCAAAAAAGCGGTTTTTATTATTGCCGACGGCATCCCTGCCGATGTGGTCGAAAAACTGAATACTCCTAATCTGAAATTGATAGCCCAGCAAGGAACTTATCTGCGAGCTCACGTTGGGGGCGAAAAAGGGAGCTATTCGCAAACACCTACTATATCTGCCAATGGTTATAATAGCTTGCTTACGGCTACCTGGGTAAATAAACATAACGTTTGGGGTAATGATATCAAGGCGCCCAACTATAACTATTGGAATGTGTTCAGGATGTTTAAAAATACTTACCCAAATAAAAAGACAGCCATTTTCTCGAGCTGGACGGATAACCGTACTAAACTCATCGGCGATAACCTACCTGCCGCAGGTAATATTCATCCGGATTATGCCTATGATGGGTACGAACTGGATACCGTGAAGTTTCCGCATGATAAGCTGAGTAATTATATGCACCTGATAGATGAGCAGGTGGTTGCTTCGGCTGCAACGTGCATTAAAGATAAAGCGCCCGACCTGTCATGGGTATATCTGGAGTTTACGGATGATATGGGGCACCGTTATGGGGATAGTCCGCAATATTATGATGCCATTGAAAAGATGGACGCGCAGGTCGGTCGTATCTGGCAGGCTATTCAGTACCGCCAGAAAAACTTTAAGGAAGATTGGCTCATATTTATCACGACCGATCATGGCCGCAGCGAGCTAAACGGCAAAGATCACGGTGGCCAAAGCACCCGCCAGCGCTCCACCTGGATGGTAACCAACTATAAACCGTTGAATAATTATGCTAAATACTATACTCCCGGTATTGTGGATATCACCCCTTCCATCAATACCTTTTTAAATGTAAAGGTACCTGAAGCACAATTGCGTGAGGTTGATGGTATATCGCTGATCGGCCAGGTTTCGGTTGCAGAGCCACAGGCTAATTTTGTGCAGGGCTCCCTGGATGTAAGCTGGAAAGCATTGAGCCCACAAGGCAAAGTAAAGATCTGGGTAGCTGCCGCCAATAATTATAAAGAAGGTCAGCCCGATGATTATAAACTATTAGCCGAAGTACCAGTTACCAATGAGCACGCGCTGCTGGATGTTAAAAATCTGCCATCCAAGTTTTATAAGGTTTGTATTGAAGGGCAATTTAATACCGTGAACAGGTGGGTGGTTTTGGAGGAGAAGAAGTAGGGGGCGTAAAGAGATAAGAATCAGGAATCAAGATAAAGCACAAAAGCCAAGGCTTGTGCGATTCCTTCCTTGGGGAAGGGGAGGAAGGGGTTTATATATGCGAATAAGTGTGTCGTATAAACCCCTCCCTGCCATTGCGCTCAATCCATCCCACCCCTCCCGTGGGGAGGGAATTTAGAAAACCACAAAGGCCGTACATTAATGCACGGCCTTTGTTCTTATGGATTACCTAAACCACTTTTCCCATCAGCGGATCGCTAAAGCTGTGCTGCCCGGTTTCTACGCGACCGGCGTAGCGTTTTTCAAAGGTTTGGCTACCGGTAACTTTTACGCTGAAATCATACCAGCCATGGCTTTTGGTTAGATTAAGTACCAGTGTGCTTTGTCCTTTGGCTGTTAATACCTTTTTCAGGTTATTGGTTTTATAAGCATGGTCAGTGATCTCGATGGTATGGGCTTTGCTATCGGCATTGGCCAGTTTCAGGGCAATATTACCGGTTAGTTTGTTCCCGGTATGTTCATAATCGCAGGTTACATCCAGGTGCGGATCGTTAGTGTTGCCTTTGTACTCCCGGAAGAAACCGTTAGGGCCGTAAACACGCAAATGGTATTCATCGCTTTCAAATTCCTGTACGGGCCATTTATCGGTGAGGCTATCGCCTGCGGAAAGCGCATAAGCCCAGGTACGAAGCGGCTCCATCTGCTGCGGATTGTTAAAGCTAACGTACCTGCCCGGCGCGTAAACATTAAATGGCGCCCCTATGGCCTTATCGCCAAATGCTTTGTTATCGGCAGTGAATTTTATTTCGAACGATTTTTTATCGGCGCTCAGCTTACCATCGGCATATAGCTGGTAGGGCAGGGCGCACGATGGTTTGATGCCTTTTTCCTGTTGCGGCATGTAGGGCGACGAGTGTGGATCTTTGTTGATCTGCGCAATCTCAGCAGGGGTAAGCAGTTTATAAGTAGGCAGCTTTTTAAACTTGGCCTGATGGATGCTTTCTAAAAACGCGTCTTTGGCTACAAACTCCGGATTGGCTATTTTTTCGCCATTGTAGGGTCTGAACACGCTGGTCAAATCGCCGCAAATGGTACGGCGCCAGCTGCTGATGTTTGGTTCGGTTACTTTTTTACCTGTTTTTTTGCTTAAAAAATCTTCCAGGAATTGCAGGGTTGAAGTATGGTCAAACACTTCGGAGTTTACCCATCCGCCCCTTGACCACGGTGAAGCGATAACCAAAGGTACACGGTAACCCAAGCCTATAGAGCTTTCACGATCGTACACCTCAGGAAAATTATTGCGGGCTTTTTCCTGGGCAAGGGTCACAAAGTCAACACTGGTATCAATACCTTTCGAAACCAGGCCAGTGCCCGGTTTTTTAGAATGAGGCACTACAAATGGGGGTACATGATCAAAATAACCATCGTTTTCGTCGTAGGCCAATATGAAAATAGTTTTTTTCCAAACTTCAGGATTCTGGGTCAATATATCCATTACTTCGGATACGTACCAGGCGCCAAACCAGGCCGCGCTTGGGTGGTCCGAGAAGTTTTCGGGGGCCGAGATCCAGGAAACGG
The DNA here is from genome assembly GCF_041355315.1 of Mucilaginibacter sp. RCC_168. Taxonomy (NCBI): domain Bacteria; kingdom Pseudomonadati; phylum Bacteroidota; class Sphingobacteriia; order Sphingobacteriales; family Sphingobacteriaceae; genus Mucilaginibacter; species Mucilaginibacter sp. RCC_168. The sequence goes on from NZ_JBFUPN010000012.1 coordinate 77,498, forward strand.
TTGGCAGCTGCCCTGTTTTTACATCTTCCCTAAATTGATGCAGCACATCTCCTTTAGGTACCAGCAGTTCGCGTTCGGTGCCGTTATCATCATATTTGAGGTTCACCAGCTCGCGGTAATGCGGATCGTTGGTATTGGTGACAAAGCCTTTCTGGTGCAGGTTTTTTTCACGCTGTGATAAAGTAGCAAATTTGCCGGGATCAAGACTGTCCATATCTTTTTTGATATTGTCCAGGTCGCGCTTTTTCTGTTTTAGCTGTTTTTGCAGATGATCAATATGCGCATCACCGGCAGGTAAAGCAGCTATCTGTTTTTCAAGGGCACTTATCTCATCGGGCAAAAGGGTAAATCTTTTTTGCAGATAAGCAATATGGTTATCATGCAGCTTGATGTTATACTGGCTAAAAAACTCCAAAGGGTTATCCTGGAAATTTGATAACCAGGGATCTTCCTCCCCTTCAAAACCGCTGTCAATAGCTACTTCATTCTGGTAATGTTTCCAGGAGATGCCATGATCTTCTAAACGTTCGGGAAAGGTAGCCCAGTTGAGCGTGCCATAATCCATATCGTCGTTCCACACGTGGGCCAGCGAGTCTTCATGCTGCTCGGCGCGTATGGTGCCGCTCCAGAAATATAACCTGTTGGGATTAGTACCGGTTAATGCCGAGCAGAAATTTTGATCGCACACGGTAAAGGCATCGGCCAGGGCATAATAAAAAGGCAGATCCTCCCGGTTATAATAACCCATGGTAAGCGGCATGTGCCTGTATTCTTTAATGCCGTTTTGTTTTACATTAAGCCACTCATCATACTTGCCATCGTTACGGGCATTTACCTGGTTGGCCCAGGAATGCGGTAGCGACGACATCCAGGTAGCTTTTGTACCTTTGATATCCAGGCGAAAAGGAGCATAAGTTTCACCGGCTTTGTTAGATTGCAGCCATACTTTATTTTTATTAGGCAGATCAATTGCCCGCGGATCGTTATATCCGCGCACGCCTTTAAGCGTACCATAGGTATGGTCAAAAGAGCGGTTTTCCTGCATCAGGATCACGATATGTTCGGCATCCAGGTACGTGCTGCCGGCGGCCGGGTTTATGGCCATCGCTTTTTGAATAGATTCGGGCAAGATACTGGCCATGCCGGCCGCGCCTGTCAATAATGCTGCTTTCTTTAAAAAGTCTCTGCGGGTATCAAACATTAGTGTTTAGTTATTTATTTATTGGTTCATAGCTGATGGTTCATTGACCATGGTAAAATAGAAATAATCCAAAATATAATCGTCAATTGTTGGTAGTTACTATGAACCATGAACTATCAACTACAAACCATAGACTAATTCCTTGCTGCTATTACTTCCTCGCACAGGCCAAATGAAAGGGTCATGCCGTTACCGCCCATTCCGTTAATGATGGTTACACCGGGTTCGATATCAACAACAAGCTCGGTAGCCCCATTAGTCATTTTGGGGTAAATGCCATGCCATGACTGCAGGAGTTTCCAGTCCTTAAAGGTGGCAAAAGTATGTAAGTACTCTATTATTAAATTATTAATAAATGCCTTATCAAAAGGATCATGTACCAGGCCGTATTCATGCGAATCGCCGATGGTTAATTCGCCACTGCCATTTTGCGAAACCATTACGTGGATACCCCATTTTAGGTGTGTGGCATACTGTTCTTCGTAACGTTTGCGCAAAGCGGGTAATGAAGCTGCCGACTGAAAACCAGGGTAATGGATCATGGATAAACCGCCGCATAACGAAGGGCCTATGCGCCATTCATCAGGCTGGGTAACCAGGCGCATCATCTGCAGTTTACATTTGGTTATAGGTGTTTGAGCAAACAGCTCTGGGTATAAGGTTTCAAACTCGGCACCGCTGCATACAAATATTTCATCGGCCTGCCAGCTTCGGCTGCCTGATATTACTTTAGGGTGCTCTATACGGCTAATGGCAGTATTCCAGTGAAATTCTACGCCATATTTTTCGGCCAGGTATTTGGCTACCTGTCCAACTGCCTCGCGCGATTCTATGATCATATCCTCACCACTCCACAAAGCGCCTTTTAATCCCTCGGGATTTACAGCCAGTGATTTGTCAAAAGTTTGGGCCGGGGTTAATAAGGCACAATCCCTGAATGAGTGATTAACCTCTACATATTCTTTAATAGCCTGCAACTCATCATCATGATAAGCCAGGTGTAATGATCCTACTTCATTATGCCAGATACCGGCTTCGGTACAAATAGTTTTCCAGATGCTGCGCGATAGCATAGCGCGATCATACAAGGGGCCGGTTGCCTGCCCAATTGGCCATACCATCCCAAAGTTACGGATGGAAGCGCCAACTGCGCGCTCGTTACGCTCAAATACAGTTACCTTATAGCCACGCATGGCTAAGGCACGGGCGGTGGCTAAACCAACAATGCCCGCGCCAATAATGATGGCAGAGCCGCTGCGCCCCCGAAGGGTGGAGTTTTCTGATGGGTTTGTATTCATTTTTTTAGTTTGATATAGTTATCAGATCATCACCCGTTAAATCAGGTTTTTTTTCACTTTTCACTTTTGAATTTTGACTTGGCCTTGCGCTTTGTAAAAAGTAAATGAGGGACAGTACACCACAGCTACCGCCAACAAGGCCAACAATCATAACGCCTTCCTGAAAAAAGTGCCCCCAGCTAATGTTTGGGCGGCCCAGTTCTTTTACCAGCAGGATGCTTACGCTGCCCAGGTAACCCATAGAATCGGCCACGTACATGATAAAGCCAACATTGCTTTTATAATTAAAAGTGGCTATCATCCGCTCAAAAAATATGGCGTTATACGGCACATACCCCAGGTAAAGACCAAGTCCGGCCATGGTCATCCAGCTTATAGGGCTTATCAGCTTCATGGTAAATAACAAGGTTGATACGCCAACCAATACACAGCCGCCAATGATGAGCAGATGGATAATGCTGAAAGCCTTTAAATTCTTTTTAACCAAAATAAGCAAACTCATAGCAACCAGTACAATGATAGATATGATAGAATCGATATTGGTATAAATACTGTTGCTTTTTACGCCCAGATCGGCCCAGATCTCCACCTCAAAATTATCGCGCACATCGCGCATAATGGTGAGCAGCACATAAATAATAATGGTAAGGATGATGCCGGGTAAAAAACGCATCAGGAATTGTTTACGTTCAGTAGCGTTCATAGGGCTGCGTTTAGTACGTAGCTTTTGGTCCTCGGCTGTAGGGGCGGGCATCAGCTCCATACAAAATACAAATAGTAGCAGGGGTAAAACAAATATGGCGCCTGTTAAAAAGGGCATATGGTATTCGTTCACGTGAAAAACGCTGAGCAGGGTACGCCCAACTGTTTTTACAAAGCCCGAAGCAAATATTAAGCTGATAGATAGCACCGCTGCCATAAACTCGGTAGAACGCCGGCCTTCCAGGTAACCAAATACCAGGCCCCATATCAGCCCAAGCGGAAAGCCGTTGATGAAGAGAAAAATGATATTGAAAGGAGCAGGTACCACAGCAAAAGCCAGCAATGCCAGCCAGGCAATGCCAATTAATGTTAAAATATAACGTGCCCTATTTTTGCTGTTTACCTCGGCTATGAAACGAATGCCGTAAAACTTGCTGAAGGTATAGCCTACTACCTGGGCTATCACCAACCATACCTTATAATCAATATGCAGGTATTGCTGACCGGTAAAGGTGCCGGCCGCAAAAGCCTTGCGAAAGGCATACATAGAAGTGTATAAGCCGAATGAGGCTACAGCAGCTATTATTGATAACAGGGAATACGGCCATTTAGCTACTTTTGCCCTGAGTTGCTCCATCAGTTTTATCATTTTTATTGATTTATGATATCAATTAGCTGAGCTATATCATCACTGATGTGAGAGGATCTGTATTTTTTTAAGGCCGCGTGGAAAGCTTTATTCACCTCTTGATCATCTTTAACCGCAGTGCCGGCAAGGTCAAATACCACTAATTTAATAGCCATATAATATCAATAAAATAATGTTTAGCAATACTAAACTTTGTTTATTAATACTGGGCTAAATTTGTGTTAAGGTTGAGTTAAGTGGTGAGTGGTGAGTAGTGAGTGGTGAGTAGTGAGTGGTGAGTAGTGAATGGTGAGTAGTGAGTAGTGAGTGATGAGTAGTGAGTAATGAGTGATGAGTAGTGAGTGATGAGTAGTGAATGGTGAGTAGTGAGTAGTGAGTAGTGAGTGATGAGTGGTGAGTAGTGAATGGTTAACGGGTAACTTTGGGGATTAGTAAATGGTTAGTGGGTAGTTATGAGTATGTAGGTTTACATTCTCTACTTTTTTTTAACTCACTACTCACCATTCACCACTCACCGCTCTATTTTTTTTCTTCAAAAAAGTAAACCGCGAGCATAATGGCGGTGGTGTTGCCTAGGTTTTTGGGAGTATGGGGGATACGGCCATCAAATAACATAGAATCGCCCTGGTGTATAACTATCCTGTCATCATTAAACTGGTATTCTACTTCACCCTGTAAAATATATTTGTACTCAAAGGCATCCGTTTCTACCAACGGACGCTCCGCTCCGGGCTCAAGTTCCAGTATGACAATATCAACGGTTGATTGCGTGATGGACTGTGTAAAAATGCGCTGGTAATGGAAGCCTGCGGTGTGTTCTTTTTCAAAATGCTCGTACTCACTCTTGCGTTTTATCAATACAGGTAAATGATCACTTTTTGAGCGGATATCCTTAAAAAAATCATTCAGGTCAATTTCCAGGGCCTTAATAATTTCAATGAGTACCATGAGTGATGGTATGGTACGGCTGTTCTCGATCTGTGATATCAGTCCCTTGCTCACATTGGCCCGTATAGCCAGTTCCTGTACGGTGATATTTTTTTCACGACGGCGTTCTTTTATCCGGTTACTGATTTGTATCAGTATATCTTCTTCCATTATTTAGTCTCCAATTAGCGGGTGCAAAGTAGTTGTCAAAATCCAAAAGTCAAAATTCAAAAAACCTCAATCAATCAGCATAGTTCTTAAAATGAGTCCCTGAAAATCATAAAAACAGGTATCTAATTACCTAATAATGATATTAATGAGTTAATAACGTATAATCGATAGTTAATATTAAGCGAAAACGATATTTTACAAACATTTAATATTTTCATAATGTGGATACCCTTTATTTGCAAAAAATAAACTAACCATGGCTTTTTCCCAATATGATCCGCAGGCTGTTGTAAATGAAGTGTTTTCACTTTATGAAAAATTTGGTGACGAAGATTATATAGGCGAACCGGTTTCGCAATTGGAGCACATGTCTCAGGCTGCTGCCTTGGCGCAGGCCGAAGGCTTTGACGATGAGGTAATTTTGGCCGCTTTTTTTCATGACATAGGCCATTTATGCGCTGATGCCGAGGAGGCAGGAAGTATGGATGGCATGGGTAATGTTGATCATGAAAAATTGGGCGCCGATTATTTATTGGAGCGTGGTTTTTCTGAAAGGGTCGCCAATCTGGTACAGGGCCACGTAATAGCAAAGCGTTATCTTACTTTTAAATATCCCGAATATTATAACCGTTTGTCTGACGCAAGTAAGGGCACACTTGAGTTTCAGGGCGGTGTAATGACCGAAGAAGAAGCCACGGATTTTGAGTTAAACCCTGATGCCGAACTGATTATAAGACTGCGGTACTGGGACGACATGGCCAAAGAGATGAACCAACCCGTAAACAACCTCGATTATTTAAAATCTATAGCGCTTACCCACCTGCAACTGGTAAACAGTTGATATTTCCATATTAAGTTTTTGTAAGGAATATGTAATTCCGTTGTTACAAAAACCGCCTGCTTAACACAGGGTGAACATAAGATTAAGTATAGCTTAATACTAAATTGGTTTACTAATAATAAACAAAGTTTAGTATTGCTGCATGAAAAAATCAATCCTTTCACCTTTAAATTTTAGCAGATGAACAAGTTTTACCAGAGACTAAAAAACCTTATCACGGTTTTATTATTTTGTATTACGCCATCTATTTTATTTGGACAAACCAAAATAAGCGGTACCGTTACCGACGAAAACCATTTGCCGCTTCCCGGAGTAAGTGTGAAAATTAAAGATCAAAACAAAGGTACCGTTACCGATGTAGATGGTCGTTACTTTATTACAGCCTCCAACGGTCAAACACTCATTTTTACATTTATCGGCTATACCCCACAATCAGTAGTTGTGAGCGACAAGGCTATTATTAATGTAAGTATGAACGGTAACAGCAAAACGCTTAATGAGGTTGTTGTAACCGCTCTTGGTGTTAAAAAGGAAACCCGGCGCATTGGCTACGCCCTGCAGGCAGTTAACGGCGCCGATGTAACTACTGCTCGTGACCCTAACCCTATTACCGGTTTAACAGGTAAAGTGGCAGGTTTATCAGTAGGTCCATCGGCAGAGTTATTGGGTAACCCTTCGGTATTAATAAGGGGTAACTCCGTAACTTTATACGTAGTTGACGGTTTTCCGATCAATACAGATACTTATAATATCAGTCCCGATGATATTGAAACCTATACTGTATTAAAAGGCCCGGCCGCTGCCGCGTTATATGGCAGCCGTGCACAAAACGGCGCTATCCTGATTACCACCAAAAAAGGTGAAAAGAACAAAAAAGGATTAACCGTTGACATTAACAGCAGTACGGTAATGAATACCGGCTTCCTGGCATTTCCGCGTACACAGAACTCATATGGTCCTGGTGAAAATACCTTTTATACCTTTGTTGATGGTAAAGGTGGCGCACCAGGTGGTGTTGATAGTGATTATGACGTTTGGGGGCCTTATTTTGCCGGTCAGTTAATACCTCAGTATGATAGCCCCGTTGTTAATGGTGTACGCCAGGGGACCCCATGGGTTGCCCGCGGTAAAGATAACCTGAAAAACTTCTTGAAAACCGGGTATCAAACCAACAACAATATTTCATTAGGCGCTGTAGGCGATACTTATGTAACCCGTTTCTCGGTTTCGCAGCAGCATCAAACCAGCTACATCCCTGCGCAATACCTGGATATAGCCAATGCCAATTTTTATGCCTCATTTACCCCAACCAGCCGTTGGAAATTTGAAGCTAACGTTGATTTCAACAGACAATCAACTGATAACTTTCCAGATGTTCAATACGGTCCGAACAGTATCATCTATAACATTGCCGTTTGGACAGGCGCCGACTGGAATGTGAACGCGCCCGATATCAAAGCTATCTGGCAGCCGGGTAAAGAAGGCGTTCAATCGGTATTTGCCGAATACACCCGTTACCATAACCCCTGGTTATTAACAGAAAAATGGACAAGGGGTCATTATAAAAATGATGTATACGGGTATCTGTCGGGTAATTTTAAGATTGATAATAATCTGAATGTTACTTTACGTTCACAGATCGATACCTATAATATTTTGCGTACAGAAGACCTGCCATTCTCGGCTCACCCTTATGGCCGTGAAGGTAACCAGGGCGATTACCGCGAAGACCGCCGCAACCTGTTTGATAACAACACGGAGTTGATGTTAAACTATAACTACACCGTTCAAAAATTCCTGAATTTATCAGGTGTGGTAGGTTCAAACTTACGTAGCTTTAATTATAACTCCAGCTGGACGTCAACCGATTATTTGAACGTACCAGAGGTTTATACTTTTGCCAACTCCAGAAACCCGGTACAGTCCACCGCTTTTAGCTCACAGGAGCGCGTGTTAAGCGGTTATTACTCTTTGGATGCTACTTTTGGTAAATATGCTACCTTATCAAGCACGGGCCGTGTTGATAAATCATCAGCATTTCAAAACGTAACTACCTATTATTATCCAAGTTTATCGGTAGCTACCGTGATCTCTGATTACATTAAACTGCCCGAGGTTATTTCTTTCTTAAAAGCAAGAGCATCATACTCAACAGTTAAAGCTGATGCATCAAGCCCAACAATTGGTCCTGCTCCCTTTAATGCTATTTCGGCATTGGGTGGCTCAACTACTACTAACAGCCCTAACTCAAATCCGTTATTCCTGAACCCACTGGGTTATGGCAGTACTTATAACTCGCCTTACAACGGTCCAAGCTATCAGCTTAATCCGTTTTATTTAACCAGTAAACCATATAACAGTCAGCCGGCTGCATCAGCTTCGGATTTCCTGTATCAACCAGGTATCAAAACTTCAACCCGTGTTAACTACGAAGAGGGTTTTGATATTAAATTCTTACAAAATCGTTTAGGTCTTTCTGCTACCGCTTTCCAATACATTGACGGTCCGCAGATATTGGCTAACAGTATTTCAACCGCAACCGGTTATACTACTTTATACCTGAATGCTTTAAAAACCAAAAAAACCGGTTATGAAGCATCTATAGAAGGTACGCCGATCAGAAACTTAGGTGGCTTTACCTGGAATGTTTTAGTAAACGTATCAACCTTTAAGGATGTATACGAACAATTGCCACCGGATAAAACCAGCCCTACCGGATACCAGGACACCTACAAGCAGTTCTTTAAACAAGGCGATCGTACCGACAAATTGTATGGTACCGCCTTTGCCAGAACCCCACAAGGCCAGATCATCAATGATGCTGCCGGTAAACCTTTGGTGCTACCTGTTGCACAGTATCTGGGTAATGAGAATGCCAAATACCAATGGAGTATTTCTAATAAAGTTCGTTACAAGAACTTTAACCTGGGTTTTCAGTTTGACGGATCTGTTGGTGGTGTAATTATTGACTACATGCACAACAAAACCATGCGTGGTGGTTCAAACATTGAAACAGCTACCGGCGCCCTTGGCGATGCCCGTTATAAAGACTGGCAAAATTTTGGTAAAGCAGATTACAACGGTAGTTATGTTGGCCCAGGTGTAACCGTATCAAACGGAACCTCTATCAACTATGACCCGGCAACAGGAAGAATAATAAACTACGCCGCACTGCAATACTCACCAAATAAACAAACAGCCCTGGTGCAGGATTACGTGAGTAAGTATTACAACGTTGATGAGTCAAACCTCATGAGCAAAACATTCTCCAAATTGCGCGAGGTAACCTTGGGTTATGATTTCCCGAAAGCATGGTTAGATAAATCGTTCATCAGAAAAGCATCTGTATCGGTATATGGCCGTAACTTATTATACTTCTATGGCGACAAACGCTTTAAGGATGTGGATTTAGATCAATATAACTATGCTACTTCAAGCACTGTTTTACAGTCGCCAACAGTACGTAGCTATGGTGTTAACTTAAATGTATCATTCTAATTAAAAATTAAATAATGATGAAAAAGATATTTATCAATTACTTGCTGCCGGTATTTATGGTACTGGCGGTAACGGGCTGTAAAAAGAGCTTTGAAGATCTGACCAAAAATAACAACGTACCCAGCACAGTACCAGCATCGCTGTTATTTAACGGTATATTAAACCAAATGGCCGATCTGCCACAAAGCAGCAACGAAATATATTGCCAGTATTACATCTATAATTACGATTACTATGGTAATAATCGTTATGATGGTTTTGCCAGCGGTGGCGACAATTATTATAGCACTATTAAAAACGTGTTGGATATGGAAAAACAAGCAACCGCTACGGGTGGTGGAGCAATTAATCCATACGAGGCGTTAGGTAAGTTTTTCAGGGCATATTTCTTCAGCAAAATGAGTTTAGAAGAGGGTGATATACCAATGACGAATGCTATACAAGGCTTAGCTAATCTTACACCTGCCTATGATACTCAAAAAGCGGTAATGACTCAATCATTAGCCTGGTTGGAGAGTGCCAATGCTGATCTTACTCAATTGATCAATGATCCAACCATTGCTGGTTCAGGTGTTGGCTCAACTTTAAGTAATGACATTTACTTCAATAATGATCTTTCCAAATGGCAAAAAACGGTTAATGCCTTTCATATCAGGTTGTTATTAGCCCTAAGCAAAAAAACGGCTGATATTGACGTTAAATCACAGTTTGCTGCTATAGTAGGTAATCCTGCCAAGTATCCGTTAATGGAGAACATATCCGATAATTTGCAATACGTATTTGTTTCTCCAAGCAATTACTATCCTCAAAATCCTAACAATTTTGGGCAAAATGGTTCAAGGCAAAACATGTCGGCAACTTATGTTGGCTTGCTTACACAGCTTAAAGATCCAAGGGTATTTGTTACAGCCGAACCTTCACGTTACCTGGTTGATACGCTAAAACAGAGCCCAACTGATTTTGCTTCATTTGTTGGTGCTGATGCGGGTCTTGACCTTGGGGTGATGTATAATAAAGCCACGTTGCAGCGTTATTCGTTCCTGAACCGTAAGCATTTCTATTCTACTTATACCGGTGAACCAAGTATCCAGATAGGTTATCCCGAACTAATGTTCAATATTGCCGAAGGTATTAACCTGGGCTGGGCAACAGGAGATGCCGAGGCTTATTATCAAAAAGGTATCCAGGCTTCGTTTGATTCTTACAGCATACCAACCGGTATCGGGGCATTCACAGCCTATTTTTACCACCCTACAGCAAGTTCTAAAGGTGTAACTGACGGAACCAGTTATAACACCTATCAGGTTAGCGTAAACTGGAATATTTATTATGCGCAGCCATTAGTTAAATACGCGGGCGGGGCAACTGGTTACAAACAAATATTACAGCAAAAATACCTGGCCTTATTCCGTCATTCAGGTTTGGAATCATACTTTACTTATCGCCGTACCGGTGTGCCAACTTTTACCACCGGCCCGGGTACCGGTAATGGTACACGTATACCATTGCGTTTTGAATATCCAACGTCTGAAAGAACCGTTAATGCCACTAATTACAATAAAGCATTAGCCAGCCAATATGGCGGCAGCGATGATATCAACGCTACCATGTGGATATTGAAATAAATCATGAATATTAAATAATGAGTAACAAAGGCCCCCCGGTATACCAGGGGGCCTTTGTTGAATTAAATAAAAACCCAATGAAAAAAATAATTTTAACATTACTACTTGCCGGCTCGTTTTCGGTGCTGTTTGCGCAACAGCACAAAACAGAGAACGTGATTATTGTAACCATTGATGGCTTACGCTGGCAGGAGGTTTTCCGCGGTGCAGATTCGGCCCTGATCAATTCAAACGAAACGAATGAGAAAGATGCGGTTCGTAAAAATTTTTGGACGCCAAATGTCAATGACCGCCGCAAGCTATTGATGCCGTTTTTCTGGTCGACCCTTGTTCAACAAGGTCAAATGTATGGTAACCGGGATTTGGGCAGCAAAGATGAGGTAGCCAATTCGTTTCATTTTTCGTATCCAGGCTATAATGAGATATTCACCGGTTTCCCTGACCCGCGCATGAACACCAATGAGGCCATTACTAACCCAAATATGAATGTGCTGGAATTTTTAAATAAGCAAAAAGGCTTTCAGCATAAGGTTGCCGCTTTTTCGTCATGGGAGAGGTTTACACAGATATTGAATACCCCGCGTTCGGGCATCCTGAACAATTCGGGTTATATGCCTGTAAATATTCCGGGGATGAATGACCGGTTAAAACATCTGAACGAAATGCTGAATGAAGTGCCGCATTTCCTGGGCGATTCCACTCGGATCGACTTTTTAACCTTTGAGTTTGCCAAAACTTACATGCAGCAATTTAAACCGCGTGCCTTATACGTAGCCTTCGATGAACCGGACGATCTGGCGCACGCCGGTAATTATAAGTTTTATCTTGATCGTATCCGTCAGGAAGATGTTTATATAAAACAATTGTGGCAATATGTGCAAACCGATCCGGCTTATAAAAATAAAACCACCCTCATCGTCACCTGTGATCATGGCAGGGGAGATGTGCCTTTAACCAAATGGCGCGATCATGGTACAGAGACTCCGCATTCTGAGCAAACCTGGTTTGCCGTTTTAGGTCCCGATACACCTGCCGGTGGTGAAATGAAATTACCTGCAACAACTTACCACAAACAACTGGCCCAAACCATAGCCAAATTACTGGGCTTTGATTTTAAAGCATCGGCAGGTCATGAAGTTGGGGATGCTGTAGAGAGTGTTTTTGGTAAATAATAACTCATTATCAAAAAAACAAATGCGTTTAGCGATATTAACTACAACATTATTTTTATTATCAGCCGGTGATAACTGGCAGCCTAACCCGGCACCGGTATCAAAACATAAATTTATAATCTCCGCGCACCGGGGCGATCACGTGATCTACCCGGAAAATACATTAGCGGCTTATCAGGAAGCCATCAAAAACGAGGCTGATTATGTTGAGATAGACTTGCGGACAACCAAAGATGGCGAGCTGATAAGCATGCATGATGGTACTGTGAACCGGATGACCAACGGACAAGGGCAGGTTAAAGACCTCACCCTGGCAGAGCTTGAGTTGCTCCAGGTAAAAAGCAAGGACAGCACATCAACCGAGATCTATCGTATCCCAACCTTTAGGCAAATATTACAGTTGTGTAAGAACAAGATCAATATCTATCTTGATTTTAAGGCTGCTGACCCGGTTGCAGCTTATCAGATGATCAAACAATATGGCATGGAAAAACAGGTACTGGTTTACATCAACAGCGCTCCCCAATTTACCGGTTGGCGTAAAGCTGCTCCCAAAATGCCCCTGATGCTGAGTTTACCTGATAGTGTAAAAACAGTTGCAGGAATGGATAGCTTTATCACGAAGTATCAGCCTGATATACTGGATGGAAGCTATAAGCAGTATAATGCCGATATGGTAAAATTTGCCGAAGATAAACACATTCCCGTTTGGCCTGATATTCAGAGTGGAGGCGAGGGCCCGGCAGATTGGGATAAGGCTTTCGCTGTAGGATTATCTGGTTTGCAGACCGATCATCCTGCTGCGTTAGTGAAATATTTAAAAGAGAAGGGGTTAAGGTAAGCCCCCTTGAACGCGTCATTGCCACGAAGCAATCTCTATGCTATACAGGACCGCTCTGTAAGTCGGGGATTGCTTCGTGCCTCGCAATGACGCGTTTTTATACGGTTATATTTTTTCTATTCACTCTCTATCCTTAATCCTAACTTAACACCTGTACCGTACTTTTACTGAAAAAACAAACATGAGTACCCGCAGAGAATTTATTGGTACCGGACTGGCCGGTATAGCAGCCTTAACCTTACTGCCTGCTGTTAATACTTTTGCAAACGTTAATAACGAGTATAACCGCCAAAATAAAGGCAAACTTAAACTGCGCTTTGCCCTGGCATCTGATATCCATTACGGACAACCCGATACCGATTATGCGCTGAACACCGGCAATATGGTTAAATGGATCAATGCCGATCATGCTAAGAACCACCTGGATATGGTAATTGTTAACGGCGACCTGGTTCATAACCGCCCCGATTTGCTGCCCGAGATAAAAACCCAATATTTGGATAAGTTTAATATGCCTTATCATACCATCCCCGGTAACCATGATTTTGCAGACGCGGCCCTTTGGCAAAAGAATTTTGGTTATGAAGATAAGTACACGGTAGAGTTTGGTGATATTGCATTTGTACTGGCCAATACGGCTGATACCAAAGGCACCTATGTTTGTCCGGATAATGTTTTTATCAAGGCTTCATTAGAGAAATTCAAGGATAAGAAGATCGTGTTTGTGATACTGCACATCGCCCCGTTCAAATGGCAAAAAGATGATTTTTTTGTGGATTGCCCAGAAACCATGGAGCTACTACATGGCTACCCAAATGTAAAGGCTACTTTTCATGGGCACGATCATTTGCTTGATGGCATTCGTTATACCGGCGATAAATTCCCGCACTTTTTTGATTCGCATATTGGAGGCAACTGGGGTACCGATTATAAGGGATATCGCATAGTGGAGGTTGACAATGAAAACGCTATCTACACTTACCAGGTAAACGCCAGTCAAAATCCGGTGCTTAACTCAAATAAATTGTAAATAAGGAGACACATGTAATGTGTCTCTACGAAAATGAAATGTAGAGACGCATCACATGCGTCTCAGAATTATTGCTCAGACGGAAACTTCAACCCTATATGGGCACGGGCTCTGTCGATCAGGTCGATCATTTGTTTTGACATGTGGTGGTTGATGACAGGGCTTTCTGTTTTACCCGCTTTGATCAGGTCGCAAAAATGTGCTATCTCATAATTAAGCCCGCCAGCGGTAAAAGGTTCATTTAATTCAACAACGCGGCCATCCAGGTAATCGATAGTAGCACGGGCAGGGTTCCACCAGTTTTTATGTATGGTGATATGGCCCAGCGGCCCGGCAATCAGGGCGTCGCCTTTGCCATGCAGATCAAACCCGGCATATAGCTGTGAATAGCCACCTGTATGCAGCGTTTGAAATATGGTGAACATATCTACCCCGGTGCTGCCAAAACGCCCCATGGCCTGTACATCCTGTAGTTCACCCAGCCAGTCTATCGCCAAGAAAGCTTCATATATGCCTATCTGCATCAAACCACCACCGGCAAGCTCCAGGCTAAAATTAGGATGATCTGCCGAAAGATCCGCAACTGATGATCCCGCGCGTACATAACCAGCCGGGCCAATAGGATCATGGGCAAGATGTTCTTTTAAACGCAGGTATAAAGGATAGAAGGCAGGTTTCATACCTTCCATAAAAAGCAGGTTGCATTCTTTAGCTACGGCAAGCACCTGTTCCAGCTCGGCCAGGTTAACGGTAACCGGTTTTTCGCACAAAACATGTTTACCTGCTTTTAACGCGGCTATGCTATAGGCGGCATGACTATCAGGCAGGGTAGCAATATATACCGCGTCTATATCGCAGGTCAGCAACTCGTCTACACTGCCACAGGCAATGCCACCGTATTGCTCCACAAATGCTTTAACCGTTGATGGTGTTCTTGACCAGGAAGCTACCAGTAGCGTCTCTTCTACTTCCTGAAGGCCCTGCATAAACCGGTGGGCAATGCGTCCGCAACCTATTATTCCCCATTTGATCATAGTCTTAAGTTCTGAGTCCGAAGCCAAAAGTCTAAAATAAAAAAGTCTTAAGTCAAAAAATAAAAATATTAATTGACTTAAGACTTTTATCTAAAGACTTCCGACTTACACTACTGGTACTGAATGTAAATAGGATATGGTTTGTATCTTGATAAAACTTCCTCAGGAGTTAACATATGGTGAGGCGCTTTTTTGATGTCGTTTTTGTAAAACAATTTAAAGCCTGTAAACTGTACCGGTTCCTGGTTAATAAAGTAACGGTAAGTACCTGTTTTAAGATCGGGTTCGCCCCATCCGTCCATATCCATTACTACCTGAACTTCTTTACGCAGTTTAATGTTTTTATAGTTGGTCAACATTTTTTTAGTAAAGCGATGCACCACTAATATTTTTGGAGGCAGGTTATACTTTTTAACCAAGCCAGCCAAATAGCCCGATACATAGTTCACATCGTCAGCATCGTAGGTGCCAATTTTTTTGCCCGGATGGGTGCCATCTTTCATAGAAAATTCCGGATCCATACCGAAATGAACCTGCGGCATGGCTAAGTATTTTTCAAGCAGCGGTAACTCTGCACGTATATTGCTTAATGCTACCTGCACATCTAAAAATACAATGGCATGAGCCTTTTTGGCTAATGATAATACGCTGTCAATTTGTTTAAATGGCATACGGTAACGGAACTTGCCATCTTTACCGCCATCTCCTTGTGCTACTACGGCAATATAATGCAGGGCTGGTTGTACCGGTGTTTTTGGATCGGCTTTTTCCCAGTGTTTTACTTCACCTTTTAATTTGGCCAGCATTTCATTAGGAGGTAATTCGCCAAGGATTCCCATTTTTTTAGAGTATAGGTTGCCGTAAAAAGCTACCACGCGTTTAAACGGTAAAATAGCACCGTTTAGCGGGTAAGGCGTGTTTTTAACTGGCCATCTGCCGGTGGTATCGCCATGGGCGTTAAATTTCAGCAGGGAATCATACAGTTTTTTATCCAAAGGTGGATAGCTTGATTTTACCACGCTCAGCGTATCTGCTGTTTCGCCTTTGGCCGAATCTGCCTTGGCTGTTGGTTTAGCGCCTGGTTTACTGGTACTGCCGCTTTGTTTGCAATTGGTTAGCAGGGTAATTGTTAATAAAAGCGCCGAGGCGTAAAGGAAAAAATGTTTCATTATTTATAAAGGTGAGATTTTTGCGTTTTGATGTACTTAGCTTAACTCATTTAACCGGTTAATTATTAATTATTCTGTTGATATCCGGGCCCGTGCAAAATAACACCTTTTCTGGTGCCTGTGTGTTTAAAATTATCAACAGTTATGTTTCCATTCACTAAAACATACTTAAAACCAGTTGAATAGGCGTGGGGATGTTCAAACGTTGATTGGTCTTTGACCGTACCGGCGTCAAAGATAACAATATCTGCAAACATACCGGGCTGCAATAAGCCGCGATTAGTTAAATGAAATTTTTGTGCGGGTAATGAGGTCATTTTACGTATAGCATCTTCCAGGCGGATCACATTTTTTTCGCGTACATAATAAGCCAGTACCCGGGCATTGCTGCCGTAACCGCGCGGGTGTGGCACACCCGAACCAAATAAACGGATACCCGAATCTGATGCCACCATAGTAAGCGGATATCGGAGTATATTTTCAACATCAGCCTCATTCAAACCATGAAATACCATCGAAGCACTGCCAATTTTGGTGATATCTAAAATGGTTTCAATTTCATCAGGTATGGTTGATGGCCTGCCTTTGGCGATATTGATCTGCATAATGTTTTTGCCATTGATAGACGGATCGCCATCGCAATGGGCAACCACAGCATAATCAAAATGTTCGCGGGTGCGCCTTTTCATATCCACGATCATTTCGGCAACTACTTTTTGATGGATCAGTGGGTTATTCAACCGTTTTAGTACCGAATCGTGCCCGCCATCCTGCAGCCAGTCGGGCAGTAATACATTCAACGTAGTGCTGCTGGCTGTGTAGGGATATTGATCGACAGTTACATCCAAACCTTCATGGCGCGCCTTCTCCACCATCGCTATCATTTCTGTAGAGCAGTTCCAGTTGGGTAAACCTACCTTAAAATGCGAGATCTCTACGGGCATATTGGCTTGCCGCCCAATGTCAATAGCTTCGGCAATGGCATCAAAAATCTTATCGGTTTCATTGCGCATATGTGAGGTGTACACGCCATGATATTTAGCCGCCGCTTTTGCCAGGGCAACAACCTCGGGTGTTTTGGAATATAAGCCAGGTGTATAAATTAGTCCGGTTGAAAAACCAACGGCACCATCGCGCATGGCTTGCTCTACTATAGCCTGCATTTTTTGCAGCTGTGCATCATTGGGTGTTATGGCTGCCTTGCCCAATACAGCCTCGCGTACATCATTGTGGCCTATCAGCGAGGCTACGTTGACAGATAGTTTTAAGCTATCTAAAAATTTAAAGTATTTGGCAATGTTGATATTGGAGCTGCCGCAGTTACCCGTGATCACGGTGGTTACGCCATCGTAAATAAAATTATCGGCAGTTGGGGTTTTCTTTTCGTCGCCTTCAATATGCGTATGTACATCAATAAAGCCGGGAGCGATGATCAGGCCGGAGGCATCAATAGTTTTGCCAGCCTTGTTTTTGGGCAGATCGCCAATGCTTACGATCTTATCTTTAACAATGCCTACATCCCCATAAAACCAGGGATTACCGGCACCGTCAATGATCTTTCCGTTTTTTAAGATGATATCAAAATGCTGCTGCGCGAAACAGCCTGTGAATATCAACACCAGGCATGCGGTACATAGCAGTTTTTTGATCATCGTAACTATGAACGTGTTTTAAAGAATTTTCCGAAAACGCCAAGCGGCAATTTTGAACCCGCAGTGGCCTGCAGATAAAGTTCGCCAATCTCCAGGTTCTGTACCTTAGGGAACGCGCTTTTGATGAGGTTTTCGATAATGACCGATGAAAAACCCAGTGAATAAGTATTCAGGATCAGGAAGTGTTCTTCGGGATCAAGCAGCTGAATCACATCGGCCATCATTTCGTTGATGTTATCTTCCAGTTTCCACTTTTCGCCGTTGGGGCCGTTGCCGTATGCCGGAGGATCCAGGATGATACCATTATATTTTTTACCGCGTTTTAGCTCACGTTTTACAAACTTCAAAGCATCTTCAACCACCCACCGGATATTGTTCAGACCCGAGATCTCCTGGTTTTCATTGGCCCAGGTAACCACTTGTTTTATCGAATCTACGTGTGTGGTATCGGCGCCGGCTGCCTGTGCAATTAATGATGCACCGCCGGTATAGGCAAACAGGTTGAGCACCTTAGGCTGTGGCGTTTTAAACTTTTTGATGTTTTGGGTGATGTAATCCCAATTTACCGCCTGTTCGGGGAAAATACCCAGGTGTTTAAATGAGGTTAAACCCAAACGGAACTTAATGGCCGCGTCTTTATTCTTGTATTCGATATGCCAGCGATCGGGTGTTTTAGGGTCTTTCTTTACCCAGTCGCCCGCGGTTGCCGAGCGGCCTTTAAACTTAATGTGGTGTAAGCGCTGCCATTCAGAAGCCGGCAACTGCTTGCTCCAAACCGCCTGCGGTTCGGGGCGTATCAGTATAGTATTCCCAAAGCGCTCCAGCTTTTCAAAATCGCCGCAATCAATCAGTTCGTAATCTTTCCAGTGCGTTGGGGTTAATAGTTGAATCATGTATTTAGTTTGCAGTTTACGGTGGGCAGTTTGCAGTAAATAGTTACCTACTACGCCATTTTAATAGATGCAAATATAATCATTCTGATAAAAGCGACTGCTAACTGTGAACTGATAACCGTAAACTACAATTTCGCTTTTGCCGCCTGCATAAATTTACTGGCGAATACGAAATCGTTCAGTTCCTGATTATCGGTGTGGGCTATTTCTTTATTACTGCCTTCCCACCATTTTTTACCCTGGTGTAAAAATATAATATGATCGCCTATACCCATTACCGAATTCATGTCATGCGTAACAATCACTGTTGTTATTTCATACTCTTCGGTCAGTTCGTTGATCAGTTCATCAATCAGGATGGATGTTTTAGGGTCGAGGCCCGAGTTGGGTTCGTCAACAAACAGGTATTTGGGTTGCATAGATATAGCTCGGGCAATACCTACGCGTTTTTTCATACCTCCTGAAAGTTCGGATGGGTATAGTTTATTTTTGCCGGTAAGATTAACTCTTTCGAGGCAAAAATTGGCACGATCGAGTTTCTCTGCTTTTGTTTGATTCGTAAACAGGTTAAGCGGAAACATGATATTCTCTTCCACCGTCATGGAGTCAAACAGGGCTGAATTTTGAAAAAGCATCCCTATTTTGGTACGGATGGGCACGCGTTGCTCAAAATCCATATCGGTAAAGTTTTCACCGTCAAATATCACATCGCCTTTGGTGGGGTCGTGTAAACCAACAATACACTTCAGCAGGGTGGTTTTTCCAGATCCGGAACCGCCAATAATAAGGTTGTTTTTACCTGGTTTAAAAATCGCGGTTATACCTTTTAGTACTTCGTTATCGCCAAATGTTTTGTAGATATCTTTAATTTCGATCATAGTAGCAGGCGTGAAATAATGAGATCCACAAATAATATCATGATACAGCTCCAAACAACGCCACGGGTAGCCGATTGGCCCACCTCAAGCGAACCACCATCAGTATAAAAACCCTGGTAAGAGCAAATAGAGGTAATAATGAATCCAAAGAAGATTGATTTAACGGCACAAACAGTTACAATGAGCGGGTTAAAACCATCAGTTAAACCCGTCACATAATCGGCTGTGGATACATCGTTGGAGGCGGCGCAAGCAATATAACCACCGGTTAAACCCAAAATCACCGATACAATAACCAATAGCGGAATCATAGATACCCCAGCAATGATCTTTGGCGATATTAAATAACCCGGCGCGTTTACACCCATGATCTCCAGCGCGTCTATCTGTTCGGTTACCCGCATGGTACCAATTTGCGAGGCCATGCTGGAGCCCACACGTCCGGCTAATACCAGTGCCGAAATGGTTGGACTAAACTCCAGGATAGTTGAATCACGGGTGATACCACCTACAATGGTTTTAGGAATAAAGTCGCTCACCAGCTGGAATGCGGTTTGTATAGTGGCCACAGCCCCGATAAATACCGAAATAATGGCTATAATACCCAGTGAGCCTATCCCCACCGAAACCATTTCACGCATCACTTCGCTCCAATAAACACTAAACTTTTCGGGCTTTCTGAAAGCTAAACGCAGCAGAAGAATGTATTTTCCTAAACTATGGAACATTTGTTTTTATAAAAATCGGTTAAAAATACGTTTTTTACATTAAGCTTTACCGCTTGTATCTATTGAATTAATTTAAATATGCAATTTTATAAGCCATTAACCATTGCTTACGTAAATTCGGCCCGTAAAGCTTCAACTCTGATCAAAAAAATTGACGCGGTATTTTCTAAGTCGCTTTAAAAGAACAATTATTTAAATACATTATTATTATATTATTTTCATGAAGAACGCTCTTATCACCGGTTCAACAAAAGGCATGGGCCGCGCTATTTCTATTTCATTTGCTAAGGAAGGATTGAACGTGGCAATTTGTTCTCGCAATGAGCAAGAATTGTTAAAATTTAAAGACGAACTGGAATTAATCAACCCATCTATCAAAGTTTTTGCACAGGTTGCTGATGGCAGTAATAAAGCCCAGTTACTTCAATTTGCATGGGGGGCGCAACAAGAGCTGGGATTTATTGATGTAGTGGTCAACAGCCTGGGGATGTTCGCCCCCGGCAGCATACTTGACGAAAGCGAAGGCGACTTTGAAAAACAACTGCATACCAACCTGATGCCCACTTATGAGCTCTACCGGCATTTCGGCAAAGCCATGATAGCCGCACGCAAGGGGCATTTCTTTAATATTTGTTCAGTGGCGTCTTTAAACCCCTTCCCTCAGGCTGGTACGTATAGTTTAACCAAATACGCGCTGTTGGGCCTCACCAAAGTAATGCGGTTGGAAATGCAGGAGCATGGTGTAAAAGTAACCGCGATAATCCCCGGATCAACATTAACGGATTCATGGAAAGACGCGGTAGTTGACAAAGACACTATGGTATTACCAGAAGATATCTCATCAGCCATCATTAATATATACCGTATGAGCCCCGGCGCAAATGTTGACGAGATGATCATTAAGCCCGCGCCCGGCCAGATATAAATTTGATTAGTTCATGGTTGATGGTTGGTGGTTCATGGTTGATGATTGGTGGTTGATAGTTCATGGTTGATAGTTCATGGTTTAAGAGAAGCATGCATATTTTTATATCATTGATTTTACTATGAACCATGAACCATGAACTATCAACTATGAACTATGAACTATGAACCATGAACTATCAACCATGAACCACGATCTATGAACCATGAACAACCAATCATCAACCATCAACTTTCATCGGTATTTTCAGGTGCTTTACCGAGAGTTTGGCTGCTTTTACCTAATAGTGTTACCGTAAAACATTTGTTGTTTGCACATTTGAATTATAAAATCACTATTATTAATAAATTATGGAAAAGAAACTTTATCGCGATGAACGCCGCAAGGTAATTGGCGGTGTTTGCGCGGGCTTAGCCGATTATTTTGATCTCGATATAGCTATAGTAAGGGCACTATTCCTGCTCACCTTTATATTCATGGGTACAGGTTTTATGGTTTATATTGTTTTATGGATTGTATTACCTAAAAAATATCAGCAATATTTTAATCCTGGGGTTGATTATCGTGTACCGCCACAGGAGGAGCCTTATAACCCTTTTACTACTGGCGTACCTCCTCAACAGGATGTGCCGTTTGGTGTACCACCCAAAAAATCGGGATCATCAACCCCTGCATTGATCATTGGTGTGATATTGATATTCATAGGTGCATCATTTCTGCTGCATGAATTACATCTGTTCAGGTTCTGGCATTTTGGAAAATTTTGGCCGGTGGTTTTAGTAGGAGCGGGCCTTGCATTAATGGCAACAGGCAACAAAAAGAAACCCTGGGAAGATTATAATTCAGGCAGTACCGATGCCTCTGATGTTAAAGAAGAGATAAAAGATGACGCTTTGAATAAAGAAGATCATACTAATCCCGAAAACGATAATTTAAAAAATAATCCACCAACTGTATAACATCCGATGCCATTAAACTACTATGATCGGCAAAGTTAATGTAGGTTATAGCAGCTTCATAAATATAAAAGAATATTAAAATGAGAAACGATAGATTAGTTCCGGGCGCTATCCTGGTTTGCATAGGAGCCATATTCCTGCTTAACAACTTTGGGTATATAGATTTCCATTGGATGAATGTACTACACCTTTGGCCCATATTTTTGATCATGGGTGGTGTTAACCTGGTTTTTGCGGGCAACCGTACAGCATGGGCCACCATCTTAAAATTGGGAGTGGTTATCCTGGGTTTCGGGTTGCTTATGTTTGGGCATTTTGATAACTACAGATTTTGGCCCAATCATTATAATTTCCGTTATAATGATGACAAGGATGATGACGATGATGACAACGACGACAGCGATAGCACAGGTAGCGTGGGCCACGGTGTGGTTAAGGTATCGGGCAGCAGTATTTTTAATAAAGAATATACACCGGATGCCAAACTTGCCCGTCTTAACATTAGCGGTGGCGGTACTACTTATACTTTAAATGATACTACCAATCAGCTTTTTAAAGCCGAAACCAAAGAGTTTTATGGCAGCAAATACGAGTTTACTTCCAGCAAAGACGATTCGATGTATGTAGTAAACCTGCATCTGCGCAATGACAAAGGCTGGCATATTGATAGCGATGAGGACAAAGATAAAGCCAACAGGGCCGACATTAAGCTAAACCCTAACCCGGTATGGGAGGTTAATGTAGAGACCGGCGCCACAAAACTTAACTTTGACCTTAGTAAATTCAAAATAAAAAACTTAACTTTAAAGGGAGGCGCGGCATCATTTGAAGTAAAGCTGGGCAATCCTTTGGCAACTACCAATGTTGAGGTATCAACCGGTGTATCAGAAGTAAAGATCAATGTGCCAAAAGACGCGGCTTGCAGCATCCGCACTAATTCAGGCCTGTCATCAAGCGATTTTGATGGCTTTGACAAGAAGGATGATAACCGGTACGAAACCCCTGGGTTTGATGCCGCTAAAAACAAAATATACATCCACATGACGGGTGGTGTATCTGATTTTAAAGTAACAAGGTATTAATTACCCAACCGATACCGGGACAGTATATCTATAATAATTTTACAGGCCGCTTCATGATATTATCATGAGGCGGCTTTTTTTGTGATCCCTAAAAAGACACTGAGTAGACAGGCGCGTTTTTATATATGCGGCAAATAAACAATAGTTCAAAGTAAGTTTTGGCAAACTTGAACTCACCCATTTGTCATTAATTGTTAAAACATGCCTAAAAGTGTTAAATCCAAAACCATTATTGGAAAAAATAGGTTTAATTTACAGCTTAATTGATCGGCATATGAAACCTAAATACTTTATAATATTTTCTGCCCTTTTTATTGCGGGTACCGTGAACGCTCAAAGTGTGTTAAAGGGCACCGTTTATGAAGCAGGTAAAAACAACCGGATGCCCAATGTTTTTATAAGGGACGATAACAACAAAAAACAAATAACCATTACCGACGATAAAGGTAATTTTCAAATAAATACCGAAACTGGTCACACACTGATATTTGATTCGCCGGGATATATATCTGATACCTTGTATGTAACTAATCTTACGCCTAAAAAGATAGAAATGGTAACCAAAACCATTGCCCTGCGCCAGGTTAATATCACCTCGACCAGGCAATCTTTTGATGCGCATAAAGAATATCCTGAGATTTACACACGAAGCAAAGTTTATCCATTGTCGCCATCATCATGGTTCAGTAAAGATGCCCGTGATGCCCGTCGCCTGAAAAAATACTTTAAACGTGAAGAAGAGGAAAGGCATGTTGACGAAATATTTAATGCCACTTATGTGCAAAGCCTGGTGCCATTACGTGGTCAGGATCTTGAAAATTTCATGACCCTTTACCGCCCAACTTATGCGTTTCTGAAAAACAATAATGGCGAATCGCTTACGGTGTATATCAACGATTCCTATAAGAAATTTATGGCTTTACCCCCTGATAAACGCACATTGCCAAGTTTACCCAATACCGGTAAAACTTTGCAGTAGGCAGTTGCCGGTTTGCAGTTTGCTTAGCAGGTGAGCATAGTATCAATCTACGTAAACGGCCATGTTGCCGGATAGGATATTTTGATAAAGCATTTCAATCTGGCTTTTGAGTATACGGTCTTCTGATAGCTCGGGTAACTGGTCAATACCAAAATACTGCACATCAAGTACATCAAATCCCTTATTAAGGGTAAAGGACAATGCCTTGCAATAGAACACCATTTTATATACATAAAGCGGTTGCGGAGGGTGTGCGTGCATTTTCTTGTCAAACACGGCGAGCAACCTTTCGGGTACAACGTCAAGCCCGGTTTCTTCCTGAAATTCTTTGACGATCACTTCTTTTGGGCTGTAACCTATATCACCCCAGCCACCGGGTAACGACCATTTGCCGTCGGTGCTTTCTCGGGCCAGCAATATTTTATTGTCGGGAGAGAGCAGGATACCCCGCACATCAACTTTAGCTGTAGGGTAATCGGTAGCCTGCGGAAAAAGTATGCCGATCTTTTCTTCTCCATAACCCGAAACCTGATCCAGCATTTGTGTGCTGATGTGCCGCAGTTCGGTGTACCGTTCTATATCATACTCGTTTTTGGCGTAAAGCAGGCCTATATCAGCAATGGATCTTACCTGGGGTAATGAGGGTTAAAAGAGGGCTGTTATTCATGGTATAATAAATATGTCATTGCGAGCGCAGCATGGCAATCGCATGCGATACAGGGTTCCTCCTCGCAGCAATGACATGATGAAACACGTCATGCGCAACGGGGTGAATTATCTAAAAGGGTGCTTGCAAAGCCTAAAATAGGTCCTTGGTTCCTCATGATGGCAAAATGATATGATAAATCCGAAATCGCAATTCTCAAATACGAAATCAAAAACTACCCCCGGCCTAATAATTCATCAAGCTTATTACGCTCTGTTTGCAGTTCACGGGCCAGTTTCTTCTCTTTTTCGTTGGCTTTTGATTTATAAGCTTTATATTCTTCGTCGAGCTCTTCATACAATTTTGTCCTGTATTTAGCTTCACGACTATGTGCGCCTGAACGGGCAATAACAATGGTGGCTATAGCGCCAAATGCAATAACCAGTCCCCACATCAATAAATTGTAGGATGATTTGGTGAGCGAGATACCCAGGAGGTTTATTTCATCGCGTTTGGCGTTTGATTCAGAAAGTGTCTGATCCTTAGTGGTTACATCAGTTTTAAGGCTGTTGATATCTTTTGTTAGCGTTGCGAGCTTTGATTGCGCTTCGGCCAGTTTACGTCTTTCGGTGTTCAGCGTATCACGCATGTTTTTCCAAAGAGCCGATGCCAATGGTTCCTGGTAGTGGTATAGTTTACTGATCAGGTATTTATACTGGCCATTAAGTGATTTGTCTTTTTCTAATGCCGAATCGGCCGCGGTAGCTTTTGGCTGCGTATATCTGTGGGCCAAAGGATTAACAGGCACTGCTGGTTTTATAGTAGCAGGTTTTATAGTGGGCGGCTTCTGGATGGCTGGTTTTACTGCACCTGTTTTTTTTAAGGTATCCTGGGCAAACCCCGCGCTGATACTGCTAAAAAAAACGACTGTTAAAATACCGATACGGAATAAAAAATGCTTGCTCATTAGATGTAAAATTAGGTATCCTATGTTAACAAAACAGGATATCTATTGGTTTTTATTATAATATCCTGCAGGTTTGTAGGGGCTAATGTAAGGTTTCATACGTAATTTTGCTACTCATGGTTATATTAGCAGCATGAATATAGGTATTATTGGGTTAGGCGACATGGGCCGTTTGTATGCCAAAGCTTTTGCAAATGCTGGCTACACCGTTTGCGGATGCGATTTGCCCGAAAACAGGGACAGGCTTGAAACTGAGCTGGCACCATACAAAATAAACATAATGGATAGCGGTAAAGATGTTGCCCGCACCAATGACCTGGTCATTTATTCGGTTGAGGCCGATAAAATGGAGCAGGTAGTGGCCGAGTGCGGTCCGCTGACCAAATATGGCGCTATTGTGGCAGGTCAAACATCTGTAAAACATCCGGAGATAGCCCTTTTTGAAAAATACCTCCCTGCTGATGTTCAGATAGTCACTTTTCATGGTATGCATGGCCCTGGATTTGAACCAGCCGGGCAAACATTGATATTGATACCCCACCGTACCACGCCCGATGCCTACCAGCGGATGTATGACCTGTTTACCGCCATTGGCAGCAATATTGTTGAAATTGCCGATTATCATGAACATGATAAAATTGTAGCTGATACCCAGGCCGTAACCCATGTAGGTTTTGAAAGTATGGGCACCGGGTGGAAATCGGCAGGATTTTTTCCATGGGAAAATGACTCCTACGTAGGCGGTATCGACAATGTAAAGATATTGACCATGCTGCGTATATTTAGCTATAAAGCACACGTATATGCCGGTTTGGCTATTTTGAACCCTTACGCCAGACAACAGGTTAAACGCTATGCCGAGTCGGAATCGGAGCTGTTTAAGCTCATGATCAAGGAGGAGGCCAAAACCTTCAGAGAGCGTTTGTACCGGGGCCGCGACTTTGTTTTTCACGAAAGCCGTAAACCTATTATGCTGAACGACGCGGTGATGCGCGAATTTTCCCTGTCGCAGAAACCCGGCCAGCAAAAACCAAATTCGCATTTAAGCATATTGAGCATGGTTGATGCCTGGTACCACCTGGGTGTAAACCCTTATGACAACCTCATTTGCCAAACTCCACCCTTCCGCCTGCGTTTGGGTATTGCCGAATATCTGTTCAAGAATGAAGATCTGCTGGAAGAATCCATCGAGACGGCATTATATGATAAGGCCATCCGGGGCGACGATCTGGAATTTCATTCGGCGGTGCGGGAATGGTCGTCCATTATTGGTTATGGCGATATGGAAGGCTACAAAAAACATTTCAACGAGGTGCAGGCTTTTTTTGGCGACCGGCTGGAAGAAGGCAAAAAACAAAGCGCCGAACTCATCAGAAGATTGATGATGGAATAAGCGGAAAAACTTTTTAAACCTCAAATTTTAACAAATTTCTGGTCGAAAATGGTGTAAAAACAGCTCTAAATTCACTCAAAACCATCGATTCTAAACCTTTTAACAAATTTCAATGCGGTTTTAACATGTTTTTGAAACTTTAAAAAATATCAATTATTGACTGTCAAATACAACATACCAAACGATCGGTTTTTGGCTTAGTGTATACAAATATCCGCAATATCCGACAAAGATATATAACCCCTGTAGCGTATGGATAGATCCGGTACGTAATGTATATACATTGCTCTTGTTAAACCAATTAGTTTATGAAAAAAATAATCCAATGCATCGCCGGTCTGTTGCTTTTATGGATCGTGGTGTCCTGTTCAAAAAATAAAAATCAGACCAAGATCTGTCCGCCTGCACCGGTTGCATTAATATTGCAGGTTGTGAGATTTCAGGTAGTTGATAAAACCAGTGGGCAAGACTTCTTTTTCTCTCCAAATCCTCCCTATGCCTTAACTGATATTAAAATTGTGTTCAGAAACAGCTCAGGTAAATTAGATTCTGTTTCTCCACCGTTGAAAGAAGCGGTGCCTGCCGGATCGCATTTTGTATATCCTGTTCCTTATACCCGGACACTGGATACCTGTTATATCAAAATAAAGAACTTGAAAACAGATACCATGATCAGTACTGTTGCAGCAACTAAAACCGAATGTAGTACCACATATGTTTTAAATAAGGTACAGGTGAATAAGAACGCGCCTGTCGCTTATACAAGCGGTAACGTTATCCTTATTAAAAAATGATTCGAATGAGTCTGAAAACTTTTCGAGTTTAATTATTTGCAGGGGATTTATTCAAATTCGATATTATTTCTTTTTTCCGGTATTTTTTATTTATCCAGATCACATAATATAGTTGTTAATTCATCCGGGCGTTGTGTCATTACGTTATGTCCGCAATCAATGGTTTTAACATGCCAGTCTGCGGAATTTTTTAATATTTCGTATTGTTTTTTGAAAGGCGTTCCTTCCCAGCCGCTGAGATAAATAAACGTGCGATTACGGATTTGCTCATAACTTCCGGTCAGCTGTAAACTTTGTATGAATGTGGCTAAAGATTGAGGTCGTCTCCTATTTTCTGATCCCGGCGGAACCGCAACCGTAAAACCATCATTTTCTGCTCCGGATGCAAAAAGATTTCGATAATGATCACTCGTAAGCTTCCAGCAGGAATCGCCATTTTTTGGAATATAAGCGTCAATATAAACAAGTGCGTATATTCTTTCAGGAATTCTATCTGCTACGCCGGTAATAACCATTCCCGCGTAACTATGTCCGCACAATATCACATTGGTAATATCTCTTTCAACTATAAAATCAATTACGAATTGAATGTGTGTGGTCAGGTTAATGATTTTATCTTGTTCAACAGGTTCCGGTTCAAGCCCAGGTAAGGTTAATGCAAAGTATTTCTTGTTAAATTCTTTTAACCTTGTAGTTACCGGGTCAAATGCCCATGCCCCATGCCATCCGCCAGGAATAAATAAATATGTTTTTTTTATTTCCATTGATCATCATTACAAAGGGGTAATATAAAATTATAATTATCTCGATAAAAGCATTTTTTAAAAGTAAAACAAAAGGCCATGCCGCAATACGACACGGCCTTTATTATATATAATGTCTTGTTAACTATGGCAACGTTGTAAAATTGATGCTTGGCGGCGTGCCTGTAGCTGTGCGTGTAAATGTTTGGTTAAGGGTTACATAATTGGCAAAGAAGCCTCCATTTTGTAAATAAAACTGACTGCCGGAAAGACCGCCGGCATAGTCCATTCTCTGTTGGTTGTTGGCGGTAGCGTCGCCGTCAAAATAGGCACTGGTTAGCTCGGTCCAGGTACCGGTTGAGCTTTTTACCCATTGATTGCCAAAATTTCCTTTACGGCCCAGGTAGCCATTAGTATCTGTAAAATTCTCTACAAATGAATACAGCCCTGTTAAATAGGTATTGGTAGATGGCCTTAACCAGGAAGTGATGAATTTCCATGAACCAACTTCGGGCGCGTAAAACCAGGACGAAAAGGTAGTATTGCCGGATGCATCGGGTACAGCTTCGGTCAAAAATTTATAGGTAGTACCTGCAACCCAGTTATAGTCCAGGTAAGCCTGTCCGCCTTCGCCTTCACCGGTAAATGTTTTTACTACAACACCGGCGCCTGCCCGGGTACTGGTTGTAGTACCGCCGGTTGGATTCCATACCGAAAACAGGATGCGGCGCTCGCTTGAGGAATTTACCTGCATCCCGAAATATCCCTGGCTAAAGCCGTTAGCCATAAAATAGGATCCAACCGGATCCTGGCCAACAGGAACGGTAACCTCGTTATAAAACCATTGGGAGTTGGCCGGCGCAGTATAACCTAAGTGAACTGATGGCCCCCTGCGCGACCAGTAAAAATTGGTAGAGTCATTAGCGTACTGCACATTAGATGCCACCACGGGTCCGCTGATGATGAGGTCGGATACATCGGCATAATAGCCGCCGGTTTTGCTTACACCTTGAAAATCCACCCGTACATAACCGGCACTGGTAACATTTACCGTGCCTACATCATAGGTAGTAAAGGCTGAACCAGTCATAGATACATTGAAGGCTATCCCGTTAATGGTCAGTTTAATTACGCTGCTGCCTGATGCCACCTTAGCTTTTACCTTTACGGTTAACGAACCGGTATTGCCTAAACGGAAATAGGAAGAGAAGATACTGTTTGGGTTGGTCCAGTTAGCCAATGTGGTTGAGGTTACGGTTTCCACCCCACCCGAGGCCAGGGTAGTTACGAAGGCATTACCGCCCATAGAAACCCGGAGCGATGAGCCGCCCAGCGATTGGCTTTTGACGTCGGCAGCCCCGTTGGCGGCTAAACTCTTTTGCGCATCCTTTTTACAGGAAAATAATACAAGCAGCATAAAACACACCAGATAGTGTAATTGGTTCTTTTTCATAATGTAAAGGTTTGTTAAAATTTTGTCGGTTAATTTTAACTTAAATTATGAAATGGGTAGTTAATCAACTATGTAAAGGCCACGCAAACGTTTGTTAAAAATTTAACCACAAGAATAATTTTATGTGCTTCCGCGAGATATTAGCAAAACCATCTTTTAAAAACAGCTTGTTGACCAAAGGCACTGCTAAAACGTATTTTTAATAAGCTGCGGGGATATTGGGAAGAGAAGACAGTAGGTAATTTAATAGTTTTCAAATACTTAGGTGGTGGATGAATAGTCACCGCCTTATTGATCTTATTGATCATGTTTTATAAAACCGCGTTTACAGCAGTAAACCACAACACAAACGTTTGAAATTGTATTTCAGGCGGTTATGTGTCCGGAAGAAAGCCGGGCATAGTGCGATTTCCCTCTTGAGAGAGTAATAGCCCATCATTGGACATTTGTTCAAAAAAGGGTGTCATGCTGAGCTCGTCGAAGCATGGTGGGCAGGCCTCTGCGCACGACCCTTCGACGAAGCTCAGGGTGACAGCCCCCTTTTTAATATTATTTGTCCGTTATGTCTACTCATGGGCTATTACCCTCCCGGGCTACTGTGTGGACACATCTTTTCAATGCACTAACAATTAAAAAAGCTGCTCCAGAGGAGCAAAATGTCGGTAGAAATAATAAAATTCAACCTCTTTTAGTGCCATAGGTACTACACTAACCGACTTAGGGTCTATTAATGCACTATTATTTGCCCCACGAAGTTAAAAAGTGACGTACCTAGGCACGTAAAAATTTCTTTTGATCCTTCTTCTACCGACATTCAGCCCCTACAGGGCACATTAAAAGATGTGTTCACACAGTAGCCGTGGGGAGGGGTTTTTAAGACTTACGAAGTTTCAAAAACTTCGTAAGTCTGATGATCAATATGTCTAAGGATAATGGTCTTTACTTCGCCGAAAACAATGTCCATGGATAGGCTTTCATATCCCGCTTTTAGCGCAAGTCTTGTGTGGTCGCCTATGGAGGGCTGACTTGTGCTCTGCTGAGGTCACAAGTCAGCCTTTACACACACAACTCCACAACACAAGACTTGCGCCAATAGAGGGTTTTTAAGACTTACGAAGTTTTTGAAACTTCGTAAGTCTGATGATCAATATGTCTGCGGGCGACAGCCACCTACTTCGCTGCAAACAATGTCCATGGATAAGCTTTCATATCCCGTAGGTATTTGGCCTGGTAATTATACTCCGGGTGTTGCTTGAAGAAAGGGGCAGCCAGGAAATCGGTTCCGCCAGGGTGACCCATGTGTGCCCATAGTTGCATTTTATTGGCCAGGGCGGTTGTGGTTACTTTACCCTGTACGGCACCCATTGGGAAGTAGGGGCCCTCGCTCCATTCGGGGCAGCCTTTAGGGTCCTGATCAATGTGCCCGTCGATAATGCAGCGGTTAAAGGCGTTTTTACCTTGCAAGGCGTCAAAGGTATCACCCTCAATCATTTTTCCGTTCTCAACATCCAGTTTGCCCTTATAATCCAGGCATACTAGTTTTTCCATGCGGAGCTTGCGGGCATTGGGCGAGGTGGTTTTATCGTTCACATCAAAAGTAGTTTCTGTTTTAATCAGCGCCGGATCACTCGGGAAGTTTGAGCCGATCATGGCCGTATCTTTTGACCGCCATACTTTTACGGTTTTTAATCCGAGCTCCAGTTTGGCTACCTCGTTGGTTTTGGTATCGCCAATGAGCCAGTCGTTGGCATAGCCGCCATTATTATCCGCACTCATGATCCTGATCACATCATCTATATTCTTACTGTATTGTGATGCTTTACGGGCGCGCACAAATTCAGGGGTACGGGTAGTATCAAAACCTTTAAAACCGGTAATGGTGGTTTCGGTAATGAGTATACCATTACTGGTGACCACAAAATCGTCGCCGCTGTGGATAAAGCCCGGCGCGCAGTCCATTAATATATGGTTGCCTTTTTGGGGCACTACATCGGCTATCACATTCCAGCGTTCACCTATAATATAGTCTGTCCAGTTATTATGACCAATTACTATCTTACCGTCCTTAGTATAACGACCGGTAGCTATAAATGCGCTGCAATTGCCGGGGGCTTTGTTATCGCCACTGCCGGGTTTTATCTTATTCATAAGGCCTGGCACATAATATTGGGCCAGCTCAATGTTGGCATTAAGGGCGGTGATGTCCAATGTATCATATTTAAGGCCGTGAGCTTGCAGGCCTTCGGCTATCCCGCGTATTTCGTCCTGGTATTCCTTATCTATCTTTTTCCATAAGAACCGGGCCGACGCGCTGCGGTAAAATGCCCAGTCTTTTTTACTGCTGTAAGGCAGGTAGTAGGCCATCACTTTAAGCAGCGTATCTATCTCCTTATATAATAGGTATCCATGCTGATAGCCCATATCGGCCGGAGAGCCTTCTATGTGCAGGTAAATCCAGCCGTTTTTATCGGCCCGGCTGGCCTTGCCCATACGGTCATGTGGTTTGGCTTCTGGTTTACAGCTAAAAAGCAGGGAGCAGATGAGCGCGATAGTAATGGTTGGGGTAGTGGCTTTCATGATCAGTAATAGTTTTAAAGAAAGCTCAATTTAATAAAAGAATGTTGAATTGCAGATAGTTAGGTGATCAAAAGTTTAATTCAGCCGGATATTAACCCAGATCAAATTAGAGCAGCGCATTTACAGTTAATATGAGCTTTATTGTTGGCTGTTGTAAAACCAGATTTTGAAAAATTCAAACCCGGGATTTACATTTCAGGAATCTTTAGCCATCATGTTTTTATCATTTCTGAGTAAACTCCAAAAATCATAATTTCGCGGCACGTATTAAATACCTTAGGCGCCAGCTAAATACCCGCAAAGCTCTTGTTAAAAATGATTGTGGAAAAATATTAAAAAATAATTCACTAACTATTTGAGAGTTAATACAAAATTCCTATCTTTGCCGTCCCTTTAGGGGAAATAATATGCCTTGAACGAAGCCCTACTGCTTCGATGGGCACAAACAAATTAAAGAAATGTCAGGAATTATTGGTAAAAAAGTAGGAATGACCAGCATTTTCGACGAAACAGGGAAGAATATTCCCTGCACAGTAATCGAAGCTGGCCCTTGCGTGGTAACACAAGTTAGGTCTGTAGATACAGACGGGTATGCTGCTGTACAGCTGGCATATGGCGACAAAAAGGAAAAAAACACTTCTGCGCCTTTAAAAGGTCACTTCCAAAAAGCAGGTACTGCTCCAAAGCGTAAACTTGTTGAATTCAAAACTTTCGAAGACGAAAAAAACTTAGGTGACACTGTTACTGTAGAGATTTTCGCTGCGGGAGATTTTGTGGATGTGGTTGGTACCTCAAAAGGTAAAGGTTTTCAGGGTGTGGTAAAACGTCACGGTTTTGGTGGTGTGGGTATGCAAACTCACGGTCAGCACAATCGTTTACGTGCACCGGGTTCTTTGGGTGCGTCATCATGGCCATCTCGCGTATTTAAAGGTATGCGTATGGCGGGTCAAACCGGAAACGGCCGTGTTAAAGTTCAGAACTTACAAGTTGTGAAAGTTTATGCGGAGCAGAATCTGTTAGTTGTTAAAGGTTCCATCCCAGGAGCTAAGGGTTCATTCGTAATAGTTGATAAATAAGATGGAAGTTAACGTATTAAACGTATCAGGTAAAGAAACAGGTGCCAAGGTGCAGCTTCCTGAGTCGGTATTCGGCATTGAACCCAACGATCACGCGATCTATCTTGATGTAAAGCAGTATTTAGCTAACCAGCGTCAGGGTACACACAAAGCAAAACAGCGTAACGAAATTGCAGGTTCAACCCGCAAATTATATAAACAAAAAGGTACAGGTGGTGCCCGTGCAGGTAGCGTAAAATCTCCGTTGTTTAACGGTGGTGGCCGCGTTTTCGGTCCGCAACCACGCGATTACAGCTTCAAATTAAACAAGAAACTGAAATCACTGGCACGTAAATCAGCTTTATCATACAAAGCAAAAGATAACAACATTTTAGTATTGGAAGATTTTAGCTTCGATAGCATCAAAACTAAAAACTACCTTAAAATGGAGGCTGATCTGAATGTTACTAATGATAAAACATTATTGGTAATTGCAGCCGCTGATAATAACAATGTGTATTTATCAAGCAGAAACCTGAAAAAATCAAAAGTTATTTCGGTTGAGCAGTTGAACACTTATGATGTGTTGAACGCAGGCAAACTGTTATTAACTACAGGTGCTGTTAAAACTTTGGAGGAAGCACTAGCTTAAGTAATTATGGAAATTTTAAAGAAACCCCTACTTACTGAAAAAGTAACTCAATTAACCGAGAAACTTAACCGTTATGCTTTCAAAGTTGATCACAGAGCAAACAAAATTCAGATTAAAGGAGCCATTGAGGCAATGTATGGTGTAAACGTTACGGCGGTAAACACCATGAAATACGTCGGCAAACTTAAAACTCGCAACACTAAGGCAGGCGCCGTTTCAGGCCGTGCTGCAACTTATAAAAAAGCGATCATTACGTTGAAGGACGGTGAAACAATTGATTTTTACAGCAATATATAATTAAGACATGGCAGTAAAGAGATTTAAACCGGTTACACCGGGTACCCGCTTCCGAGTTGATGTATCTAACTCAGATATTACAACAAACGTTCCTGAAAAGTCGTTGGTTGTATCAGCCAACACCAGATCGGGCGGTCGTAACAACAGCGGTAAAATGACTATGCGCTACTTAGGCGGTGGTCATAAACAAGCATACAGGTTAATTGATTTCAAACGTAATAAGTTTGATATCCCGGCAAAAGTTGCCACTATTGAATATGATCCTAACCGTTCTGCACGTATAGCTCTGCTACACTTTGTAGATGGTGAGAAAAGATATATGATAGCTCCGGAAGGCTTAACAGTTGGTACAATAGTTGTATCTGGCGAGACTGCTACTCCAGAGGTTGGTAATACCATGCCTTTGAAAAACATCCCGTTAGGTTCTATCATCCACAACATTGAGTTAAACCCAGGCCAGGGTGGTGTTATTGCCCGCAGCGCCGGTACTTATGCTCAGCTTTCAGCACGCGATGGTAAATATGCTATCATCAAATTGCCTTCAGGCGAAACACGTATGATACTGTCAACTTGTTTGGCAACTATCGGTACCGTTTCAAATGGCGAAAAAGCAAACGCGGTGTTAGGTAAAGCAGGCCGTAACCGTTGGTTGGGCCGCAGACCAAGAGTTCGTGGTGTAGCCATGAACCCGGTAGATCACCCTATGGGTGGTGGTGAGGGTAGAGCCTCAGGTGGTCATCCACGTTCACGTAAAGGTTTATTAGCTAAAGGCTACAAAACCCGTGATAAGAAAAAAGGGTCGGATCGTTATATCATTGAAAGAAGGAAAAAATAATGGCACGTTCAATTAAAAAAGGACCGTATATTGATCATAACCTGGAAAGAAAAGTTCTTACCTTGAATGAATCAAGCAAAAAATCAGTTGTAAAAACATGGTCACGTCGTTCCATGATCTCTCCTGATTTCGTTGGTCATACATTCGCAGTACACAACGGTAATAAATTTATACCTGTGTATGTAACAGAAAACATGGTTGGTCACAAGTTGGGAGAATTTGCTCCAACCCGTACATTCCGCGGTCACGCAGAAAAGAAAAAATAACAGGCAATGGAAGCAACAACAAAAATCAAAAAGTCTGTATTGATCAGGCAACAAAAAGAAGCAGCAAAAGCCCAGATTGGCGGTGCTTCGGTTGCTAAACTACAGGACTGTCCAACTTCACCACGCAAAATGCGTTTGGTGGTTGATCTTATCCGTGGCGAGAACGTTGAAAAAGCGTTGTACATATTAAAATATACTAACAAAGAAGCTGCTATTCGTGTAGAGAAACTTTTGTTATCAGCCATCAAAAACTGGGAAGCAAAAAACGAAGGCAAACGTGTTGAAGACAGCGCTTTATTTGTTAAAGAAGTTTCAGTAGGTGGCGGCCGTCAGCTAAAAAGGTTACGCCCTGCTCCGCAAGGAAGAGGCTACCGTATACGCAAACGCTCAAACCACGTAACCCTTATTGTGGATAGTAAAAACGATAATAATTAATTTGAAATGGGACAGAAAGCACATCCAATAGGTAACAGGTTAGGAATCATCAGAGGATGGGATTCTAATTGGTTCGGAGGCAACAACTACTCTGACAAATTAGTTGAAGACGAAAAAATCCGCAAATACCTTTCAGCTCGTATAGCTAAAGGTGGGGTATCCAAAGTGGTTATCGAACGCACATTAAAACGCATTACTGTAACTATTCACACTGCCCGTCCGGGTATCGTGATCGGTAAAGGTGGTCAGGAAGTTGACAAGATCAAAGAAGAGTTGAAAAAACTTACCAAAAAGGAAGTTCAGATCAACATATTCGAGATCAAACGCCCTGAGCTTGACGCGCAATTAGTTGCGGAAGGTATCGCGAAACAACTGGAAGCACGTATCTCTTTCCGCCGTGCCATGAAAACTACAATTGCTTCAACCATGAGAATGGGTGCAGAAGGAATCAAGATCATGACATCAGGCCGGTTAGGCGGTGCCGAGATGGCACGTAGCGAACAATACAAAGAAGGAAGAATTCCTTTGCACACTTTCCGTGCAGATATTGACTATGCACTGGCAGAAGCCTTAACTACTTATGGTAAAATAGGTGTTAAAGTATGGATCTGCAAAGGCGAAGTTTACGGAAAGCGTGACTTGTCTCCAAACATCGGCGGCACAAGCAGCAGCAGCGGTAAAGGTGGTCGTCCAGACGGTGCTCCGGCATTCGGCGGACGTGACAACCAACGCGGTGGCGAACGTGGCGGTGAGCGCAGAGGCGACAGGAAACCAGGTGGTGACCGCCGTGGTGGTGGAAACAACAACCGTGGTGGTGGTCAAGGTGGCAACCGTCCGGGTGGCCAAGGCGGCAATCGTCCGGGTGGTCCAGGAAAGAGATAATAAAGGCAGATTTGAGATGTGAGATATGAGATATGAGATTCATATTTTATTTCAACATCCTGAAATGCAATAGTAAAATAATAAAATAACAGGATAGAAGATTTTGATAAGCGGATAAAGAATTTGATAAGAGATGCATTAGTAAGTTAACATCTCATATCTCATATCTCATATCTCACATCTTATATCTCAATACTTAAGAAAATGCTACAGCCAAAAAGAACGAAGTTCAGAAAGATGCAAAAAGGCAGGATGAAAGGTTTAGCCACCCGTGGTGCAGAACTTTCATTCGGATCTTTCGGTATAAAATCACTCGAAGCGGCCTGGATCACCAGCCGCCAGATCGAGGCTGCGCGTATCGCTGTAACACGTTTTATGAAACGTGAAGGCCAGGTATGGATCAGGATATTCCCTGACAAGCCTGTAACCAAAAAACCAGCAGAGGTACGTATGGGTAAAGGTAAAGGTGCTCCAGAATACTGGGTTGCGGTAGTGCGCCCCGGAAGGATCATTTTTGAAGCCGAAGGTGTACCATTGGACGTTGCTAAAGAGGCTTTACGCCTTGCAGCACAAAAACTTCCGGTACAAACCAGATTTATAGTACGTAGAGATTACGTAGAAGCATAAACGGAAAGTTAGTTGAAAAGTTGTAAAGTTTTCATGTTGTGATGTTAGATGCCGAACATTCACCCATCAAAAAAACAATACAGCGTTGAAACTGCGAACAACAACAACAAATAACAAAAGAAAATGAAGAACTCAGAAATTTTGGAGCTATCAACTGAAGAATTGGTTGCAAGAGTAGGAGAGGAGAGAACAAACCTTACCAAACTTAAATTTGCCCATGCAGTATCAGCTATTGAGAATCCAACACGTATAACAAAAGTACGCAAGGACATTGCTCGGTTAAATACTGAATTAACAAAGCGTAAAGCTGCGTCAACTTCTGAAAACAATTAATTAAGCGTTCAGAAAAATGGAAAGAAATTTAAGAAAAACACGTACCGGTTTGGTAGTTAGCAATAAAATGCAAAAATCAATCGTAGTAGCTGTTGAACGTAAAGTAAAACACCCTATCTACGGTAAATTCGTAAAGAAAACTACCAAATTCATGGCTCATGATGAGACAAATACCTGTGGTATTGGTGATACCGTATTGATTATGGAAACACGTCCGTTGAGCAAAAGCAAAAACTGGAGATTAGTTCAAATTATAGAAAGGGCTAAATAAGATGGTACAACAGGAATCAAGATTAAACGTAGCCGATAACAGCGGAGCTAAAGAAGTTTTAGTGATCCGTGTATTGGGCGGTACTGGTAAAAGGTACGCATCAATCGGCGATAAGATAGTAGTAACTGTAAAAAGCGCTTTACCATCAGGTAACGTGAAAAAAGGTACTGTATCAAAAGCCGTAGTAGTACGCACCAAAAAAGAGATCCGCAGAAAAGATGGTTCATACATCCGTTTCGACGATAACGCAGCTGTATTGTTAAATAACCAGGACGAGCCGAGAGGTACCCGTATCTTTGGCCCTGTTGCAAGGGAACTGCGTGAGAAACAATTTATGAAAATTGTATCATTAGCACCGGAGGTATTGTAACATGGAAAAGAAAAAACACGAGCAACCAGCTAAATTAAAGATCCGTAAAGGCGACCTGGTTAAAGTTATAGCCGGTGATTCAAAAGGAACACAAGGCAAAATTGTTGAGGTTTTGTTAGACAAAGGCAGGGCTATTGTTGAGGGTGCCAATATGGTATCAAAACATACCAAACCTAATGCTGCTAATCCAAACGGTGGTATTGTTAAACAAGAAGCTGCTATACATATTTCAAACCTAATGCTGGTTGATCCTAAAACAGGTAACCCAACCCGTGTTGGCCGTAAGAAAAACGATGCCGGCAAATTAGTAAGGGTAGCAAAAAAATCAGGGGAGGAAATTAAGTAATGACTTACATACCAAGACTCAAAACAAAATACAAAGAGGAGATCCGTACCGCACTGAAAGATAAATTTCAGTATAAAAGCGTAATGCAGGTTCCTAAACTGGAAAAAATTGCCATTAACCAGGGTGTTGGCGCTGCCACAACCGACAAGAAATTGATCGAAAACACCATCACTGAGTTAACTACCATTACCGGTCAGCAGGCAGTTGCTTCAAAATCTAAAAAAGATATCTCAAACTTTAAATTGCGTAAAAATATGCCGGTTGGCGTACGTGTTACCCTGCGTGACAACACAATGTATGAGTTTTTGGATCGTTTAATCGCTGTTGCCCTGCCACGTATCCGTGACTTTAAAGGCATCAACGACAAAGGTTTTGACGGAAGAGGTAACTATACATTAGGTATTACAGAGCAAATTATATTCCCTGAGATAAATATTGACAAAATCAATAAAATTCAAGGTATGGATATTACCTTTGTAACCTCCGCAACAAACGATGTTGAAGCATTGGAGTTGTTGAAACAATTTGGATTACCATTTAAAAATCAAAATAACAATGGCTAAAGAAGGTGTAAAAGCACGTGAATTAAAACGCGCTAAATTGGTTGCTAAATACGCAGAGAAAAGAGCAGCCCTTAAAGAGGCCGGCGATTATGCAGCCTTAGATAAATTGCCTAAAGCTTCATCTCCGGTAAAATTACACAACCGTTGTAAATTAACCGGCCGCCCTCGTGGTTATATGCGTCAGTTTGGCATTTCACGTGTAACATTCCGTGATATGGCATTAGCTGGCAAAATACCGGGAGTAAAGAAAGCAAGCTGGTAATATTAAGCTGAAAGCTTAAGGCATAAAGCGTAAGGCTCATGAAGCTTTAGGCTTTGTGCTTTTAGCGTTAAGCACAAAAAATGAATTAACCGATGGAAGGTCGCCCGGGATGTTACCGGAAGGAAACCACTATCATAACACAATAAAATGAATACAGATCCAATCGCAGATTATCTTACAAGAGTAAGGAATGCTATTAAAGCCAACCATAGGGTTGTTGAAATTCCTGCATCAAATCTGAAAAAGGAAATCACGAAAGTGCTTTTCGACAAAGGTTACATTGCCAATTACAAGTTTGAGGAAGTTGGTCCGCAAGGCAGCATTAAAGTTGCTTTAAAATACCACCCGATAACTAAAATTTCTGCTATCCGTAGCATTCAGCGCATCAGTAAACCAGGTTTGAGGAAATACGCAGGTACCGATAACCTGCCAAGAGTATTAAATGGTTTA
The DNA here is from genome assembly GCF_041355315.1 of Mucilaginibacter sp. RCC_168. Taxonomy (NCBI): domain Bacteria; kingdom Pseudomonadati; phylum Bacteroidota; class Sphingobacteriia; order Sphingobacteriales; family Sphingobacteriaceae; genus Mucilaginibacter; species Mucilaginibacter sp. RCC_168. The sequence continues at coordinate 117,969 of NZ_JBFUPN010000012.1, forward strand.
GGAATCGCTATCCTGTCAACTTCAAAAGGTGTAATGACCGATAAAGAAGCTCGTCAGCAAAATGTAGGTGGCGAAGTATTATGCTACGTTTATTAATAGGAGAAATTAAGCAATGTCAAGAGTAGGAAAAGCACCGATAGCACTACCTCAGGGAGTTGCCGTTACCGTATCAGCAGAGAATGTTGTTACTGTAAAAGGCCCTAAAGGTGAGTTGCAGCAAGCGGTTGATAGCGATATCACCATTGCACAGGAAGACGGCCAGTTGTTAGTTCAACGCCCGTCTGAACAAAAACGTCATAAAGCGTTACATGGTTTATACCGTGCGCTTTTAAATAACATGGTAGTAGGTGTAACCACTGGTTACAAAGTGGAGCAGGAATTAGTAGGTGTAGGTTACCGTGCTACCAATACAGGTAATACTTTAGATCTGGTGTTGGGTTACTCTCACCACTATGTATTTGAATTACCAAAAGAAATTAAAGTTACAACCACTGCTGAGAAGGGTAAAAACCCAACCATCATCCTGGAATCTATCGACAAACAACTGATCGGTCAGGTAGCGGCAAAAATACGCTCGTTACGTGCACCAGAGCCATACAAAGGTAAAGGTATCAAGTTTGTTGGCGAAGTATTGAGAAGAAAAGCAGGTAAATCAGCATCTAAAAAATAATCGTCATGGGAGCTAAATTATCAAGAAGAGACAGGATTAAAAAAGGCATCAGAAAACGCCTTTCAGGATCAACAGAGCGTCCTCGCCTGTCAGTTTACAGAAGTAATAAAGGAATTTACGCGCAGATCATTGACGATTTAACCGGTAAAACTATCGTATCGGCTTCATCTTTATCAAAAGATTTTGCAGCCAATGGCACTAAATCAGATCAATCAGTAGCCGTAGGCAAACTGGTAGCTCAAAAAGCTATTGCAGCAGGTATCAAAGATGTGGTTTTCGACAGGAACGGTTATTTGTACCATGGTCGTGTTAAATCACTGGCCGAAGGTGCACGTGAAGGTGGTTTAAACTTTTAATCGAAAAGAGAAATGTCAACAATCAACATAAAAAGAGTAAAAACAAGCGAGATCGAATTAAAAGACCGCTTGGTAAGCATACAACGCGTTGCCAAAGTAACCAAAGGTGGCCGTACATTCAGTTTCTCTGCCATTGTGGTAGTAGGTGACGAGAACGGTGTTGTAGGTTACGGCTTAGGTAAAGCCAAAGAGGTTACCGAAGCTATTGCAAAAGGCATTGATGATGCTAAAAAGAACCTGGTAAAAGTTCCTATCTTAAACGGAACTATACCTCACGAGCAAATTGGTAAATTTTCTGGCGGTTTTGTTTTCATTAAACCAGCAGCAAATGGTACCGGTGTTATTGCGGGTGGTGCAATGCGTGCCGTATTAGAGTCGGCAGGTATCCACAACGTACTGGCAAAATCAAAAGGTTCATCAAATCCGCACAACGTGGTAAAAGCAACTGTATCAGCATTAGCGCAATTACGCGACGCGCATACTGTAGCTCAGCAACGTGGCGTTAGTTTAGGTAAAGTATTTAACGGATAATCAGTCATGGCCAAAATCAAAATAACTCAGATTAAGAGCGTGATCGACAGAAGTGAACGCCAAAAAAAGACAGTCGAAGCTTTAGGCTTACGTAAAATTAACCACAGTGTGGAAGTAGAGGCTACACCTGCTATCATTGGGATGGTTAGAAAAGTTAATCACCTGGTAGCGGTAGAAAACATTTAATATCATGAATTTAAGTAATCTAAAACCTGCAGAAGGTTCTACTAAAAATAGAAAAAGAATTGGCCGTGGTACAGGTTCTGGCCGTGGCGGCACGTCAACCCGTGGCCACAAAGGCGCCGGTTCACGTTCAGGTACCAGCACTAAGGTAGGCTTTGAAGGTGGTCAAATGCCTTTACAACGTCGTGTACCTAAGGTTGGTTTCAAAAACCCTAACCGTGTTGAATACACAGGTGTTAATTTGGATGTACTGCAAGGCTTAGTTGAGAAATTCTCGCTGGCGGCAGTTGATTTCGATACCCTGAAAGAACATGGTTTGGTTTCACGTAACGACCTGGTGAAGATCCTGGGCCGTGGCGAACTGAAAGCCAAATTGGAAGTTAAAGCACATGCATTTACTGCTACAGCTCAAAAAGCTATTGAAGCAGCTGGTGGTACCATAGTTAAGTTGTAAGTTTCAATGAAGAAATTTTTCACCACATTATCCAATATCTGGAAAATCGAAGATCTGAGAGTGCGTATTATAAACACACTCTTATTTCTTTTAATATATCGCGTAGGCTCATTCGTAGTGTTGCCTGGCGTGAACGGTGCGTCATTCGCAAACCAAAAAGCAGAAGGATTAGTAGGATTGTTGAATATGTTTGCAGGAGGTTCGTTTTCACGTGCCTCTATTTTCGCGTTAGGCGTAATGCCTTACATTTCGGCGTCAATTGTGGTGCAACTGCTGGGTATTGCTGTACCTTATTTTACCAAACTGCAAAAGGAAGGTGAAAGCGGGCGTAACAAGCTTAACCAGTGGACACGCTACCTAACCATCGGTATTACTGCTTTGCAGGCCATCGGTTATGTACGTTCACAAATTGGTCCTGATGCGCGTTTAATCGGCGATCCGCTGTTTACCTTATTAACTACAGTAGTTTTAACCGCGGGTACATTATTTGTAATGTGGCTGGGCGAAAAAATTACAGATAAGGGTATCGGTAACGGTATATCGTTAATTATCATGGTGGGTATTATTGCCCAATTGCCTGGCGCGTTTATAACAGAGTTTAGCTCCCGTACCAGTGGTACAGGCGGCTTGGTAACTTTCATTGTTGAAATTGTTGCATTGATAGGTGTGGTAATGTTCACTATATTGATAGTACAGGGTACACGCAAAATCGCGGTACAATATGCTAAACGTATAGTAGGTAACAAGCAATATGGTGGTGTGCGCCAGTATATACCTTTAAAGGTAAATGCTGCCGGTGTAATGCCTATCATTTTTGCCCAGGCCCTGATGTTTATTCCGCAAACTGTACAACAGTTTTTCCCGAATGCTGCATCAAACGGTATCCTTATCGCATTGTCAAACTATAACTCATGGCAGCATAACCTGTTGTTTGGTATCCTGATCATCCTGTTCACTTATTTCTATACAGCTATTACGGTTAATCCTAACCAGATGGCTGATGATATGAAAAAGAACGGTGGCTTTATACCAGGCATTAAACCAGGCAAATCAACTGCCGATTTTATTGACGGTGTAATATCAAAAATAACTTTACCGGGATCAATATTCCTGGCTATTATAGCCATTATCCCGGCCATTGCCAGCTTGGTTGGCGTATCTCCGATCTTCGCAAGATTCTTTGGTGGTACTTCCCTGATCATCCTGGTGGGTGTAGTTTTGGATACCCTGCAACAAATAGAAAGTCATCTGTTGATGCGTCATTATGATGGTTTAATGAAAACCGGAAGAATTAAAGGTCGTACAGCAATGCCTGCTGCTGCCGGAACAACTCCGACGGCTATCTAATTTAAAGCATGTCAAAAATTCTTTACAAGTCTGCCGAAGAAATAGAGCTCATCAGAGAAAGCGCCTTACTGGTATCCCGCACACACGCGGAGGTTGCCAAAGTGATCGGACCTGGTGTTACAACTATTGAACTCGACAGACTTGCTGAAACCTTTATACGTGACAACGGCGGAGTTCCTACTTTTTTAAACTACGGCGGCTTTCCTTATTCACTTTGCATATCGCTGAATGATCAGGTAGTACATGGTTTCCCCGGGAACTATACCCTGCAGGAAGGTGATCTGGTGTCTGTTGACTGCGGAGCTACCTTAAATGGCTTTGTGGGAGATTCGGCCTACACCTTCGCTATCGGTGAAGTAAGCGATACCGTTAAGAAGCTCATGAGGGTAACCAAAGAGTGTCTTGACCTGGGCGTTGCGAAAGCAGTTGTTGGTATGCGCATAGGCGATATCGGTTATGCTATACAGGAACATGCAGAGAAGAATGGCTTTGGCGTAGTAAAGGAGCTTGTGGGGCATGGAGTGGGCGTTAAGCTGCACGAAAAACCTGAAGTGCCTAATTATGGTAAGCGCGGAGCGGGCATCAAACTGGAAGAAGGAATGGTGATCGCTATTGAGCCCATGATCAACGCTGGCCGTGCGGGTGTTAAGTTTTGGGACGACGGATGGACGGTTTCAACTGTCGACAAAAAGCCATCGGCCCATTATGAGCATACCGTAGCTATTGGTAAAGGTAAACCAGACATTTTATCAACGTTTGAGTATGTTGAAAATGTTTTGAAAGAAAAGAATAATAATTAAATAAATTTTTATTAATTTTGCATCCCGGTTTTAGGGCGGATAATTAAGTAATAATCAACAAAATATGGCTAAACAATCTTCGATTGAGCAAGACGGTACAATTAGGGAAGCATTGTCAAATGCAATGTTCAGGGTTGAACTGGAAAATGGTCATGAGATTATTGCACACATTTCCGGCAAAATGCGTATGCACTACATTAAAATTTTACCTGGTGACAGAGTGAAGCTTGAAATGAGTCCGTACGACTTAACAAAGGGTAGAATAACTTATAGATATAAATAAACAAAGAGATGAAAGTTAGAGCATCCATAAAAAAACGCAGCGCTGATTGCAAGATCATTCGCCGTAACGGGAAACTTTATGTTATTAACAAAAAGAACCCTAAATACAAACAGCGTCAGGGATAATTAAAAAAAACTGTGATAATTCGTACAACGGTGGCCCGCCGTTCGGTTATCATTTAAAAAACAAACAATAAATATGGCAAGGATTTCAGGTATAGATTTACCGAAAAACAAAAGAGGAGAAATCGGACTTACTTACATTTTCGGTATAGGCCGCTCAACAGCTCAAAAGATTTTGACTGAGGCTGGTATTGATTTTAATACAAAAGTACAAGATTGGACCGATGAGCAATTAGCCTCAATTCGTGGAATTATCAACGATCAGATCAAAGTGGAAGGTGCGCTACGTTCAGAAGTGCAGCTTAACATCAAACGTTTGATGGATATAGGTTGTTACCGTGGTACACGTCACCGTAAAGGTTTACCATTACGTGGTCAGCGTACTAAAAATAACTCACGTACCCGTAAAGGAAAACGTAAAACAGTTGCTAACAAGAAAAAAGCTACTAAATAATATTGAATAGTGATTGGTGAGCGGTGAGTTTTGTCGCTTAACAATTCATTAGGATTACCTCATTTAACAATATAATTAATGGGTCCGGGTTATTCGATAACTCAGTAATTCATTAATTCAAAAATTAAAAAAATGGCTAAGAGCAAAAAAGTAACCAAAAAGCGCGTTGTAATTGTTGAGCCTGTAGGCGAAGCACACATCAATGCTACTTTTAACAATATCATCATCACCCTTACCAACAAAACCGGTCAGGCTGTATCATGGTCATCAGCTGGTAAAATGGGTTTTAAAGGTTCAAAAAAGAACACCCCTTATGCCGCTTCACAAGCAGCTGCCGATTGCGGTAAAGTAGCTTATGACCTGGGCCTACGTAAAGTTGAAGTATTTGTAAAAGGTCCGGGTGCAGGTCGCGAGTCGGCTATCCGTACTTTGCAAACTGCAGGTATTGAGGTTACAACTATCAAAGATATCACACCGCTTCCGCACAACGGTTGTCGTCCTTCAAAAAGAAGAAGAGTTTAATTAACAATTATTTTTAAAGCTAAGATTCGGCAGCTACAGGTTGCTTGATACTTTAAGAACACACAAAAATGGCTAGATATACAGGACCAAAATCCAAAATTGCACGTCGTTTCCGCGAGCCGATCTTCGGTCCGGATAAAGCGTTAGAACGCAAGAACTATCCACCGGGAATGCACGGTGCCTCAAAAAGAAGAGGAAAACAATCTGAGTATTCAACTCAGTTACAGGAGAAACAAAAAGTAAAATACACTTATGGTGTATTAGAGCGTCAGTTCGAAAACTTGTTTCACCGCGCATCTGCTAAAGAGGGTATCACAGGCGAAAACCTGCTGAAATTCTTAGAAGCTCGTTTAGATAATGCTGTTTACCGTTTAGGTATTGCTCCTACACGTTCTGCAGCCCGTCAGTTGGTTAATCACAAACACATTAATGTTAATGGTGCTGTGGTAAACATCGCTTCATACGCTTTAAAAGCAGGTGATGTGATCTCTGTACGTGAAAAATCTAAATCATTAGAAGCAATCACTACATCAGTAGCCGGAAGAAGAATCAATAAATACAGCTGGTTAGAATGGGATGCTAACGCCTTAACAGGTAAATTCCTAAACTATCCTAACCGCGACGAGATACCTGAGAATATCAAAGAAAACCTAATCGTCGAGTTGTACTCTAAATAAGATATGAGATATTAGATGTGAGATTTGAGACTTGTTTTCAAATCTCATTTCTGGTTTCATACATATACAAAAGGAAATAAGTAAAAGAGGTTAGATGATAAGATTTCAGAAAGGGTGAGTGTAAGTCTCACATCTCAAATCTCACATCTCACATCTATAATCAAGTAAACAATAAATAAAGGATATAAATGGCAATTTTAGCATTTCAAAAACCAGACAAGGTTATCATGCAGAAAGCAAATGATTTCGATGGTACGTTTGAGTTTCGTCCGTTAGAACCAGGCTTCGGTATAACCATTGGTAATGCTCTTCGTCGTATCTTACTTTCATCACTTGAAGGTTTTGCCATCACTTCTGTTCGTTTTTCAGGAGTTACGCATGAGTTTTCAACCATCAAAGGTGTTGTTGAAGACGTAACCGAGATCATTCTGAACCTGAAGCAAGTTCGTTTCAAAAAAACAGGCGAGTCTGGTGATACTGAAAAGGTATTCGTTATCATAAATGGCCAGGACGCTTTTAAAGCCGGAGATGTTACTAAATTCTCTAATAACTTTACTGTTTTAAATCCTGATCTGGTTATCTGTAACATGGACTCATCTGTAACGCTTGAAATTGAGCTTACTGTAGGTAAAGGCCGTGGTTATGTACCAAGCGAAGAAAATAAGAATCCGGATGCGAACGTTGGTGTAATAGCTATCGATTCCATCTTTACGCCTATTAAAAACGTAAAATATACTATTGAGAACTATCGTGTTGAGCAAAAAACCGACTATGAAAAATTAGTATTGGATATTGCTACCGATGGATCAATTCATCCGGAAGACGCTTTAAAAGAAGCAGCCAAAATTCTGATCCAGCACTTTATGCTGTTCAGCGATGAAAACATGATGCTGGAAGCACAGGCTAAAGAAGAAACTAAAGAAGTTGACGAAGAGATCCTGCATATGCGCAAGATCCTTAAAACTGAATTGGTTGATCTTGACCTTTCTGTACGCGCCCTGAACTGCCTAAAAGCTGCCGACATCCGCAGCCTGGCCGATTTGGTATCATACGATGTTGCTGATATGTTAAAATTCAGAAACTTTGGTAAAAAGTCATTAACCGAAATTCAGGACCTGGTTAAATCAAAAGGCTTATCTTTTGGTATGAACCTGTCTAAATTTAAGTTAGACGAAGAATAAGATTTGAGATGTTAGATATGAGATTTGAGACAAATTTCATATCTGACTTTTAAATATAATTAAAAGGTGTGGGCCAGGAGTAATCTCAAATCTCACATCTCAGTACTAAAATCTAATTAGCGAAGGCATAATTCCGAAGGCTTGATTTTATCGCCGGACGGTATGCACGTGAAATAATTTAATAACAATGAGACACGGAAACAAAAACAATCACTTAGGCCGTACTACCAGCCACCGCAAAGCGATGCTGGCTAACATGGCAACTTCGCTTATTTTACACAAGCGTATCACTACAACATTAGCAAAAGCAAAAGTTTTACGCGGTTATGTTGAGCCACTTTTAACAAAATCAAAAAACGATACTACACATTCTCGTCGTACAGTGTTTAGCTATTTACAAGACAAAGACGCGGTTACTATCCTGTTCCGCGAAATTGCTGAGAAAATTGCTACCCGCCCAGGCGGTTACACCCGTATTGTGAAGTTAGAGAATCGTTTAGGTGATAACGCTGAAATGGCAATCATCGAATTAGTAGATTATAACACCGTTTACGGTGCTGATACTGCAGCTGCAGCTAAAAAATCAACCCGTCGTCGTGGTGGTTCTGGTGCTAAAGCAAAAGCAGCGCCTGCTAAAGAAACTGCTCCTGTTGAAGAAGCAAAAGTTGTTGAAGAAGAAGTTAAAGCAGAAGCACCAGTTGCCGAAGCTACTGAAACTCCGGCTGCTGAAGCTCCTGCAACACCAGAAGCAGAAGAAAACGCTGAAAAAGGAGAATAATTTCTCTTTGAGATATTAAGAAAACGCCTTGCTCATTTGAGCAAGGCGTTTTTATTTATGTCTGAATCTGAATTTTCAGAATCTTGGAATTTTCAGAGTTGATTAGCCAAAATCTTGTTAATTCTTAAATTCTGAAAATTCGGATTCAGGCAAATTTCTGCCAACCTGTCACCAACGTGTATAGCATTTCTGACGCAATATTTGTCATCCTGACTATATATACTGCCAAATGGCTATTGGCACAAACGTTGATAAATAGCTGTAGTTAGTAAAATATTAAATCAAGTAAAACAATCATATGTCTAAAATAATTGGAATCGACTTAGGAACAACAAACTCCTGCGTAGCTGTAATGGAAGGTAATGAGCCTGTAGTTATTGCTAACAGTGAGGGAAAACGTACTACGCCGTCCGTAGTAGCTTTTATTGACAACGGCGAGCGTAAAGTTGGCGATCCTGCAAAACGTCAGGCCATCACCAACCCTACAAAAACCATTTCGTCAATTAAACGCTTTATGGGTAACCAGTTTAACGAAGTTACAAGTGAAGCAGCCCGTGTACCTTACAAGGTGGTAAAAGGCGACAACAACACCCCGCGTGTTGAAATTGGCGACCGCAAATACACTCCGCAAGAGATCTCGGCCATGATCCTTCAGAAAATGAAGAAAACAGCTGAAGACTTTTTGGGTACCGAAGTAACTGAAGCGGTTATTACCGTACCAGCTTACTTTAACGATGCTCAGCGTCAGGCTACTAAAGAAGCCGGCGAAATTGCAGGTTTAAAAGTACGTCGTATCATTAACGAACCTACTGCTGCTGCCTTAGCTTATGGCTTTGATAAAGCGCACAAGGATATGAAGATTGCGGTATTTGACTGCGGTGGTGGTACACATGACGTATCTATCCTGGAATTAGGCGATGGTGTATTCGAAGTAAAATCAACCGATGGTGATACGCACCTAGGTGGTGACGACTTTGACCAGGTAATTATTGACTGGTTAGCCGACGAATTTAAAAATGACGAAGGTATTGATCTGCGTAAAGATCCAATGGCTTTACAACGTTTAAAAGAATCAGCCGAGAAAGCTAAGATTGAGTTATCAAGCTCTGCACAAACAGAAATTAACTTGCCTTACATCACTGCTGTTGATGGTATGCCAAAGCACTTAGTTAAAACATTAACCCGTGCTAAATTTGAGCAACTGGCAGACAGTCTGATCAAACGTACTATCGATCCATGTAAATCAGCTTTGAAAAACGCTGGCTTAAGCACATCAGATATCGACGAAGTTATCCTGGTAGGTGGTTCAACCCGTATCCCTGCTATACAGGAAGCTGTTGAAAAATTCTTTGGTAAAGCACCTTCAAAAGGTGTTAACCCTGATGAGGTTGTAGCTATTGGTGCTGCTATTCAAGGTGGTGTATTAACCGGTGAAGTGAAAGATGTATTGCTGTTAGATGTTACCCCGCTTTCATTAGGTATCGAAACTATGGGTGGTGTAATGACCAAACTAATTGAGTCGAACACAACTATCCCAACCAAAAAGTCTGAAACTTTCTCAACTGCGTCTGATAGCCAGCCATCTGTTGAGATCCACATATTACAGGGTGAGCGCCCAATGGCTGCGGGTAACCGTACTATAGGCCGTTTCCACTTGGATGGTATACCACCAGCACCTCGCGGTGTGCCTCAGATCGAAGTAACCTTTGATATTGACGCAAACGGTATATTACACGTATCTGCTAAGGATAAAGCAACCGGTAAAGAACAAAAGATCCGTATCGAAGCTTCTTCAGGTTTAACTGATGCCGAGATCAAAAAGATGAAGGACGAGGCTGAAGCTAACGCTGATGCCGATAAAAAAGCAAAAGAAGAAGTTGAAAAACTGAATGCTGCTGATGCCCTGATCTTCTCGACAGAAAAACAACTGAAAGAATACGGTGACAAAATTTCAGCCGACAAAAAAGGCCCTATCGAAGCTGGTTTAACCAAGCTGAAAGAAGCCTATGCATCTAAGAACTTCGATGCTATCGAAGCAGCTCAAACCGAACTGAATGCTGCATGGGCAACCGCATCTGAAGAGATGTACAAAGCCTCTGCCGAAGCAGGTCAGCCAGGTGCCGAAGGCGCTCCAGGTGCTGGTCCGCAGGATCAAGGCGACAGCGTAACCGATGTTGACTTTGAAGAAGTAAAAGACGATACAAAATAATATAAGTGTTGTTGAATAATAAAAAGCCCGGTCAGGATTTTCCTGAACCGGGCTTTTTTGTTAGGTTTTTAGCAAAACAAGCATAATTATCTGAGATTATTAATGGCGTTTTTGGCTGTATCTTGTTTCAGCTTCATAATGCTTGTAAGGGTTGCAAGGCTGCTATCTGCCATTCCGCCAGAAATTTTTCTTTGCTCATCTTTAGTCAGTTCTGTTAACTGTAATTTTTCATTAATTGTTTGGTTTTTCATTTTGTTAAGTTTTAAAAGTTAAAAAATGCTTATCCTTTTCGAAGGCACAATTAAAATAGTAAATTAAACGATAAGTATTGAAAAATTCTTTTAACACAAAACAAAAAATCCCGCACAATGACGGGATTTAAATATAGAAAGAGGACTAAATTAATCCCAAAGTTTTGAAGGATAGGTGCCGTTATTTACCAGTTCTGATATGCTTTTTTGTACAATAGGTTTATCTTCTTTATAAGTTACACCAAACCATTTGGAACCGGTTGGGATAACTTTGAATGAAGCTGTACCAGATTTGATCAGCTGATCGGCAACCAGGGGGATAAAGAATTCTGATTTTGGGTTATTTTCATTGGCGGCCACAAACTCTTTGAACATGTTTTCGCTTTGCGCGAATACAGCAGGAGTAAAGCCCCAAAAGTTCATAGATACGCGGGTATCGTTTGATAAGGCATGCTCACCGGTAGCATCTTTATAAGCTACGCTGCCATCTTCCTTAAAATAAACCTCGGTGCGTTCATTAATCTCCACCATATTACCTGCGTCATCAACCTTACAAACACCGCGCGATACCGAACCATAGTCAGACAGGGTTCTGTCAATCTGGTAACCGATCAGCGAGTAAGTGTCGTCTGCAACTTCGGTGGTTAAAAATTTGGCCATCTTTTCAAATGAGTCATAACCGTAAAAGTCATCCGCATTGATCACGCAAAAGGGCTCGTTGATCTGATTACGTGCGGCAAGCACCGCGTGAGCAGTACCCCACGGTTTGGCGCGTTCAATCGTTTTATCAATACCAAAAGGCGTTAAATCAAAACTTTGAAAGACATAATCAGTTTCGATACGGCCCTTAAGCTTCGGTTCAAAAATAGCTTTAAAATTATCGGCGAATTCTTCGCGGATAATAAAACTAACTTTGCCAAAACCCGCTTTGATAGCATCGTAAATGGAATAGTCGATAATTGTTTCTCCGTTGGGGCCAAAGCCATCAACTTGTTTCATGCTGCCATAGCGGCTGGCCATTCCCGCGGCCAAAATAAGAAGTGTTGGTTTCATAGATAGATATTGGGGTATTTTGGAATAACCAAATGCTTTTGCATAAAATTTTATAATGAAATGAATCTATTACCTAAATTGTTTTAAAAAAACGCGTAATTATTTGATATATCTGAAATCCTGACCGGCTTTGATATTTAATAATGACTCGTAAATAAGGCGTATCACGTTGTCTACGTCTTCTTTATGGATCATTTCAACAGTAGTATGCATGTACCGTAATGGTAAAGAGATCAACGCCGATGGCACGCCATCATTTGAATAAGCAAAGGCGTCTGTATCTGTACCAGTTGAGCGCGATGATGCCTGGCGCTGAAAAGGGATATTAGCTTTTTGGGCTGTTTCGATAAGCAGTTTGTTCAGGTTGTTTTGAACGGCGGGTGCGTATGATACTACCGGACCTTTACCGCAAGCCAGATCGCCCTGGGTTATCTTATTGATCATCGGCGTTTGCGTATCATGCGTAACATCAGTTACAATGGCCACGTTTGGCTTTATTTTGTGAGCGATCATCTCGGCGCCACGCAAGCCAATTTCTTCCTGTACCGCGTTTACTATATATAGTCCGAAAGGTAGTTTTACTTTGTTCTCTTTTAACAAACGGGCAACCTCGGCTATCATAAAACCACCAGCACGGTTATCCAGTGCGCGGCCAACATAATAGCGATCGTTCAGGATCATGAATTCATCCTCATAGGTAATTACACAACCTACATGGATGCCCAGCTTTTCTACTTCTTCTTTTGAAGTGCAGCCGCAATCAAGGAAAATGTTTTTTAAGGTTGGCGCCTCTTCCTTATCGCCACCCAGGCGGGTATGGATAGCCGGCCAGCCAAAAACCGCTTTAACCACACCTTTATCGGTATGTATGTTCACCCTTTTTGAAGGGGCTATCTGGTGGTCTGAACCGCCGTTACGGATCACATATATTAGGCCATCATTAGTGATATAATTTACAAACCATGAGATCTCGTCGGCATGGGCCTCAATAACTACTTTATAGTCGGCCTTGGGGTTGATGACACCTACCGCGGTACTATAATTATCTACATAATGGGTATCAATGTAAGGTTTCAGATAGTCGAGCCATAATTCCTGGCCTTTCCATTCAAAACCGGTAGGGGATGGGTTGTTTATATATTTTTCAAAAAATGAAAGAGAGGTTTCGTTTACAACAGGGGCATGCGTTGATGCATCTGATTTTTTTTTAGCCATATTTCTTTAGCAATCTATTAATGTGCAATAAGCAAATATAATAAAGTTGGTGTTAAAGCGATAAAATACCCTGTCATATTGGAAATAAAAGCACGTTTTTATTATTAATTTAATACTAATGTTACAGTATTAACGTTTTTTTTTGAAAAGTGTAAAATTTATGCCACTTGATTAGTTAGTTGTGATTAACTGTATGGTTTACATATAAAGCCATATTAATATTCATTTCAAATTCATTGTAGTTTCGTAAATTTACATCATCTATAATTACCCGCGCTGTGAAACTGTTTAAGTTAATTTGTATATTATTTATCGCCGGACTAACATCATGCAATGTTGTGCAATATGCTACCGTACCGGTTAGTTATGCCCCAAAGCTGGTATTCAGAACGGATACCGCACATATATTGGTTGTTAATAAACTTACTTTTGATTCAACCCGCATCAACAAGCGCAAGATCATAGCGCTTAAAGCCGCTGCCTATAGCGCGATAAAGGGGGCTGAAAAGGAATTGAAGCTGTTACCGGGCGTTAAAGTTTCCAACCTTATTGATTCTGTATCATTTGGCGCTAATAAAGATTCTGTAAAACATTTGGCAGCCAAATACAAGGCTAATTATGTTTTAACGCTTGATAGCTTTAATGCAGGCCTTGTGCTGGACAATGTACAGTACGATGGCAATGCCCAGATAGCTTATTACAGCACTAAGGCCAATGTAGCTTTTACTTTATATGAAAGTAATGGGATCTTTTTTAAAAAGCTTAAGGGCGTAGCTACCGAACCGCAGGACGGCAGGTTTGGATACTCCATTGATGGCGCAGCCCGAAACGCGGCGCTTGATGCATTGAAGGATTATTTACCTTATACCATTACCAATTACCGGCCGCTTTATAATCAGAATGACCTGCTGGCTTCATCGGTAAAACAAATATTGGCGGGCCGGTTTGATCTTGCCTTTAAAATACTTAACCCGCTTATTGATGGTGCCGATGCCAAATTAGCCAGCAGGGCCGCTTATAACCTGGCCGTAGTTTATGAGGCGCAGGGCGATATAGACGAGGCGCTTGCCCTGGCTAAACTATCCAATCAGAAACAGCAAAATAATTATGCCACTACGTTGATTGCCGCGTTGATCAAAGAGTAAGGTCTTTTTCGAGGATCTCGTAATCAAAACCCTGGCGGGTAAACAGTTGCCCGGTATGCTGAAACCCCGCGTTGATGTAAAAGCTGATGGCCGTTACCCTGGCATTGCACCATAAGCGTTTCGCGCCATTGGTGCGGGCAAAATCTGTAATGTATGCCAGCATTTGGGTACCAATGCCTTTGCCTTGCACCGATCCATCAACCGCGAACTTGCGGAACTGGTAATCATCACCTTTGGCAAAAAGGGATATCACACCTACCACATTATTGTCCAGAAAAGCGGCAAAATGCAGACCATGATTATCCTCTTCCATTTCCATTTCATACAGCTTTTGCTCGGGATAAAGCACCTGCCGGCGTAGGCGCCAGGTGAGCTCAGGACGTATTTGTTCTATGTGGATCATAGATGCAAAAGTAATATTGATATTAATAGTACGGTTGATTTTGACGTAAGGTATCCAGTTTAATTTTCTCAAACGTTTGTGTTGTATCTATAGCATTTTTGACATTGCCTCAATTCACCCTTCCCTCCAAAATCCGTATCTTTGCGGCAACATAAATAACCCATCTATGCTTAAAGGATTTTTTAATGTTCCGCCGCCGCAGAACGAGCCTGTTTTAAACTATGGCCCGCGCAGTTTGGAACGTGTAGCGCTTAAAGCCGCGTTAGAGGCTGCCCGCGCTCAACAATTGGATATACCTATGTACATCGGCGACAAAGAAGTACGTACGGGCACTAAGCTCGAGATCCGTCCGCCGCATGATCATAAACATTTACTGGCCACTTTTTCTGAAGGTGATGCCAGTCACGTAACCGCTGCTATTGATGCTGCCCTGGCTGCCAAAGCCGATTGGGAAAATTTACCCTGGGAGCAGCGCGCCGCCATATTTTTAAAAGCTGCCGAACTGATTGCCGGTCCGTACCGTGCCGAAATTAACGCGGCAACTATGCTGGGCCAGTCGAAAAACGCCTACCAGGCCGAGATCGATTCTGCCTGTGAACTGATCGATTTTCTGCGTTTTAACGTAGAATACATGACCGAGATCTACAAACAACAACCCCCTGTATCAGGCAAAGGTGTTTGGAACCGTGTGGAACAACGCCCGCTGGAAGGTTTTGTGTTTGCCTTAACGCCATTTAACTTTACGGCCATCGCGGGTAACCTGCCTTCATCAGCAGCCATGATGGGTAATGTAGTGGTTTGGAAACCTGCCTATACCCAGATATATGCCGCCAACGTGATCATGAAGGTGTTTAAAGAAGCCGGTGTACCTGCCGGTGTTATTAATTTGATTTATGTTGATGGTCCGGTTGCAGGCGAGGTGATATTTAACCATCCCGATTTTGCCGGTATCCACTTTACCGGATCAACCAAAGTATTCCAGAATATCTGGCAAACTATTGGCACCAACATTCATAAATATAAAACCTACCCGCGTATTGTAGGCGAAACCGGTGGTAAGGATTTTGTGCTGGCCCATCCAAGTGCCAATGCCGATGTGGTAAGTACCGCTTTGGTTCGTGGTGCTTTTGAATACCAGGGACAAAAATGTTCTGCCGCTTCCAGAGCTTATATCCCGGCCTCGTTATGGCCAGCGGTAAAAGCCAATGTACAGCGCGATATCGCATCCTTTAAAATGGGTCCGGTGGAAGATTTTGAAAATTTTGTTAACGCCGTGATCACCGAAGTATCGTTTGATAAACTGGCTAAATACATTGATGAAGCTAAAGCCGATAAAAGTGTTGAAGTGGTTGCCGGTGGTAACTATGATAAAACCGTTGGCTGGTTTGTAGAACCAACCGTATTAAAAGTAGATGATCCGTACTATGTAACCATGTGCGAGGAGCTGTTTGGTCCCGTATTGACCATTTACGTGTACGAGGACGCCAAATTTGATGAAGTACTTAACATTGTAGATAAAACATCTATCTACGCGCTTACAGGCTCTATCATATCGCAGGATAGATATGCTATTGCCGAGGCTACTTACCGTTTACGCAATGCTGCCGGTAACTTCTATATTAACGACAAACCCACAGGGGCCGTTGTTGGTCAGCAGCCATTTGGCGGAGCTCGTGGATCTGGTACAAACGACAAGGCAGGATCTATGATCAACCTGCTGCGCTGGGTATCGCCACGCACCATCAAAGAAACCTTTGATCCACCAAAGGATTACAGGTACCCGTTTTTAGAAAAAGAAGTTTAGCCCCCCCAACCCCCTGAAGGGGGAGCTTTTGAATAGCATGATTAAATAATAAAGCCTTGGTTCTCAAAAGAACCAAGGCTTTATTATTTTAAATTATCTGCACATCTGAAATTTGCACATCTGCACATCAAAAAGCTCCTCCTTTAGGGGGCTGGGGGGTTATTTAAACCTAAACACATCCTCCATATTATCGTTGTTATAGGTACTCACGTTCATGTCGCCAATTTTGCCGGTGCTCAGGCTGTAAACCCAGCCGTGTACGCCCAGTTCCTGCCCATTTTTCCAGGCATTTTGCACAATGGTGGTTTTGCATAGGTTATATACGTTCTCGATCACGTTAAACTCCACCAGGCGGTTACCGCGTTCGATATCATCAGTAATGGCATCAAGCTCCTCTGCATGCAGGCGGTATACATCTTTAATGTGGCGCAGCCAGTTATCAATAAGTCCGAAGGCTTTGTTGCTCATGGCGGCAAGCACACCGCCACAACCGTAATGACCGGTTACAATCACATGCTTTACTTTTAAAACGTTCACGGCATAATCCAGCACGCTCAACATGTTCATATCGGAGTGGATAACCATGTTAGCGATATTGCGGTGTACAAATATTTCGCCGGGTGCAGTATTGGTGATCTGGTTGGCCGGCACGCGGCTGTCGGCGCAGCCTATCCACAACACAGGTGGATTTTGGCCGTTAGCCAGCTTGTTAAAAAAATCCGGATCGGAGTCTAACGCGTTTGTAATAAACTGTTTGTTACCTTCCAGCAAGCCTTCGTAGGTAATATGGCTGGTGTCATGAGTGTTTGTTTTTGCGCACATAGGTATAAATGTTGAGTGTAATGATCTAAACCGGTCTGCTTTTGTTGGTCCGGAATATCCGGCTTATTTTATGCAGTGCCACCGGCGAAAGATCGTAATATAAAATGGTAAGCAAAATTAGCGGAATGAAATAAAATATAGCAAAATCATACAAATTAAAAAAGAAGCCGCCCATGATGCCGCCAAAAAAGTAGAAGCCCAGTACGGTAAGTCGTACGTAGATCTTGTTACGGATGGTTTCGGTTTTGGCCGTATTGGGATGAAGCCATTCAGATACATCGCCGCCCAGATCGGTAAACAGACCGGTTAAGTGAGTGGATTTGATGAGCCCGCCCGATATGGTAGATACCAGGCTGTTTTGTAAACCCATGCAAAAAATAATCACCCCGATCACTACTTCGCGCTCGGTTTGGGTTTCTCGGTAAAAGTTATGACCATAAATAGCAACGAACAACAGCAGTATGATCTCGATAACGATAGGGATGGAGTGCGCCCGATAGCGGCTCTTATGCTCCAATGAGTGTACAATGAAGTTGGATAGAAAAGCCCCGGCGAAAAACATGAGCAGCCAGATAATAAATACCACAATTTCGCCCCAATTCTGTTCAACCACATGTTTGGCCAGGTTGGCCACATGCCCGGTGATATTGGAGGTAAAAGCCAGAAAAGCGATCATACCAGCCACATTGGTCACACCCGATACAAAAGCGGTTGACGACGCCAGCAATAAATTCTGTTTTAAAGTACGTGTTTCTTTTGATTGCCTCAGCATAAAATTCCCTTGCTTGGTGCTCAGGATAAAAATAGGATAAAAATAATGAGGATTGGGTATGAATTTATAGAAAGCCTTACGGAAAGAGTAAGAGATTGTGCGATTCCCCTCTTGAGAGGGGTGGAGGGGTGTGTTTATTACAACGAGAATAACACACCCCTGCTACCGCGCATTTCAACCCGCTCCCTCTCAAGAGGGGAGCTTTATCATCAATGTGAATTCTTATGCCCCAAAAAAGAACCCCGGCCACTTCCATGAACCGGGGCAAACCAAACATAAACCTCTCCCTTAGCAGGTAGCGGGGAGAATTCTTGAAGGCTTAAGGGCAGCAGCCTTTATGAATGTTGAGCAACAGCATCTGCGTTGTCGAACTCATACACATAACCCAGGTTATGCGGACTGCTGCTGGAGACTTTAAGATCCTTGATCAGGCCGGAGCTCAGATCAATCACCCAGCCATGAACTTCCAGATCGCTGCGTTCCATCCAGGCATTTTGTATAATAGTGGTTTTGCAAACATTATAAACCTGCTCGCTCACGTTAAGTTCAACCAGGCGATTGGTACGTTCCTGCTGATCTTCAATGGCATCCAGTTCTTTGGCA
Source organism: Mucilaginibacter sp. RCC_168 (assembly GCF_041355315.1). Classification (NCBI taxonomy): domain Bacteria; kingdom Pseudomonadati; phylum Bacteroidota; class Sphingobacteriia; order Sphingobacteriales; family Sphingobacteriaceae; genus Mucilaginibacter; species Mucilaginibacter sp. RCC_168. The sequence goes on from NZ_JBFUPN010000012.1 coordinate 136,604, forward strand.
TGCAAGCGGTATACATCCTTAATATGACGTAACCAGTTGTCAATAACACCAAACTGTTTGTTACTCATAGCGGCTGCAACACCACCGCAGCCATAATGGCCGGCTACAATTACGTGTTTTACTTTAAGCACATTTACGGCGTAATCCAATACGCTCAGCATATTCATATCAGAGTGTACCACTACGTTGGCAATGTTGCGGTGTACAAATACTTCACCAGGCCTGGTGCCTGTTACTTCATTGGCAGGTACGCGGCTGTCGGCGCAGCCTATCCATAATACTTCCGGACTTTGGCCTTTGGCCAGTTTTTTAAAATAGTCTGAGTCTTCCTGTAGCTTCAGGTCAACCCATTGGCTGTTGCCGCGTATCAGGGCGTTATAACTGTCATTGTTAACCAGGTGTAAATTATTATTTATTGAGGTCATGATTTTCTTAGTTAGGGTTATACATTAATTCTTTTAAAGGAGGTATATCATACTTCTCCTTTACTTCATGTAGTTGCACAACTATACCTTTAGTGTAGGCATTGTGCTTGTAATTGTGGATAATCTCGATCACATCCGGGTCTATAAACCTGGAGTTGGAACCATCGATGATCACATCTGTGCCTTTAGGTAAGCTGGTTAGCGTTATCTGTATGGCAGCTTTATTTAAAAAGGATACTTCCTCGGCGAGCTTTATCCTGATCACTTTTTTATCACCATTACGATCGATCTGGTAAAAGTAGGGGTTGCGCAAATTGGTACGCAGGATATAAAATATACCAACCAGCATACCAATGCCCACACCTTTCAGCAGGTCGGTTAATACAACCGCCACTATAGTAACCACAAATGGTATAAACTGGCTCAGGCCTAAATGCCACATGTGCTTAAACAGGCTGATGCGGGTTAGTTTATAACCAGTCATGAGGAGTATAGCTGCCAGGCACGATAGCGGGATGAGGTTGATAAGGAAGGGGATGCAAAGCAGTGATACCAGCAGGAGCAAACCATGGGTTATGCTGCTCATTTTGGTACGGGCACCTGCATTTACGTTAGCAGATGAACGTACAATTACGGCAGTCATGGGCAAGCCACCTAATAAGCCACTGGTGATGTTGCCAATTCCCTGGGCAACCAGCTCGCGGTTGGTGGGTGAAATACGCTTTATCGGGTCAATCTTATCAACGGCTTCAAGACTAAGCAGGGTTTCTAAGCTGGCTACTACGGCTATGGTAAAAGCTGTTATCCAAACTTCTTTGTTGCCAATAGCGCTGAAATTTGGCGATTTGAACAAACCAAAAAATTCGGCACTGCTGTTTACAATAGGTATATGTACAAATTGTTTATCCAACAAGGCAAAACCGCTACCCGCAAATGCCGTGCTCAGACCAATACCGGCTAAAACAACCAGCAGCGGGGCTGGTATAATAGCCAGTTTCTTGAATTTGGGCCAATAGATGAGCAGCGCTAACGAAACAACAGTAATAATAACAGCACCATAATTGATACGGGCTACCGCTCGCAGTATACCTGAAAAAGTATTGTGCTCGTCGGTCTGACTAAAGCGTTCATCACCCTCAAAGTCGGCGTCATAGCCAACAGCATGTGGAAACTGCTTCATGATCAGGATAATACCTATGGCCGCAAGCATGCCCTCAATTACCGATGAGGGGAAATAATTGGCTATAGTACCTGCTTTTAATATCCCCAGCAACATCTGGAAAACACCGGCCAGCACAATGGCTAACAAAAAGGTTTCGTACGAGCCAAGGTTGGTTATAGCATTTAATACAATAACGGTTAAACCGGCAGCAGGACCGGCCACGCTCAATTGCGAACCACTTAATGTACCTACTACAATGCCGCCAATAATACCCGTTAATACCCCGGCAAACAAAGGCGCGCCCGATGCCAGCGCTATGCCCAAACATAAAGGCAGCGCTACCAGGAATACAACGATACTCGACGGAATATCCTTCTTTAAGTTTTTGGGTAAGAAATATTTTTTCAGGTTGAGATTGCCCACAGCAAAGCCACCTTGCTTATCTTGCATAAGATCGATAATTTGAATGAAAGTATCGTCCCGATATATGATCAGGATGATAAATCATCATCGTTAATAAATTATTTTGATAAAATTTTAAATGAATTGTAAAGCGTTAGCATCCGGATAGGGAAGTATCCGGTTAATCATTTAAACGTTGGGAGGGGGTGTGGGGACAATAGGGTGATATACCTGTTTGTACAAATGATCTTCCTGGTTATGGAGTATATTAGTTTCTGCAACAAATGTAATATGAGCTATACTGTGCAGATAATATTCATCAAAGGCTTTTTTCTCCTTAAATGCATCCTTATCCGGATTTTCTTTTTCAGTTTTGGATTCCTGTTCAAGCTGCAATATCACTGCTCTCACGGTTTTGGTATCAAGATATAAAAACGCAGGCGCAAGTGATATGGCCATCTTTATCATAAAGACACCCATAAACATTACTACTATCAGCGTTTTGAAATTCCTGATCTTCATTATTACAAATATATAAAAATACAGCTGTTAAAACGTGGGGAATATAGTTTTAGTCTAATCTTACAATTTAATTACTATTTAATCTCATATAAACGGTGAAACTCTCATGTAATAATCTTCCACGAGCTACTGTGTTTACACATCTTTTTGATAAACCCCCAGAGGGGTTTAATGTCGGTAGAAATAGAATCAAAAGAAGTTTACGTGCCATAGGTACGTCACTATTGAACTTTGCAGGTCAAATAATGCGCATCAAGAAACGTGAACCAGGTTAGTTGAGTACCTACAGCACTAAAGAGGTTGAATTTTATTATTTCTACTTACATTTTGCTCCTCTGGAGCAGCTTTTTTAACTATTAGTGCATTGAAAAGATGTGTATACACAGTAGCTCTTGAGAGAGGGCAGGGTGAGGCTTATTTTATCAATTTAATTACTATTTTTAACCTATTGGATCGTGAATCAAGATATTAGAATTAAGAGTCAGGACAATAATAAAATAGCTTCCATGTAGATAAGATTGCTTATCTGAAATGTTGGTATGAGTAGCTATTGTTTTTGTCTTAATTTTTGACTCTCACCTCTTGATTCTTTTTAATCAACCTGAATTGTGAATAAAAAGCTCGGATTATTAAGGGATAAGCGCCAAAAAGCGTTTGAAGGCGGCGGCGCGTTACGTATTGAAAGTCAGCATAAAAAAGGAAAGCTTACAGCTCGGGAGCGCCTGCATTTTTTGATGGATGAAGGCTCTTTCCAGGAGATCGGGATGTTGGTTGCACACCGCTCTACCGATTTTGGAATGGAGAAAGAAAAATATCCGGGCGACGGCGTAGTGACCGGCTACGGTACTATAAATGGGCGATTGGTTTATGTTTTTTCGCAGGATTTTACCGTTTTCGGCGGGTCATTGTCTGAAACACATGCCGAAAAGATTTGTAAGATCATGGATCTCGCTATCAAAAACGGGGCGCCGGTGATAGGACTTAATGATTCTGGTGGTGCGCGGATACAGGAAGGGGTAGTGTCCCTGGGTGGTTATGCCGATATCTTTTACCGCAATACTATGGCATCGGGTGTAATACCGCAAATATCGGCTATTATGGGTCCCTGTGCAGGTGGCGCTGTGTATTCGCCTGCTATAACCGACTTTATTTTGATGGTAGAGAATACCTCCTATATGTTTGTGACCGGGCCAAACGTGGTAAAAACGGTTACTCATGAGGTGGTGACCTCCGAAGAACTGGGCGGGGCAACTACTCATGCCACCAAATCGGGCGTTACCCACTTTGCCTGCGCCAATGAAATTGCCGCTATTCAAAATATAAAAGCTTTGCTAAGCTATATGCCACAAAATTGTGAGGACAAGGCTCCGGCATTACCATACGAAACCAGCAACGAGCTCCGACCGGAGTTGAACACCCTGCTGCCCGAAAATGCCTCTACTCCTTATGATATCAGGGAGATCATTGATCATGTAATTGATCAGGGCTCATTCCTTGAAGTACATAAGGATTTTGCCGAAAATATTGTAGTGGGTTTTGCCAGGCTTGCCGGCAGAAGTATAGGCATTGTGGCTAATCAGCCGGCTTTTCTGGCCGGCGTGCTGGATATACACTCCTCTATCAAAGCGGCGCGCTTTGTTCGTTTTTGCGATAGCTTTAATATACCGTTGCTGGTATTTGAGGATGTGCCCGGGTTTTTACCAGGTACGGATCAGGAGTGGAACGCCATTATCACCAATGGTGCTAAATTGCTGTATGCCTTTTGCGAGGCCACCGTACCGCGTATCACCGTGATCACCCGTAAAGCCTACGGCGGCGCTTACGATGTAATGAACTCCAAACACATAGGCGCCGATATGAATTTTGCGTGGCCATCGGCAGAGATAGCTGTGATGGGCGCCAAGGGAGCCGCCGAAATTATTTTTAAACGGGAGATCAGTACTGCCGAAGACAAAGAGGCCAAGTGGCGGGAGATGGAGCAACTATACTCAGATACCTTTGCCAACCCGTACCGGGCTGCTGAACGTGGGTTTATTGACGAGGTGATAGAACCTGCCGAAACCCGCTTTAAGCTGATACAGGCCTTTAAAATGCTGGAGAATAAGGTAGTAAACAATCCCCGAAAAAAGCACGGGAATATGCCGTTGTAGAAATTTCGGAATTGGGATATTCGATTGAAGATTTTTTGAATTTTTACTTGCCGATAAACTACCCGCGAAGTAAAAAAGACATGGGAGACATAAGTGCCTGTAAGGTATACCCTGTTCAGTTGTCCTTATTTACCCTTAATTTGTCGTTTTTGCCCCTCATCGGGTTGGGTTAATGCCTGTATGTTTGTATCAGACATTTAAACAAATAAACATCTAATATTAAAACATTATGGCAACTCAAATTTTTGTAAACCTACCGGTTAAAGATCTTAACAAATCTATCGAATTTTTTACCAGCCTTGGTTATTCTTTCAATCCTCAGTTCACCAATGAGCAAGGTGCATCACTGGTTATCAGCGATAACATATTTTTTATGCTGCTAACCGAGCCTTTCTTTAAATCATTTATTAAAAAAGATATTGCTGATGCTACCAAAGTAGCCGAAACTATTAATTGTATTTCGTTGGATAGCCGGGAAGCCGTTGATGAGATGGTGCGGAAGGCCGTAGCTGGCGGTGCAACAGTCCCTAACGAAAAGCAGGATTATGGCTGGATGTACGGTCACGGTTTCCAGGATCTTGACGGCCACTTATGGGAGTTTGCCTATATGGATATGAGCGCTATTCCGCAGCAAATGTAATGTAATTAACTTTTACAGCCCGCGCGTCATTGCAATGACGTAATGGGTGAGTAAACGTTTCATAACAAAAAAACACCATCCGGTTTCGGATGGTGTTTTTTTATGTTATCCCACACCTTTCAGTGGGCCGGTCGTCTATCAAACTTTGATCTCAACTTCAACACCGCTTGGCAATTCAAGCTTCATCAGGGCATCTACAGTTTTTGAATTAGAGCTGTAAATGTCTAATAAGCGCTTGTATGAGCATAATTGAAATTGCTCACGTGCTTTTTTGTTTACGTGTGGTGAACGTAATACGGTGAAAATTTTCTTTTCGGTTGGTAACGGAAGTGGTCCGCTAACTACAGCGCCAGTTGGCTTTACTGTTTTTACGATCTTCTCGGCAGATTTATCTACCAGGTTGTAATCGTAAGATTTTAATTTGATCCTGATTCTTTGGCTCATGTTGTTTTTGATTTTAATTACCCTAAGAGCTATTTATTAGAGCAATTGTTGATTTATTGTATTAATGAATTATTGAATCAGTTTTTTGTGTTTTAATTCACTAAATCACTAATTCAATAATTCAAAATTAATTTACGCGTTTGCAGCAGCTTTTTTGCCTTTTGCTTTGGCTACTACTTCGTCCTGTACGTTACGTGGCGCTTCAGCATAGTGATCAAACTCCATGGTTGAAGTAGCACGGCCTGAAGTAATGGTACGTAACTGGGTTACATAACCAAACATCTCAGAAAGTGGTACAGTAGCTTTAATAACCTGTGCACCTGCACGTGAATCCATACCCAAAAGCTGGCCACGACGACGGTTCATGTCACCGATAACATCACCCATGTTTTCTTCAGGGGTTAAGATCTCGATCTTCATGATCGGCTCCAGCAATACTGGTTTACATTTTGGCAATGCCTCACGGTAAGCCATTTTAGCAGCTAACTCAAATGATAAAGCATCTGAATCGACAGCGTGGAATGAACCATCAATTAAGCGAACTTTTAAGCTGGTTAATGGATAGCCGGCTAATACACCGTTTACCATTGAAGCTTCGAAGCCTTTTTGAACAGATGGGATAAACTCACGAGGGATTGAACCACCGCTGATTTCGTTCACAAACTGTAAACCTTCTTTACCTTCGTCATTTGGAGAAAGGATAACCTGTATATCGGCAAATTTACCACGACCACCGGTTTGTTTCTTATATGTTTCGCGGTGTTGGATAGTACCTGTGATAGATTCTTTGTAAGCAACTTGCGGAGCACCCTGGTTAACCTCTACTTTAAACTCACGTTTTAAGCGGTCCATGATGATATCCAAGTGAAGCTCGCCCATACCTGAAATTACAGTTTGGCCGGTTTCTTCGTCAGAGTTTACACGGAAGGTTGGATCCTCTTCGGCTAATTTACCAAGGGCCATACCTAATTTATCTACGTCGGCCTGTGTTTTAGGCTCAATAGCTAAACCGATAACCGGCTCAGGGAAGTTCATTGACTCCAGAATGATCGGGTGTTTCTCGTCACAAAGGGTATCGCCAGTTTTGATATCCTTAAAGCCTACTACCGCAGCAATATCACCTGCACCTACGTTAGGGATAGGGTTTTGCTTGTTAGCGTGCATTTGGAATATACGGCTGATACGCTCTTTGTTGTCAGAACGCATGTTATGTACATATGAACCGGCTTCCAGGTTACCAGAGTAAACACGGATAAAGCACAAACGACCTACAAACGGGTCAGTCGCGATTTTAAATGCTAAAGCTGCAAATGGCTCTTTAACATCTGGTTTACGTAATACTTCTTCGCCAGTATCAGGGTTTGTACCGATGATACCTTCAACGTCCATTGGTGAAGGCAATAGTTCCATCACGTAATCAAGCATGGTTTGTACACCTTTGTTTTTGAAAGATGAACCGCAAACCATAGGAACAATCTTAGCATCTAAAACTGCCTTACGTAAAGCGTCAAGCACTTCGCGTTCGGTGATAGTTTCAGGAGCGTCAAAGAATTTTTCCATCAGGCTTTCATCATACTCAGCTACTGATTCCAATAATTTCTCTCTCCACTCAGTTGCTTCCTCGATCATATCCTCCGGAATAGGCACTTCAGTAAAGGTCATACCTTTATCATGCTCATTCCAAACAATACCTCTCCAGTTAATTAAGTCAACCACACCTTTAAAATGCTCTTCAGCACCAATCGGCAATTGCAATGGAACGGCGTTGCTGCCTAACATGCTTTTAACCTGTTTAACAACGTTTAAGAAGTCGGCACCAGAACGGTCCATCTTATTAACGAAACCGATACGGGCAACGTTATAGTTGTTAGCAAGCCTCCAGTTAGTTTCAGATTGTGGCTCAACACCATCAACCGCGCTAAAAAGGAAAACCAAACCATCTAATACACGCAGGGAGCGGTTTACCTCAACGGTAAAATCCACGTGTCCCGGAGTATCAATGATGTTCATGTGATAGTTGTGGCCCCTGTATTTCCAGTTTACGGTTGTAGCTGCAGAAGTGATAGTGATACCACGTTCCTGCTCCTGTGCCATCCAGTCCATAGTTGCGGCACCTTCGTGCACTTCACCAATTTTGTGGCTAACACCGGCGTAATAAAGGATACGTTCGGTTGTGGTGGTTTTACCGGCATCAATGTGGGCGGCAATACCTATGTTTCTTGTATATCTTAGATCTCTTGACATGTTAATTATTGAGTTATTGAATTAGTGAATTAGTGAGTGAAAATTACTTTTTAAGATTTCAAGTCACTGATTCTGTTATTCAGTAAATTTTGTTTAAGGAATTGCGAATTTGTGAATTACCGATTAGCATAATGTTATGTAATCAATAATTCACTAATTCACTAATTCAATAATTAAAACCTAAAGTGTGAGAACGCTTTGTTGGCTTCAGCCATTTTATGCGTATCTTCTTTTTTCTTCACTGCTGCACCTTCACCTTTAGCTGCTGAGATGATCTCGCCGGCTAATTTCTCCATCATGGTTTTTTCACCACGACGACGGGCATAGCTGATCAACCATTTCATACCCAAAGCTATTTTACGCTCCGGACGAACCTCTGTAGGTACCTGGAAGTTAGCACCACCTACACGGCGGCTTTTTACTTCAACAGCAGGCATTACATTGTTTAAAGCCTTTTTCCAGGTCTCTAAACCGTTTTCGCTGGTTTTTTTCTCAACAATATCAACTGCGTTGTAGAATATAGAGTACGCGGTAGATTTTTTACCATCATACATCATGTTATTTACAAACCTTGTTACCAGGGTATCATTGAACCTTGGATCAGGAAGGATAATTCTCTTTTTTGGTTTTGACTTTCTCATTGCTATCTATCCTCCTTAATTATTTCTTTTTACCTTTTGCAGGGGCTGCAGCAGCTTGTCCTGGTTTAGGGCGTTTAGTACCATATTTAGAACGACGTTGGTTACGACCGGCTACACCTGATGTATCTAACGCGCCACGGATGATGTGGTAACGTACACCTGGTAAATCCTTAACACGACCACCGCGGATCAACACGATGGAGTGCTCCTGTAAGTTGTGACCTTCACCAGGGATGTAAGCATTTACTTCTTTTCCGTTGGTTAAGCGCACACGGGCAACTTTACGCATTGCTGAGTTTGGTTTCTTAGGGGTAGTGGTATACACACGGGTGCATACGCCTCTTCGCTGTGGACAGCTGTCCAACGCTGGTGACTTACTCTTGTCAACCAGAGCTACTCTACCTTTTCTAACTAATTGCTGAATAGTAGGCATTTTTCCTTTTTTGTATTTACAGTTTTATCCTTATTTTAAGGACTGCAAAAGTACGGACTTATTTTTTGATTTTCAAGTGGTTGCGCAAAAAAGTTTTTGTAATAGGTTGATGCCCCAATTTATAGGCGGGTTTTATGGAGGGATAGAAGGTTAAATTATTTATTACCAGTGTGCTGTGGTAAGTGAATAGGAATCATTAAAATATTGCCCTGGCTATTAAAAAGACTGTTGTTTTCTTTGATCAGCTCATCATAATTAAGGGCCGGTTTTTTCAGGTCGCGCTTATAAAATCCCTGTATCCGGTTGGAGCTATAATACAAGGTTTTTCCATCAGCCGAAACATAAGGTGATGAATTACCATCGCCATTATTAACCGCCGGCCCTAACTTTTGCGCCTGGCCCCAATTGTTGTTTTGTTTAAAACTGATGTAGATATCGTTACCACTTAAAAAAACAAGATAGCTTTCATCTGGGGCGATAAAAGGATCTTGTATCTCGCTCACGCCGGGGATAATAAGCTGCCGGGGTTTATCATAATGACTGCCCAGCCATGCGGCGTAAAAACTTTGCATACCAGTAAGCTCTTTACGGCGCGAGCAATAAAAAAGCGTACCCCTGGCACTTACCGATGGGGCATAATTGCTGATGCCGGTTAAGTTAATAACTGAATCGAGTTGTTGTGGTGTATCCCAGGCATCCCCCGTCAGATGATCAGCATACCAGATATGCTCGGCTTGCTGTGATTTATCCTGAGGCTTACCTTTTGGCGGACGGTTAGAAATAAAAAAGATCTTTTTCCCATCGGGTGTTACAAAAGGGTCGGTATCCCTGAACTTACCCGAAAATGAGGCAACCTTTGGTTTCATCCATTGCCCGTTCTGCCGTTTCGAAAAAACGATGGTCCAGTAAATGCTTCCCTGGCTCGAGTAAACAGTCTGTCCATCGGGTGTAAAAGATGTTGACCATTCTGAATAAGGTGTGGATATCATGCCGGGCGCAAAAACCTGGGGCATGATGCCCGTATCTATGATGTTAGTTTGCCCATAACCGAAAGAGCATGTAACACACAAAGCAATCAGGAGCAGATTGCAGATGACATGGATTAGAGGGAAAGTGCCGGTAATAGAGACGCCTTTTACAGGTAACGTTCTTTTCATAAAAATAGATTGCTATTATAAAGCTTGCTATTATTTTTTTATAAAAGAATCTTTTTCAATACATGGGTAGTTGTTTTTAATAGAGAGGGTTTATTATTCAATAGCTTGGGATATTACTTTGCAGATTGATCACCCAGCACTACCTTATCACTATTACCCAATTTTACATTCTTTAAGCCTGTGGTCGGTGTTATCACCGCACCACGTTATGGTTACTTACAAGAACTTTTTTAAGTTGATAATAGTGGTGCGGTGATAACACCGACCATAAGCTGAATGGATTGATGGAGTAAGGTGTTGGGTGCGGGAGCCGGATTTTTAAACGAAATTATTTACTAATTAAGCTGTTGGAGGCGGAGGAAATAACTCAACAGTAATGTTACTGGGGCCACTGCCATAATACATTTCGCCCCGGAAAAATATGACGGGCGCAAAATCAAAATAACCATTGAACAGCGCGTTATGTACTTTACATTCATCAGGCCCCAAATATGGTGTATGCAGGCCCTTAACATAAAGCAAGCTTGTTCTGATCGGAACAAAACTGTAATCTACAAATTGCGCCTCGATTTCCCTTTGTAAATAATTAAAATCGGTTCCAAATTCCATGTATGGCGATTCAGTGATTACATTAATGGCACGGTAACCGTAAGCTAATTCATCTGCCTTTTCTTTTATAACGGTTTCATCGACGCCGTATATAGTAAAGTAGGGGGCAATTAAGCTAACGGAAAACCGGATCATTTTTATCCTCAGCAATGCATCATCCTGGTAGCGTTCGAGGATGAGCTCACCGCTAAAAGATACATCATGCAAATAGCTACAGTTGTGTATCTTGCTTTTTGATCCGCTTCGCAGTTTTTTTAGAAAATCAGCCCATGGCTTGTTGAATTTTTTATTTTGGGTAGCATTCTCCTCCATAATAGCCATGATTTTTTTCATCCCAGGATGCGCATTATATTCGGGAGAATCAGGCATTACTCCAATAGGGTAATACTGTTTGATAGCTTCACCTATTTCTGCATATAATTTTTTATTACGATTATCTAAAGGAAAATAGCGGATCATATTACATTAATTCATAATTTATAACTAAAACAGAATATCACCTCCCAAACTTATCGTCCAGTACTAATTTATCCCGATTGCCCAGTTTTACATTCTTTATTTCGCCTGAACCTTCAAAGGCTATACAGATACCCGCGATTTGGGTAATGGTTTGGGTGATAGGCTTTGTAAAGATGAGCTTGCTGTTTAAATACACGCTTAATTTCATATCCCTTACCTCGCATTTGAGTTTTTGAAAATTGCTGAAATCGCAGCCAAAGGCACTCAGGTCATGGTCTTTGCCCGATATCCAGTCAGACGAGGTATATATATTAAGGTCCGAAATACAGCCTTTATCGGCCAGGGGGATAATGATGGCATTCTGCTTACCTAAAATATACAGGATCATTTTCCGGCAGGATGATTCATCCATTCCCGAGGTATTACGTAGGGTGGTCTCGAATGTAAAATCACCGCCATCCAGGCCGTCAAACTCACGTACATTATAAAAACTGAGCCATTGGCCATTAAATACCGGCGATGATAATTTTAAGGCCAGTGTTTTACTATCGAGGCCCATACCTCCGGGTCGATGGATGTCCTTATCATCCAGGTAAACCGGATTATTATTTCTGCCGATGATGCCTGTCCATCCGCGTGTTTTAATAAATACCGGGTTCTCTTTTTTTATCCGGCCGTTGGCAATCAGTTTTGCTGTAAAATAGCCCGGATAATAATAGATAGAGGTATGCTGCCGGCCGCTGGTAGCCAGTCTTTCTACCCGCGATGGATCCCAGGTTTGCTGCAGGGTTACGCTATCAATGTTTAGGGCCGATGCGTCATAATCAAAAACTACAGAATTAGGCAGACCATCGGTCACTTTCCGGCTGGAAAATTTAACCGGCCCGTTAAGGTTGGGTTTTACAACTTTTGGCGGAGCTAAATTGCGGGCGGCCAATATGCCTAATACCACAACAACCAATGCCATGCCCATTGACACAATAATATAGCCTTTTTGTTTAATGCCTGTTTGGGATACCGGCGGGGTGCAGATCTTTTTTTCAGCTGTTGTATTTTTTTTATAGATACGCCAATCTTCAGCTCCGGCAAAGCGCGCCATGGTATTTAATGTAGCTATGGTGGGCGAGCTGTTGTATTTAACCCGTCCCCAGATGCGCTTGAGGGTAGTGATACTTAGCAGGGTACCGGTTTTCTGAAATATAAGCTCGCCCAGTTTTTCAAAATCATGATCGTTCCATGACGAGCTTTCGCCCCAATCCAGCGATCTCTCGACCGTTTTGCACCAGGTATTGATATATGGGGCCTCTTCCTGCATGGTTTATGACCGTGAACGTGATTGAATGTACTTGAATATGGGTTTACGCCGATACAATTTCACCTTTAGCTAAAATATTCATAAAGATGAAAAATAAACTTAACCAACACAAAATTAAACCATTAATTACAAGTATGCTATGCCTGTTTCTGCTTACTACCGCGGGTATGGCTCAGGTAAAAAACGGCAAGGGCAAAGCCATATCCATTCCCTTTGAAGCAAGCCGTTGGGATACTACTAAACAGCACGCGGAATTTTTAACCTACAAAAATGTAAAAGCTATGAAAATAGTGCGGGGTAAAAACGGTAGCAACCAGGTGATATTAAAAGATTTTAGTTTTACCAATGGTACTATTGAATTTGATACGCAGCCTGTTGATGGCAGCCGACCATCGTTCATGAGCGTATATTTCAGGCAGCAAAGTCCCGGCGAAAGCGAAATTGTTTATTTGCGTACCCGGCCCGATGAAAGCCAGCAGCGTAATGATGGTATCCAGTACGCCCCAATACTACATGGCATCAATATGTGGGATATATATGGTCAGTTCCAGGCATCCGCACCTATCCATAACAACGACTGGAACCATTTTAAACTGGTAATATCGGGCCCGCAGATGAAGGTGTACCTGAATAATATGGAACGCCCGGTACTGCAAATTCCGCGCCTGGAAGGGGAAAGCCATGCCGGAACTATCGCCTTCGACGGGCCTGCTTATTTTGCCAATCTCACCATGAAACCTAATGAAACGGAAGGATTGTCACCTGAGGAAGGTGTCGACTTGACTAATCATGATATCAATTATATCCGCCGCTGGGATGTATCGGTCCCTCAATTCCTGGAAAACGGGCGGGAGCTCATTATTAAAGATCTGCCAACAGATACCACTAAATGGAAACCTATACTGGCCGAACGGAGGGGACTGATCAACCTTACGCGCGTGTTTGGTGGGGTGGAGAACCGCTATGGCGGCGTGCAGGATAAAAACAGGTATGTATGGCTTAAAACCACCATACACTCCAGCAAAGAACAAATTGCCAGAATTCAATTGGGTTTTAGCGACGAAGTGTATGTGTTTATTAACCGTGGATTGCTTTATGTAGATAAAAACCAGTACCCGCAACCCATTCGTAAATATCCCGATGGCCGGTTAGATATTGCCAATTCCGCCTTTGATGTCCCGCTTAAAGCCGGCGATAATGAATTGATCATTGGGGTATCCAACTATTTTTATGGCTGGGGTATTGTGGCACGCATGCAAAATATGGATGGTATTACGGTTTTGCAGCAGTAATCAGGAACAAAAAAAGAGCGGTAACACTCACGCACCGCTCTTTCATCATTTATCAAAACTAACTCAATTAGCACTTTTTATTAATAACCATGTGTGCTGTCATGGTAATGATCTCCACGGTTATAACCATTATTATAACCGTTATTGTGGTACCTGTCATGATGGTACCTGCGGTTTCCGTATCCTTCACGTACCATACAACCCGAGGTTACTGATACTATCGCTGTTAGTAACAGCATATATGCAAACAAATTCTTTTTCATGGTGATAACTATTAATGTGGCCGTCTAACTAACAGGCTTTGTATAGGTTTGACTGGATTAAATTGAAAAGGATTAACAGGTAAGGGTTCACGGTTGGAAAGGAATGGTATTGATATGACATATGCAATCAACAGGTAGTAACAAAAAAAGAGCGGAACACTCACGCACCGCTCTTTCATCATTTATCAAAACTAACTCACTCAAACACTACTCAATTAATAACCACGGTAATGGTTATAATAGCCATTATGATATCTGTGATGATATCCATATCCTCCTTCACGTACTACGCAACCCGAGGTTACTGATACTATCGCTGTTAATGCTAACATATATGCAAAGAATCTCTTTTTCATGACGATCACATTTAAAGTTTTGTGCATCTTATTAAAGATGTATAACTATATGACTGGATAAAAATGAAAAGGATTAATGGGGGCGATAATGTAGGCTGCTTAAATGAAGAGCGTTAATTCACCTTAACTTTTTGGGAGAATTTCAAATCAGTTTTTTGATCAGCATATGAAAGGCGTATGCGAACTTGTGCAGCTCCCGATGTTTTGGTCAATCAATGATCGCGATGGCGTCAACTTCGATCAGGTAGCCAGGGGACAGCGCTGCTACGCCGAGCACCACATCTGCTGGTTTGTGATCTCCAAACAGCGCTATCCGGGCCTTTTCAATAATCGGCAAGCATTCGTCGCGTTTGTAATTGACGACGTAGATTGTGATCCTGGTGACCTGTGCAGGTTGTGCACCGGCAGCAGCAAGTGCCCGGCCGAGATTGTCAAACACCTGGCGCGCCTGAGTACCAAGATCACCGGGCCCAACGAGCTTGCCATTTATGTCTTCGGGTTCCTGACCCGAGACGAATACCATCTTGCTTCCCGTTGCAACGACGACCTGGGTGTATGTTTGTGGAGTTGGGAGATCTTTGGGATTAATGCACTCAAGCGTCATGGATTGGGTTTCTTGTTATGGTTAAATTATTGCACTTCAACAAAGGTATTCCAGGTTTATTACAATTCCAATTTTTATTAAAAAGGGTTTTTCAGGCTGCTTTTCTGTAGTTTTCTACATACAATTCGCCTCTTTTTATTAAAGAGAACAAATAGCTTTAACAGCTGACCCTTAAGTCAGGATTTATTTCAATAGCAATCGATCCGGAAAAATAGCGCTATATCAGACCCATACTCACCCTATATTCCTGCTGAATGATGAGCAGGCAGCTGGCACACAGGCATCCGTCATATAGTTCGCTTACGTACTGTACTTCGTTGAGGCTGAGCTGCACGGTACTGCACTGGCATTTGCTGAATGAGTTGGCTTTACATTCAAAAGGGGCCCCGCAGCGTTCACAACGGATGATCTCGTGTTTGGTCATTTGTTTTTTGGAGTCCATAGTCGGGAAGTCCGCGTAAGTCCGGAAGTATTAAGCAAAGGTCAGTAAGTTATACAAGATATAAAAATCCGGCTGATCATTATAATGTAAAAGACCGGAAGCCATCACTCCCGGTCTTTTTTATCTTTCGGACTTCCTGACTTATGCGGACTTCCGGACTAAACTAAACTTATGCAGAGCAGGTTACACAACCTTCTTCCATTGAGCAGCTTGGGCCTTCTGGTACATTGTCGGCCAGTTGTTCAACCACTTCTGGTATTACAGGCTCCATGTTTGAACCGCCCTGGTTTTCAACGGTGAATTTAACCGCTTGTGATGCAGCTTGTGTACGCAGGTAGTACATACCGGTTTTTAAACCTTTTTTCCATGCGTAGAAGTGCATTGAAGTTAATTTCGACGCGTTTGGCGAGTTGATGAACAGGTTTAATGATTGCGACTGGCAAACATAAGCACCCCTGTCGGCAGCCATATCAATGATATTACGCATCTTGATCTCCCAAACGGTTTTGTACAGTTCTTTGATATCGGCAGGTATTTCGGCAATGTCCTGGATAGATCCGTTGGCGCTGATGATCTTATCTTTCATTGCCGGGCTCCATAAACCAAGGTTAACCAGGTCGCGCAGCAGGTATTTGTTCACTACAATAAACTCACCACTTAATACACGACGGGTGTAAATGTTTGAGGTATATGGCTCAAAGCACTCGTTGTTACCTAATATTTGTGAGGTTGACGCGGTTGGCATTGGCGCAACTAATAAAGAGTTACGTACACCATTTTTCATCACATCCTTGCGCAGGGTTTTCCAATCCCAACGGGTACTGGCAGGTTCTACGTTCCACAGGTCAAACTGGAATTTACCTTTTGACAGTGGTGAACCCTTGAAAGTTTCATACGGACCTTCGGCAATGGCCAGGTCTTTTGAAGCCGTCATAGCCGCGAAGTAAATAGTTTCAAAGATCTCTTTGTTCAACTGTTTGGCTTCGTCGCTTTCAAACGGCATGCGTAGTTGTATAAAGGTATCAGCCAAACCCTGTACACCTAAACCAATAGGGCGGTGACGCAGGTTTGAGTATTCTGCTTCGGCAACAGGGTAGTAGTTACCGTCAATAATACGGTTCAGGTTCAAAGTAGCCTGGTAAGTTACTTCGTACAGTTTTTGATGATCAAACTCGCCATTGATAATATAACGTGGCAATGCTAATGAAGCCAGGTTACAAACGGCTATCTCATTGGCATCGGTATATTCCATAATTTCGGTACACAAGTTTGAGCTTTTGATAGTACCTAAATTTTGCTGGTTCGATTTTGAGTTGGCGGCATCCTTGTATAATAAGTAAGGTGTACCGGTTTCAACCTGGGCATCCAATACGGCAAACCACAATTCCTGTGCTTTGATCACTTTACGGGCACGGCCTTCTTTTTCGTATTGAGTGTAAAGAGCAACAAACTCGTCACCAAAGCAATCGGCTAAGCCTGGTGCTTCGTGCGGGCAGAATAAGCTCCAGTCTTCGTTGGCTTCTACACGCTGCATAAACAGGTCAGATACCCAAAGGGCATAGAACAAGTCGCGGGCACGCATCTCTTCCTTACCGTGGTTTTTACGCAGGTCAAGAAATTCAAATATATCGGCATGCCAAGGCTCCAGATAAATAGCGAAGGCGCCTTTACGTTTGCCACCACCCTGATCAACATAACGGGCAGTATCGTTAAATACACGCAGCATAGGGATGATACCATTGCTGGTACCGTTGGTGCCGCTGATGTAGGAGCCTGTAGCCCTTACATTGTGGATGCTTAAACCGATACCACCGGCGCTTTGCGAAATTTTGGCCGTTTGTTTTAAAGTATCATATATACCGTCAATGCTGTCATCTTTCATGGTTAACAAGAAGCATGACGACATTTGCGGTTTTGGTGTACCCGCGTTGAACAGCGTAGGAGTAGCGTGGGTAAACCAGCGCTCGCTCATTAAATGGTAGGTTTTAATAGCGCTTTCAATATCAGCTTTGTGGATACCAACCGAAACACGCATAAACAGGTGCTGCGGACGCTCGGCTATTTTACCGTTGATTTTTAACAGGTATGATTTCTCCAGGGTTTTAAAACCGAAGTAATCAAAACCAAAGTCGCGGTCATAAATGATGGTGCTGTCAAGCAGTTCAGCGTTGGCTTCAATTACTTCCCAAACATCATCAGCTATAAGTGACGCGTCCTTACCGGTTTTGGGATCGATATATTCATGCAGTAAACGCATGGTTTCAGAGAACGACTTGATGGTGTTTTTATGCAGGTTGGATACCGCTATACGCGATGCCAGCAAAGCATAATCAGGGTGTTTGGTGGTTAACGATGCTGCCGTTTCTGCAGCAAGGTTATCCAGCTCAGACGTAGTAACCCCGTCAAACAAACCTTCAATTACTTTTTTGGCCACATCAATGGGGTCAACCAGGTTAAACCCATAGCACAGTTTTTCTATACGTGCTGTGATCTTGTCGAATTTTACCGACTCTTTTCTACCGTCTCTTTTTACTACAAGCATGTTTTCGAGTATTTAGAAGCTGATATCAGGTAGCAAGCCCTATACCAACTTGTGTATATAGTGTGTTAATTAATTTTAGTATATAGTGGTTATTGGTATCAAGTAGTTAGTATCAAGTATCATGATTTTCAACTTGCTGGTATTCTTGTCGTGATACTTGATACTAACTACTTGATACTGCCTCTAAAAGTCCTCGTCCAACGAAAACGCCTTGCTTTCGGCATTGTTCATTACGCCGCTTTTTTGATAGTCGCCTACGCGTTTTTCAAAGAAGTTGGTTTTGCCTTGTAAGGATATCATTTCCATGAAATCGAATGGGTTAGTTGCGCCATAATGTTTTTCGTAACCCAGTTCGCCCAACCATCTGTCGGCCACAAATTCAATATACTGGCTCATCATTTTGGCGTTCATGCCAATCAGGTTCACCGGCAGGGCATCGGTCACAAATTCTTTTTCTATCTCTACCGCGTCGGTAATGATCTTGGTTACAGCATCTGCGCTTAGGCGGGTGTTCAGCATTTTGTATAATAAGCAGGCAAACTCGCAATGCGAACCTTCATCGCGCGATATTAGTTCATTGCTGAAGGTAAGCCCAGGCATCAGGCCGCGTTTTTTAAGCCAGAATATAGAGCAGAAGCTACCCGAAAAGAAAATGCCTTCTACGGCAGCAAATGCTACCAGGCGCTCGGCAAAGTTGCCGTTGTTTATCCAGCG
This sequence comes from Mucilaginibacter sp. RCC_168, assembly GCF_041355315.1. NCBI lineage: Bacteria > Pseudomonadati > Bacteroidota > Sphingobacteriia > Sphingobacteriales > Sphingobacteriaceae > Mucilaginibacter > Mucilaginibacter sp. RCC_168. Next base: position 155,420 of record NZ_JBFUPN010000012.1, read on the forward strand.
TAATGCCCACTCTGCTTTTTTGCCCACGCATGGTACGGTATCAATGGCATGGAAAAGGCGGTCTTTTTCAGCCGGATCTTTTATATAAGTATCAATAAGCAGGGCATAGGTTTCGGAGTGGATGTTCTCCATCATGATCTGGAAACCATAAAAACAACGGGCTTCGGGCAATTGCACCTCGCTCATAAAGTTTACGGCCAGGTTTTCATTCACGATACCATCGCTCGCCGCAAAAAAGGCCAGGATGTGTGAGATGAAATGTTTCTCGCCTTCATTCAGGTTTTCCCAATGTTTCATATCGTCCGAAAGGTCGATCTCCTCGGCCGTCCAGAAACTGGCTTCGGCCTTTTTATACATTTCCCAAATAGCAGGATATTTAATCGGCAGAATTACAAACCTGTCCTTGTTTTCTTTGAGTAATATTTCATCTTCCTGTTTCATATGATACCTTTTTTATTGTTCCTTTTTATTACTTCAAGCAATCAGACACGAAAGCCACCCCAGTTTTTCAATTAGGGCGTTTGGATATTTGCGTTTGGCCTGACCAATCACAGGTTTTATTATGTAACGTACTGACAGCTAAGTTCTTTTATTTTGGATGGGGAATACATCCGGCTGTCTTTTGAATACTTTTTGCGAACCTTGTTCAACAAAGTTAATGTTTGAAACCCCAAGTTTTTAATGATAGTTTTACACAAACCCCCGAGTTATTAACACTTTAATGCCCTTATCTGATAAAAGAAAAAATTAATGAACTTGATTACAGTCGGTTAAAAAATGCAGGTTAAATTTGCCCGGAAAATATTTGCAAAAAACGATAATTTAACATTGAGAATTAGTTGACTTAACACCGACAATTATTGCGAATTGTATAACGGCTTTGCTAAGCACCAATTACAACTTTGAAATTGATCGGAAAAACAGGCTTATTTTGCAATTGTGGAAAACGAAATATCCCAACAGGTTGATCACACGCCGGGATATTCCTAAAAGTTTTAATTATTTTTTTATGTCGTCAGCCGATACAAATTTCATCGATACCGAATTAACGCAATGGCGCACATTTTTTGGTGTAAGGTATTCCCCCTCAAACACATGGCCCAAATGAGCGCCGCAATTAGCGCATACAATTTCTACACGGCGTCCATCGGCATCCGGTACCCTTTTCACCGCGCCGGGGATCTCATCGTCAAAACTTGGCCAGCCGCAGTGTGATTCAAATTTTGATTCGGAAGTATACAGCGGCGTATCGCAGCGTTTGCAAACATACAGGCCCTCGGCCTTATTATCGAGCAAAGCCCCGGTAAATGGTCTTTCGGTTCCTTTATGCAATATCACCCATTCTTCATCGGGTGTTAACTGATTATACATCATTAATTATTGATTTAGTGAATTACTGAATTAGTGATTTCTCAAACCTTCTTTAGTTACTTAAAGATACGGAATTTTACCGGGATGGATTGCCTGCTACGGGCTTGTTTACACTGATTTGACATGGGTGTTTCGGACGTGCAGATGTGCAGATTTCAAATGTGCAGATGAGGATGCAGTGATATAAAAGTTGTCATCCTGAGTTGTAAAATCCGCTGGATTCTGAAGATGAAATGACGGATCCTGCGCTGATGCCAGACTTACGAAGTTTCAAAAACTTCGTAAGTCTTTACTCAATTTACTAAACACGTCATGGGTAGCGCAGCGAAGGATCTTCTTCAATATGCCTGTCATACAACAGATGCTTTACTCCGTTCCTTGACAAAATAGGTATTTTCCCAACCCTCTTTCCGGCATAGCCGGAGAGAGGGTCAACAAGCGAAGCAATGTTGGGGTGAGTCTTCGCCAGCGTTCAAATCAAATCAGCGGTCAACCCGTTGTTGAAGGTGCTTCGGATAGCGTTCCCCCTCAATAGTAATATGAGCGGCGGCTTCTTCAATTTCGTGCAGGTCTTCTACAGTAAGCGTTATTTGAACAGCCTCAAGGTTTTCTTGCAGGCGATGCAGTTTGGTGGTTCCCGGTATCGGTACAATCCATGGCTTTTGGGCCAGCAGCCAGGCCAGCGCTATCTGGGCGGGTGTAGCTTGCTTTTGAGCGGCTATCTTACCCAGCAGATCAACCAGTGCCTGGTTAGCTTTGCGGGCTTCGGGCGTAAAGCGCGGCACAATATTGCGGAAGTCGGTACTGTCAAACGTGGTATTCTCATTAATAGCTCCGGTCAAAAAACCTTTACCCAGCGGACTGAAGGGTACAAAGCCAATACCCAGTTCTTTCAATGCAGGTAGAATTTCCTGCTCTGGCTCGCGCCACCATAACGAGTATTCGCTTTGCAGGGCGGCAACCGGCTGTACTGCGTGCGCCCGGCGAATGTTTTGTACACCGGCTTCAGACATGCCGAAGTGTTTTACTTTGCCTTCGGCAATAAGTTCTTTTACGGTACCGGCCACATCTTCCATAGGTACATTGGGGTCTACACGGTGTTGGTACAGCAGATCGATACGATCGGTTTTTAATCGTTTAAGCGAGGCTTCAGTTACCTGCCTGATGTTTTCCGGATGACTGTCCACACCTTCCTGAACGTTTCCGTTCTTAAAGCCAAACTTGGTGGCGATCACCACCTCATCCCGGAATGGAGCCAGTGCTTCGCCTAATAATTCTTCATTTTTAAAAGGGCCGTAAGCTTCGGCGCTGTCAAAAAAGGTAACACCACTTTCAAAGGCGGTACGGATGAGTTTAATGGCATCCGGTATGTTTGTGGCCGGGCCATAGCCAAAGCTCAAACCCATGCAGCCCAGTCCCAGTGCGGAAACTTCAAGACCGCTATTACCTAATTTTCGTTTTTCCATTTTGTAGAATTTTTAATTACTATGTCCGAACGGGGGCGTGCTGAGTGTCATCGAAACATGGTGGCAATCGACTCACCCCGACATCGCTTCGCTAGTCACCCCTCTCTCCGCTTCGCGCATAGAGGGGGCTTTCTTTTTTCTTTACCCTCTTTGCGGCGAAGCCGTAGAGAAGGTGGTCCAGCGCAGCGTAGACCGGGTGAGTCTGTTCAGCGCCTTGACTTTAACCTTGTAGCTTGACAGTGCCCTTTTTTAGATGCTACTGCTTCATTTTCGTTTCCAAAGCGATCGGCTCAACATCAACCAATTCGAGCGACTTGACCATATCCTTTGTCGTACTCTTGTATTTTTTAAAATGTGCTGTTTGCAAATGCGCCTGGTATGCTTCGGCATTGGCATATATTTCAAAAACCGTGATGTGCGTAGGATTATTTTTCTCGGCCACAGCATATAAAGTTATCACCCCAGGCTCTACACGCACAGCGGTTTCGGCATGTTCTTTTAAGGCGGTTTTGTAGTTTTCCAGCTGTGCCGGATCTATCTGTAGTTTGGCTATCCGCACTACCTGGTTTTTATCCTGCGCAGCAGCATTACTCAGTGAAAATAGCGTTAACACCAGGATCATAACCATTATTGCGTGACGGGGTTTTGAAATAACAGGTTTCATCTTTTTGCCTTTATTGATTATTGTATTGCTCGTCCGTAACCTGCTCCATCCAGTCAACCGGCGAACCATTGTGTTTTTCCTGGATGGCTATATGGCTCAGCGCTGTAGTGGTTGTAGCGCCATGCCAGTGTTTTTCAGCCGGGGCAAACCAAACTACATCTCCGGGGTGAACGTTTTCTATTGGTCCGCCCTCGCGCTGTACCCAGCCGCTGCCGGCGGTAATAATAAGGGTTTGCCCCAGCGGATGGGTATGCCATGCCGTACGAGCACCCGGCTCAAACGTAACCAGCGCCATGGCCACACGCGCCGGGTCTGGCGGATTAAAAAGCGGATCGATACGTACCGTTCCGGTAAAATATTCTGCGGGACCTTTACCCGATGGTTGTGAGCCGCTGCATTTAATTTCCATAAAATGATCTGTTTGATATACTTAATTATTACACTAATTTATCCATAGTGTTTTAGATAGCACAAAGATATCGCCAGCAAACAGGCCTCGGTTAATGAATATCAAACAGAAGAGTAAGAAAATCAAACAGCTTTAGTCCTTAAAGATTTGGGGATAGTGCCGGTAATTCTTTTAAAGTAATTGTTAAAATAGGTGGGATATTCAAACCCTAAAGCATAGGCAATTTCGGCAGTACTCCAGTCGGTATGTTGCAGGAGCGCTTTTGCTTCGCTGATGATGCGGTCGGCAATGTGCGCGGTGGTGGGTTTACCTGTAATTTCCCTTACCGAACGATTGAGGTGGTTAACATGTACCGACAGGTTTTGGGCGAAGTCCTGCGCTGTTTTTAACTTGAGCGGCCGGTCGGCGCTTTCTATCGGGAATTGTCTTTCCAGGAGTTCCAGGAATAAGGAAGTGATTCGCGACGACGCGTTTTTATGCTTGATAAAGTTATCGGCAGGTTGCATTTTCATCGCCTCGTGGATAAGCAGATTGATGTGATTGCGGATCAGGTCATTCTTGTACAGGTAATCGGTACTTTGCTCCTCCAGCATCTTTTTAAAGATGGTATTAACAAATGCGGCCTGCTCCGTATTTAATGAAAATGCAGGGTTACCACCGATCTTAAACAAGGGTGATTCCTGCAGGCTTTGCGAACGCTCATTGGCTTTTAGGAATGTTTCTGTAAATAGACAGGCGTATCCGGTTTGTTTTTCGGATAAAAGTTCGGCGGCGTAAGGTATGTGTGGATTGGCAAAGAATAAAGTGGAGCCATCCAGGTTAATGCTCTTGTCGGCATAATGTATGATGCTTTTTGCATTCAGGATACATACTTTATAAAAATCCTTACGCCGGTAAGCCGGCACATGGCTTGCGCCGGTTTCAATTTCGTATACCTTAAAACCTTTAAGCTTCAAATCAACCGCGTGGGCATCGCAAAGCGCGGCCATTCCTTTATCATCCATAAAGTAAAAATAAGAAAAACAAATAGTAAATGTGAGTGGACTCGCCGATCTGCGCTTCGCTGGATCACCCTATCTGCGGCAGGAAGAGGATGAGGAGCCTTTTTCTCTCCGCGCGTCATTGCGAGGTACGAAGCAAGAGCCTCACCCAACCCTCTCCAAAGGAGAGGGCTTTAAAGCATTTTTAAAGTCTCCTCCTTTGGGGGAGATTTAGAGGGGGCTCTTGCTTCGTGCCTCGCAATGACGTGTGGGTTAGGACTGCTGATTAGTTTTGTAATCGCGGTAATCCTAAAATCCAACAAAATCATGGTTCAGACAAAATCACCACCCACAAAAAAAATCCCGGCCAAACCTTGACCGGGATTTTTAAATATGATTTTCCAAGCTCCCCCTTTAGGGGGCTGGGGGGTTATAATTTAGCCAGTTCCTCTGCCATGGCAGCGCCAATTTCGGCGGGTGATGCCACTACGCGGATACCGCATTCGGCCATAATTTTCATTTTAGCGGCAGCAGTATCATCGGCCCCACCAACAATTGCACCGGCATGACCCATACGGCGACCCGGAGGCGCTGTTTGGCCCGCGATGAAACCTACTACTGGTTTTGTACCGTTTGCTTTGATCCAGCGGGCAGCTTCGGCTTCCATGCCGCCACCAATTTCACCAATCATGATGATACCGTGCGTATCAGGATCATTCATCAATAACTCAACAGCCTCTTTGGTTGGTGTACCAATGATCGGGTCTCCACCAATACCAATAGCGGTAGTGATACCTAAACCGGCTTTAACCACCTGGTCAACGGCTTCGTAAGTTAAGGTACCTGATTTAGAAACTACACCTACGTTACCTTTTTTGAAGATAAATCCAGGCATAATACCAATTTTGCTTTCGTCGGCAGTAATGATGCCCGGGCAGTTAGGACCAATAAGGCGTGAATCCTTATCGCTTAAATATTCTTTTACCTCGATCATATCCTTTGTAGGGATACCTTCGGTGATACAAACAATAACTTTAATACCAGCTTCGGCAGCTTCCATAATGGCATCCGCACCAAAAGCCGGAGGTACAAAAATGATAGATACATCGGCACCAGTAACAGTAACCGCGTCTTTAACAGTATTAAAAACCGGTCTGTCTAAATGTTGCTGACCGCCTTTACCCGGTGTAACACCCCCAACCAATTGGGTACCATAAGCAATCATTTGCTCCGCATGGTAAGTACCTTCTTTACCTGTGAAACCCTGTACAATAACTTTAGAATTTTTATTTACGAGAACACTCATTGGCTTTTTTCGTTTAGTACGGCAAAGCTAAAGTTATTGACAATAAAGTCAAATTAATTTTAGCCGCTCAAACTGCTTATACGGTAATAATTTTGTTTGTTAACATAAAGTTGACTTTCGGGTTATCGGAAAGAGCTTGTTTTCGGGATTGGATAGTTCCCATTTTTGCTATCATTTAATTAATTTAGCCCCACATTACGCCTTAACACTATGAAAAAAACAAACAAAAACCTTACTACCCTGCTTATAGCATGCTTTTTTTGTACCACTGCCGCGCAGGCACAATTTGGCGGCCTGGGAAAAAAACTACTGGATAAAGGCACCGAAATGGCATCCGGAGGTGGTCTTAACAAGATCCTGAAACAACCACAGGCCATTACCACCAGTTTTAAAGATGTAAACAAAACGGGCTCAAAACCGCCATCGTTTATGGAAGGGCAAACACCCGAGCCCTTATATCTTTTACCCAAAACATCCACAGGCGCTTATAAGCTTTGCGCCGGCTTTTACGAAATGACCAATAAAAGCTATTGCCTGCACGCCGGTACACGCGGCCCCAGCAGCGGCGACGGTTATATGCTTGCCCCCGTGCTTGGTCCTAAGCGTGATGTGGTGATACTGATACTGAAACATGCCGAAACGCATCCGGAGGTTAATCAGCACAGCATTCAGATATTGTTATGGGCGATAATTGCCCGCACCAAATTTGCCGATTTTGGTACCGATATTAAGCTCACCGCCACCAGGCTGTTATCACCCAATGAACTGCTGATGCTGGAAGGCGGCGCCCTGGGCGTACTGCCTGCCAGTGTAATGGCCAAAGCCAAAGATCAGCTGCCACCCGCCGCGCAAAGTGTTTTTGAGGCCGAAAATAATATCCGTCAGCTGGCGGCATCGGGTAATGCATCGTACGAAGAAATGGAGAAATATGCCATGATTGCCGGTCTGGCACCCCAGCCCGATCCGGAAGTTCCGTCGGGCATCTGGTCATTACATCCCGATGGATATTATATCCGGTTTATTCCGCATGGATATTCGCAAACCACCGTACAGATATATGTGCCCAAAGGGCTGATCGATACCAAACCTGGACTTACATATGATGGCCCCAATGGCATAGCTTGCCCGGCCAACGTAGGCGCCCAGCGCCTGGCCCAAACCAATGAGCCTTTGAACCCCGATGTGACGAAGAAATTGAAAGTGATTTGTAATTAGCCCGCCGACCCCTAAAGAGGGGGCTTTTGGTGAGTCGTCGATGTTTGACATTGCTCCAAGATTTAGTATCTTTTAAAAACACCACGGCCCGTTCTCCTTTATCCGGAGAAACGGGCCGTTTTAGTTTAGGGTAAAAAAGGTATAAACCGACCACTTGGTATGTAATATATATGACTATCAAAAATTAATACTTTTTAAAGTTTTTAAAACTGCTCAAAACTGGCTGTAATTTGTTAAAATGAAGTTTTTTGAATGTTTTTTGAGTGATTTTCGGCCGCTTTTGGGCAGAAAAGTGTTAAAATTTAGGGTTTAAAAAGTTTCAGAGATCATATCTTCTAATTAAATCCCCGGAAAGTACTTAAAAACTTTGCCGCTCCTTTTATAAAATCGCCGGTACCGTCATCATCGTCATCTTTGTCTGGTTGTGGTGTAAACTCTTTCTCGCTCTTGGCTATTACGATGGTGGCTACTCCATTGCCGATCACGTTGGTGATGGCCCGTGCTTCGGACATAAATCTGTCTACTCCAAGCAGTATTGCCACTCCCTCAACCGGGATCACTTTGATGGCCGTCAACGTACTGGTTAATACTATAAAGCCACTACCGGTTACGCCTGCCGCACCTTTAGAGGTCACCATCAGAATGCCGATAATGGTGAGCTCCTGAAATAAGGATAAAGGGATATTGAAAACCTGCGCCAGGAATATAACACACATGGAAAGATATATGGTAGTGCCATCCAGGTTAAAAGAATATCCCGTAGGAATCACTAAACCAACAACCGATTTGGAACAGCCGAAAGTTTCCATCTTATTCATCATACCCGGTAGGGCCGATTCGGAGGAGGACGTTCCCAGCACGATCAGGATCTCTTCTTTAATATGTTTCAGGTATTTCCACAGGCTAAATTTAAACAGGTAGCAGATGAGGTTAAGCACCACAAAAATAAACAGGAACATAGTGAGGTAAACCGAACCCATGAGCAAAGCCAATGGTTTTAATGTTTTTAAACCATACTTGCTGATGGTAAAAGCCATACCCCCAAAAGCGCCTATAGGGGCTACCTTCATCACAATTTTCATCACATTGAAAAATACTTTTGACAGCTTATCAAACAGCTGTATTACGGGCTGCCCGCTTTCGCCCATCAAACTCAGGCCGTAACCAAACAGTACTGCAAAAAACAGGATCTGCAAAATATCGCCTTTGGCAAAGGCTTCAAAAGCATTGGATGGGATAATGTGAGCAAAGAAATCGCCCCAATGCATTTCAGAAGCAGCCTTTTCGTACACCCCGATCTTACCGGTATCAATAGGCCCTTGCCGAACAAAGCCAGCGCCCGGTTTGAGAATATTGGCCACGGTAACCCCGATAATGAGTGCGAAAGTGGTTACGATCTCAAAATAGAGTAAAGCTTTGCCGCCCACCCGGCCAACCTTTTTCATATCGCTCATGCCAGCTATGCCCAATACAATAGTGAAAAATATAATAGGTGCAATCAACATTGTAATCAGGCTGATGAACATTTTGCTGATCATCTCGGCCGTTGGCCCGAATTGTTTAAAATTCAATCCTACTACAATGCCCAAAGCGATAGCAATAAGTACCTGGACGGTGAGGTTTGAGAAAAAGCGTTTCATTACTCAATGATACGGCTTTAGGTTCATGATACCAATATTTTGATATGACACTTGCCTGATAAATGGGTTTGTAATTTAATTAAAAAAGTACCGTTCTTTGAAATAGTGAAAGCAACAGCGCTCCTTTTGGTTATTTGTATGGTCTTTGTTTCTGTTTTTACAGTAAGGGCAAAGGGTAGCGGCATGCTTGAAAAATGCTGCCATAAAACAACCAGAAGCCAGTCCTGCGAACATCAGCAAAAAGACGATTGTGGAAAGGGTATGTGCAACACCATGTTATCCTGCAATACCTGCGGCTTTCTGTTTGTTGAACAGGTAACTGTAAATCCAATTGTTCCGGTTTTGAGGGAACGATCAGTTACACCTTACCTTTCGGGGAGCTTGTCTGCTTATTCATCGTGGTCCTGGCGCCCTCCAAAAGTTTAATAATATGCTCCTGTCTGCCTTTGCCTTATCCGTTTAGGTTAAACTTCTATTATTAAACAATTTAAAAAATTCAAATCATGAAAAAGTTTCTTTTCATCGCCATAGTGATGGTATCATCTTTGGGCGCTACATCAATCGCTAACGCTAATACACCATGCTGCAACAGCAAAATGAACCATTGCACAAAATGTTCAAAAACCTGTGATAAAAATGCCTGTATGGATTATTGCAGCAAGGTTTGCAAAACTTCGGGCAATTGCGATAAAACCTGTAAATAATAAAACTTGTTAAAGGATCAGGAAGCCGGCTTAGCCGGCTTTTTGTTTACCGGCGAAAATATCTACCCGCAATTTTCTGCCGTTCACCGGAATTTTCCCGCAGCTGGTCAAAAAGCTTTGGTTACTATAGCCTCCACACAGCAATTTTGAAGAAAAACAACATTGCTATGAAAACTTTATCTACTCCTATTATATCATTAATAGTATACCTACAGGAACATTCACCCCTGTTTACACAACTGATGGCTAATTTATTTACCTGAGAAAAAGTACCTGGGATGCTTGCCAACTGAGCGGCTAAAGCAGGTTCATTCATCGGTAATTTTCCGCCGTTTACCGGAAGTTTAGCCGCCTTTACCTAAAAGCACTACTCAAAAACATATTCTGTTAGCACATTTGAACCATAAAATCATCACATCATGAAAACGCTACTCGCCATACAAATTATTCACCTGGTTATGAAAGCCGCCCAACATGCCGAAGCATTGTGGCACTCCATTGGTCACCTGATAAAGTAATACGCCCTAAGCAGTACCGGGTACAATAATCACCCAAGCTGTAAAATTTTCGGGATATAAATAAAACTCATGGTTATTTCATTATAGTAATGCATTTTTACCCTATGACAAAACAACCCATCATCACTGTAAATGACCTGGTAAAAAACTATGGCGATTTTGCAGCCGTAAAAGGCATTAGTTTTGAAGTATATGAGGGCGAAATTTTTGGTTTGCTCGGCCCAAACGGTGCCGGTAAAACCACTACCCTCGAGATCATTGAAACCCTGCGCGAAAAAACATCGGGCCGCATTATTGTTGATGGCTTTGATATTGAAACAGATACCGATAGCATCAAAAAGCGTATCGGTGTACAATTACAGGCAGCGGGTTATTATCCTAATTTGAACCTATCGGAACTGATCATGCTGTTTTCGGGCTTATATGGAATCGATAAAAGCCCCATGGAAATGCTGGAGAAAGTAGCGTTGACCGATAAGGCGAAAGCTAAATATAAAGACCTGTCGGGAGGGCAAAAGCAGCGATTTTCTATTGCTACCACGCTTATTAATAATCCAAGGATCATTTTTTTGGACGAGCCAACAACCGGCCTCGATCCGCAGGCCCGCCGTAATTTGTGGGATTTGATCCGCGAGATCCGTGATCAGGGCACCACCGTTGTGATTACCACCCATTATATGGATGAAGCTGAAGTATTGTGTGACAGAGTGGCTTTTGTTGATGGTGGTTATATCATCGGCATTGATACTCCCGATCATTTTATCGACCAGTTGGTAGCATCCGGATTTGAACGCAAAAAACAAGTAAAGCTGGCCAACCTGGAAGATGTGTTTATAAATCTCACCGGTAAAGAATGGCGAGAGGGATAATCCCCCAACCCCAGAAGTGGGAGCAGTTATCAGTTTTGAGTTTGCAGTAAAAAAATGACTCAATGGCGCCCCACACAAATAACCGAACGATGATTCTCAATGAACGATTGAACTAATGAACCAAAATTACAGCAATACAAAAGCAACCCTGGCTATAGCTAAAGCCAGTTTCAGGTCAATACTGCGCAGTCCTTCGGCGGTGGTATTTACGTTGGCTTTCCCTTTGATATTTATTATTGTGTTTGCCAATATTGGCGGCGGCGGCGTTACGGTTGATGTTGGTGTGGCTAAAAATTGTGATACCATTAGTCCGGTTTACCAGGCGTTGAAAAATATAAAGGTTGTTCACTTGGTGAAGGATCAATCCACGGAAGAAATGAATAAAAACCTTTCAAAAGGGAGCATTGACGCTATTATCAATATACAAAAAAACAATACCAGGCCTCCGTTTACGGTTAATGTAGAATACACTAAAGCTTCTGCCGAAAAAGGGAATATCCTCAGGTCGGTACTCAGCAATATATATTACAATATCAATAACAATGCGCAGATCAATACCCCGCCGGTAGCCGAGATCAGGGAAACCACCATTCAGGGCCGTGAGTATAAATACATTGATTTTATACTGCCGGGGCAATTAGGTTTCTCCTTATTGAGCAGCGGTGTTTTTGGTACGGCATTCGTATTTCTGAGCCTGCGTTTAACCCTGGTGATCAAACGTTTTTTTGCTACGCCGGTTAAACGCTACAGCATTGTATTAGGCGAGGCATTAGCCAGGATGACGTTCTCATTATTAGGCGCCCTGTTTATTATTCTGGTTGGTCACTATATGTTTGGTTTCACCCTGATACATGGTATAATCACGGTGCTCAATATGCTGGTGCTCTCGGCCATAGGGCTTATTATTTTTATGGGTTTTGGCTTCACCATATCAGGCATCGCCAAAAACGAAAGTACGGTGCCTCCATTATCTAATATCATAACCTTGCCGCAATTTTTATTGTCGGGTACATTCTTTTCGGTTACCGCTTTCCCTAAATGGCTGCAAGGGATCAGTAATGCATTGCCATTAACCCACCTGAATAATGCCATGCGTAAAGTAGCTTTTGAAGGTGCCGGTTTAGGCGACGTAACGCACCAACTGTTTATATTATTAATATGGTTTGTGATTATATACGCTGTTGCTGTTAAAACCTTTAAATGGGAATAAAAGAGTGTTCGTTAACATAGTGATAATCCTTCCTTAATGTAAAATCCCAAAACCGAAAAATGTAGGTCGGTTTCTTGCTTTATTTATCAGTTTTTCGCTGTATTCTTTAAAAAATCGTATTTTTGAGCTGTATTTCAGATCATCATACTGGCAGCAGTAAACTATAAATAATCGTAGCTTATGAATATCGTTCATAATAAGGATATTGGAACAAAACAAAAAGCGCTTGCCATTAACCTCGACCCCTCAATTTATGGTTCATTTGCCGAGATTGGTGCAGGGCAGGAGGTAGCTGCCAATTTTTTTAAAGCCGGTGCTTCGTCAGGCACAATCGCCAAAACCATGTCGGCTTATGACATGATTTTTTCTGATGCTATTTATGGAGTTCAGCAAACACGTCGCTATGTAAGTGAGTCGAGGCTGATATCTATGCTTGACCATGAATATGGTTTGCTGATTGAGCGTTTGGCTGCATTGCGTGGCGATACTACAACCTTTTTTGCTTTTTCTGATACCTTTTCGGCCCTCAACTATCATAAAACAAACGAAGGGCATGGCTGGATGGGGGTTCGCTTCCAAACAGAGCCCAATGGCGGGTTTAATGATGTGGTGATCCACGTAAAGCTATTGGATAACGATAACATTCTGCAGCAGCAGGCCGCTGGTATATTGGGCGTCAATCTGATTTATGCTTGTTTCTATTATCATGAAATAGCTCCGGTGTTTTTGCTTTCGCTGATAGATAACCTTTCAAGAGATCGTATCCAGATTGATATGATCAGCTTTGAGGGACCTGATTTCCAGAAAGTAGATAACCGCTTGATGAGTCTTCACCTGGTTAAATTTGGATTTTCGGATGCTGCTGTATTTAGTCCCGATGGTAAAAACCTGCAGCCAACAGAGGCATTATATAAAAAACATGCCGTAGTGGTACGCGGTCGTTTCCGTCCGGTTATCAACGTGCACCTCGATATGCTAACCCAGGGTGTTAAGCAATTTCTGCAGGAACCCGATGTGGATAAGAGCAACGTAATTGTTGTTACCGAACTTACCCTGCAGTCGTTAAAGGAAAGGGACGCCGATCTTGATGCCGAGATTGATGAAAAGGATTTTCTTGACCGCGTAGATATTCTTTGCTCACTGGGGCAAACGGTACTGATCTCTAACTTTCATGAATATTATAAGCTGGTAGCTTACTTATCCAAGATCACCAAGCTAAAAATGGGCGTGGTATTAGGTTATCCAAACCTGGAATACATTTTTTCGGAAGAACATTACCAGGATCTGCCGGGTGGTATCCTCGAGTCGTTCGCCACTTTATTTAGCCGTAAAGTAAAGCTATTTATCTATCCTACTTTACGCGATGGCGTGATCTGGAATTGCCTGAAATTCTCGCTGCCTTCACACCTCATCGACCTGTTCAGATACCTGATAGCTAATAATAAAATTGAAGATATCAGGCACTTTAATGAAAATAACCTGAACGTGGAGACAGATAACGTATTACAGCTCATTAAGCAGGGGGCAGCAGGATGGGAAGAATATGTTCCGGCCGAGGTAGCTGCGATGATCAAAGAACGTCATTTATTTGGATACCCTTTAACGGCAGATGGAGCTAAACAAGACCTACCCGCGCAAATGAAGATTCGGGAGCGGTAAAAGATATTGCTTAACATTATCATAACATTAACTATCTTAAAATTAACATTTAGATAACATTGCGGAAATATCTTTGCGGTATAAAACCTGCGTAAGATGTTGAAGATCCCTATTATTATAATTGTAATTTTTGTACTGTTAACAGCATGCTTATTTCGTGCTCACGCCCAGGACTCTAAAGTTGGGACATGGGGAATTGCCACAGTAGTACTTCCCGGCGACAGCAGCCATAAATGGGGTGGCTACTCTGAATTGCAGATACGTACCAATGGGCCATTCAGCCAGTTTCAATATTATGAGGCTAAAGCTGGTGTAAGCTATGATATCAACAAAGATTTTACCGCTTTACTGGGTACAGGCACCTATCATACTTATGACTATGCCGATTTGGGCAGCGGCCCCAACACTAATGAATTTAGGTTGTGGGAGCAAATGACCGTTAACCAATTCCTATACCGCCTTAAATTTGAACACCGTTACCGTATAGAACAGCGCTGGGTTAATGGCGATTACCGTAACCGTTTCCGGTACAGGCTAAATATGTTTATTCCATTGAATAATACCAAGATCGTAGCTAAAACATGGTTCCTATCGGTTTTTGACGAGGTATTTTTTAATAATAAGGCGCCCAATTTTGAACGCAACCGGATATCTGCGGCATTGGGTTATCAGTTTGATAAAAAATGGATAGCACAAGCCGGCTGGATCAATCAGCGTAATTATACGGCTACACAAAGCAGCGGTAAAAATAATATTATGCTGATGCTGATGTATCGTATCAGTCGCAAAGGGGCCGGTCAGCAAGAGCACGTACCTACAACAACCGATTAACAGGAGCAAGGACTTAGGGATCAAAGAGTAAGGACAATACAAATAATCCTGGCTCCCTGATCTTTATTCCCCAAAGCTTGATTCTAATATCTGAACTCTTTTTTGCGATTTCCTGAATTTGCTTAACTTAGCGCGGTTTACAAATTACAAATATCTGACAATAAACTATGAGCTTAATAATTGACGTACACGCCCGCCAAATCTTAGATTCGCGCGGTAACCCCACTGTGGAGGTAGAAGTTTTAACCGAGAACGGCGCTTTAGGTCGTGCTGCTGTACCTTCAGGTGCATCAACCGGTGCCCACGAAGCTGTTGAACTTCGCGATAACGATAAATCAAAATACATGGGCAAAGGTGTTTTAAAAGCCGTTGCCAACGTAAATGACATCATTGCACCAGAATTGAAAGGTATTGATGTTTTTGAACAAAACGCTATCGATGCCATCATGATCGAGATCGATGGTACCGAAAACAAAGGCAAGCTTGGCGCCAACGCTATTTTAGGTGTTTCTTTAGCCGTTGCTAAAGCCGCAGCTCAGGAAAGCCGTCAGCCTTTATACCGTTATATCGGCGGGGTAAACGCTAATACTTTACCTATCCCAATGATGAACATCATCAATGGTGGTTCTCACTCTGATGCGCCTATCGCGTTCCAGGAATTTATGATCATGCCGGTTGGCGCGCCATCTTTTTCCGAAGCATTACGCTGGGGTACCGAGGTATTTCATAATCTGAAAAAGATCCTGCATGACCGTGGTCTTTCTACCGCTGTAGGTGACGAGGGTGGTTTCGCACCAACCTTTGATAGTACCGAAGATGCTGTTGAAACCGTTTTAAAAGCTATTGAAAAAGCGGGTTACAAAGCCGGTGAAGACATTTTCCTTGCGTTTGACTGTGCCGCATCTGAGTTTTACAAAGATGGTAAGTACGATTACACCAAATTTGAAGGCGAAAAAGGTGCCATCCGCACCAGCGCCGAGCAGGTAGAATATTTGGCCGAATTGGCCTCTAAATATCCTGTAATATCCATTGAAGATGGTATGCACGAGGACGATTGGGCTGGCTGGAAATTATTAACCGAAAAATTGGGCGCTAAAGTACAATTAGTAGGCGACGATTTATTTGTAACCAACACCACCCGTTTACAAAAAGGTATTACCGAAGGTATCGCTAACTCTATCCTGGTAAAAGTAAACCAGATAGGTTCATTGACCGAAACTATCAACGCGGTAAGTTTAGCTCAAACCAATGGCTATACTTCTGTAATGAGTCACCGCTCTGGCGAAACTGAGGATGCAACCATTGCCGATCTTGCTGTAGCTTTAAATTGCGGTCAGATCAAAACCGGTTCGGCTTCACGTTCAGACAGGATCGCGAAATACAACCAGTTATTACGCATCGAAGAAGAATTAGGCAGCAATGCAAAATTCATCGGTAAGAATTTCAAATTCTACAAAAAATAATTTAACTCATCAAAGAGCCATCTGCCTAAAAACAGGTGGCTCTTTTTAATTGGTATAGATGGGAAAGAACAAACAGCCGGAATGGTTAAAACGGGAAATACAGTACTTTAATAAGGCCGACGAATCCTTAGCAGGCGAAGCTGAGCTTGCGCCTATTGAGCTGTCTATCCTGCAAAATTATTTTGAGGCCGATGCCGATGATCCCATATTTGATACCTATCAGCTGGAACCTGTCGACGCTACTTTTTTAAAACCATACACCTCCCTGGAATTTGATTTTGAAAAGTATGATTACTGGCTGGCAGCCTATACCAATAACTGGGAGCAAACTAAACACGACAAAGGTTTTATGGGCCAATATCCAATGCCGAAGCAATAAGCCCGAATAATTTAACCATACCAGCCACGTTATAACCATATACACATACAAACTACATTAATGAACAAGAAAGGGGTTTTGAGGGGCCTGGTAATACTATTGATCCTGGTTGCTGATATTGGTTTAGACAGGATCACTAAAAACTATATACGCCATAATTTCCGTTATTACGAAGAGATACTGCCTTTCAAAAATAATCTCCATTACCTCATTACCCGGGTCGAAAATACAGGCGCCTTTTTAAGCCTGGGAGATTCGCTGGGTAATCCCTGGCGGTTTATGCTGCTTACGTTGATGCCGGCGGCTGTGCTGTTATTTGGACTTACTTACATCATTATAAAAACCAACCTGAATAAACTAACCGTATTGGGCATTATCCTGGTATTGGCCGGTGGTATGGGTAACCTTTACGATCGTTGGGTTTATGGAAGTGTAACCGATTTTATGCTCATCAAATATCCCTGGTTTAAAACAGGGGTGTTCAATGTGGCCGATGTTTCTATCATGATTGGAGTAGGCCTGTTGCTGGTCCAGTCGTTTTTAAATGACAGGGGTTCCAAAAATAAAAAGTCCGAAAATAACGCCGAAAAAGTGGCGGTATAATTTAACCCTAAGGTTACCTGAAAGCTTTTTAAACCTTAAATTTTAACACTTTTTAGTCAAAAACAGGGCAAAAGAGTTTTTGAATTATCCTTTTCAACTAAACTTTAATGCCATTTTAACACTTTTTAACAAATTTTCGATGTGTTTTGAAAAGTTTAAAAAGTATTAAATTTTTGATATCAAGTGGCTACATACCAAACGGTCGGTTTTTGATCTCTTTTTCTCTTTAACCAAACAGCCCGAATTTCCTTTTTTCAGAAACCCAGGCGGCTACGTATATAAAGATACAGAAACAAGAGGAGATATTTGTGTGATCTGCACATTTACGATTTGCACATCCGCACAATTGTTAGCATCTGCAATAAAAAGCGTATCTTTGCAAAAAAGATTACATAATCGCTTACGGTTTTGATCACCGAAAACTCTTCAGACCCGCTTATGCTTTGGCGATAGCACATACACATTACAATCATTACATGTCATTCGAAAATTTAAATTTAATTGAGCCCTTATTAAAGGCTTTAAAAACCGAGGGCTATACCTCACCAACCCCTATACAGGCGCAAGCTATACCTATTGTACTGCAACGACGCGACCTTTTAGGCTGCGCCCAAACCGGTACCGGGAAAACCGCCGCCTTCGCGTTGCCTATTTTGCAATTGCTGCATCAGGACAGGATACAGCATAAGGAACAAAAAACCATTAAAGCGCTTATCCTTACCCCAACCCGCGAGCTGGCTATACAAATTGCCGAAAGCTTTACAGCCTACGGTAAACATACAGGTTTAAAAAACCTGGTTATTTTTGGCGGTGTATCACAAAACCCACAGGTTGACGCTTTAAGGCGCGGCGTGGATATCCTGATAGCAACCCCCGGTCGTTTGCTTGATCTGGTTAACCAACGCTATGTACACCTGGAGCACGTAAAAATGCTGATTCTGGATGAGGCAGACCGGATGCTGGATATGGGCTTTGTACATGATGTTAAAAAGATCATTACCAAAGTGCCGGCTAAAAGGCAAACCCTGTTCTTTTCGGCTACCATGCCTAAAGAGATACAACAGCTGGCCGACAGCATCCTGTCTGATCCCGAAAAAATTGAAGTTACCCCGGTATCGTCAACTGCCGATACCATCCAGCAGTCGCTTTTCTATGTAGATAAAGGCGATAAAAAATCATTGCTGATCCATATCCTGAAGGATAAAAATATTAAAACAGCCCTGGTATTTACCCGTACCAAGCACGGCGCCGATAAGGTGGTGAAAGACCTGATACGTGCAGGCATCACTGCCGAAGCTATTCACGGTAATAAATCACAAAACGCGCGTCAGCGTGCCCTTACCAATTTCAAAAACCGCACTACGCGCGTATTGATAGCTACTGATATTGCCGCACGCGGTATTGATATTGATGAGTTGACCCACGTGATCAACTACGAGATCCCGAACATTCCCGAAACCTATGTACACCGTATTGGCCGTACCGGCCGTGCGGGAGCAAGCGGTATAGCGCTTTCTTTTTGCGATGAGGATGAAATAGAATTTTTAAAGGATATCCATAAACTCATAGCTAAGGAGATCCCTGTAGAAGAAGCACATCCTTATCCGCTTAGTCCGGTAGCTATAGCCGCTGGCATGGGCGCCAAAAAAGGAACGGCTAATGCCAATTTACGTAACGGCTCATCGGGTGGTCGTAGCGGTGGCGGTAACAACAAACGCCGTGGCGGCAATGGCGGCGGTGGCAATCGTTCGGGTGGTGGTAACCGCTCAGGTGGTGGCAACAACCGCGGGGGCAGCAAGCCAGGCGGCGCAAGCGGCATGAGTGGAGCCAGCCGTTCATCGGGAAGATAGTTTAGTTCATTGGTTCACTTGTTCATTAGTTTATTGGGTCTTTATTACGGGTTACTTAGTAGCCATTTTATACCAATGAACCAATGAGCTAATGAACCAATGAACAATTTTCCAATGTTAATAAGTTAATAAGCATATTTGTACCTCTACAATTTTTTAAATATTTTTAAATGAAATTTATAGAGCCTATATCCATGAAACGCCTCATTAACCTGGTAAAGAATAAGTTTTTTCTGGTTACCCTGGCTTTTTTAGTATGGATGATATTCTTCGACAAAAACGATCTGTTTTCACAGTATGAATATCGCCGCCAGGTAAATAAGCTAAAAGAAGAACGCGATTTTTATAAAAAAGAGACCGACCAGGTAAACAAAGAGCTGGACGAGCTAACCTCGAACCCCCAAAAACTCGAAAAATTTGCCCGCGAAAAATACCTCATGAAAAAAGACAATGAGGATGTTTATGTGATTGTGCACCAGAAAAAAGAAAAATAGAATCAAGAGATAAGAGTCAGGAATTAAGATATAGAAAGCGATGGGTTTACTCATCGCTTTTTTTGTGGTGGAAAAACAAGGTCTTCATATCCCCATTAAAAAAGTATTTTTTTCAACCACGTCATTGCGAGGTACGAAGCAATCTCTATGCTATACAGAGTAAAGAGGTATTCATAATAGACCTGCCTATGTAGAGATTGCTTCGTACCTCGCAATGACGCATTTTATATTTCTTATTTACCGTCATACCGCTTCCACAGCCACATGCTTTTTACTGTGTTTCCAGCGATGCAATAGTTTATCCCTAACCCTCAGTGATGGTTTCTCAATAACGTATCTTAATATCAGCGCGCATGCTATGGTGCTGAGGAGGCAGCAAAGCATCATCAGATTACTGTTTTTGTCGATGCCGGTTTTTTGGAGCAGGTTTTGGGTAAGGTGGATCACCAGCTTGTGCGAAAGATAGACGCTGTAAGACAAAGCAGCCAGTTGAGCGGTAATGGCCGACTGGCGACGATACAGGAAATTTGAGGGGCAAACGATGGCTGCCAAAATCAATCCATATCCCAACGAAACCAGGGGAAAGCCCCAAACAGTACTGATAAGGTTATCTCCGGGCGAGCAAACAAAGTAAGCAGCTATTAAAATTATCAGGCCCAGCAGCATCAGGAGGTGATTGTACCTGTTCGCTATTTCTTTTATCCGCGGATAAAAAGTATATGCGCCGGCAATGCTCACCCCAATAAGCAATCCATCCAAGCGATTGTAGGTAGGGTAGTAGATCACCTGGTGCCATATCGCCCCAAAATCATCTTCGGATAGGTGGGGCGCTAAAAAATAGTGCCAGCCAGCATACCTGATCATAAAACCGGCAATAAACAACATAGCCAGGATGTAGATGGCTTTTTTTCCCGCTTTAAAATAGCTGAGCAGCCAAAAGGTTAAAGGCAGTATTAAATAGAACTGTTCTTCCACACATAACGACCAGGCGTGTGTAAAGGTTCCGGTTGTTTTCAGATCCAATCCAAAATTGAGGGTAAAGGTGAAATATTTCCAGAGTGGGGCCATGTGCTCCCGTTCGCGCAGGAATAGGATGGCGGTATATAATAGCAGCACTACCAGGTAAGGTGGAATGATCCGGAAAAAACGCTTTGCGAAAAACTCGCGCATATCAATGGCTTTGCCGTTTTTGATGGTATTAAAAAGCTGACCGGCGATCAAAAAACCACTTAAAACAAAAAACAGGTCGACGCCAGTCCAGCCAAAACTACCTATTTTACTTACCCATTCCGGATGACCGAAAAGCTGGTAATGAAACAGCAAAACATAGGTAATGGCCAATGCCCGTAAATGGTCTAAACCCAATAATTTATGTTTATTGGATATGCTGGCTGTGGTAGTGTCTGACATGAAATTTGATCGGGGAATTTATGCTGTAATTTATTGAAATAAATAAGATAACTAATAGGGGATATTATCTTATTTCTAATAAAAAAGTTTGTCATTTCGAACGAGGTACGAGGAGAAATCTTCTTCGACATGCAATTGGGACTTTGTACGCAGTAGAAGATTTCTCTTTCGCACCACGCTCATATCCGCCCATGCTCTATCGAAATGACATCGTTTTTGTAAAAGTCATTCTTCCAAACATCGATCACAAACATCATAAACAATCTTATTTCTTGATTCTAATCTCTTGCCTCTCCTTTAAACTTCGCCTTCACGTTTCCTTAAAAACCACTCGCCGGATAGCAACAGGAGGATCAGCACAAATACCCATTTTACATCGATGACATCGCTGTAGTGTTTGTCTTCGTAAACAACGGTTTTGATATTGTCGTTTTTGCGGATGAGGTCGGCAAGCTGGTTGAGTTGATTCGGATATAGCATTTGGCCGCCGCTTTGTTTAGCTATGGTGTTTAGCAACTGATGATTGGCAGCACTTTGGCGTGTTTCCAGGTTAAGCGGTTTTACGGTCAATTGTCCGCTGGCATTAAAGCGTTGGGTGTCATTTTGAGTAGTAGCAGTGTAACTGTATTCGCCAATGGGTAGTGTACCGGCATCCAGCTGGTAGCTTTGCCCGCTGCGGCTAAACAGGAAGCTGTAATTTTTACCCGCCTGGTTCTTCAGCTCGATCCTGACATCTGGCGTATTGATCAGTTCCAGGGCATCGTTATACAGTTCGGCATTCAAGATCACGTTTTCGCCCTCGTCAAAAACATTGCGGGCAGGGTATACCCTGAATCGCTGGCGATTGGCATTGGCGGTTAGGTATTGTACGGTTTGGCTCAGCAATTCGTCGGTAGCGTTGCGGTTGCCATAATTCTGATACTCGGCCAGTTGCCAGCGCCACAGGCCTTCGCCGGTGAGTATAGCGGTACGGCGCCCGGCATCATCAGCAAAAGCCAACAGGGGGTAGGTAGTAGCTACCGCGCCAATTTTTTGTTTTAACAGTACAGCGGTATTTGCAGCTATGCCATAACTGCCAAAGGGAGCAAGAAGTGGCGGCATTACCGCTATTTTTTTGCGTGATGAATCGGACAGGGTAAAAGCCGAAAAACCAGCTTCGGGCAGGGCCAGTACTTCCTGCGATTCGGAACGACCCGCACTGATCTTGACGCTGTTTTGCTCGGCATTAAAAGCCTGCAGATCGGTTTGCGAGCCCAGTATATACCAAACGGGGATCTTGCTTTTAGTGATAAAGTTTTTTAGCGGCGCGTATTCTCCTGCAGGGATCTGGTAAAGGATAACCAGGCTGTAATCGGCCAGTTTAATAGCAGCGATATCTGTGAGCAACGTGGTTTTTACCTCGAAGTTTTTATTAGTTTCAATAGCCTGCTTAATAACTGTAATATCCGGGTGCGGACTGCGGTACACAACCAGTACCTTTTGCCGGGCATCCAGCACATCTACATAAATAGTTTCGGTATTGTTTTGGGTAGATAGTTCGTTTTTAACCGGGGCAATGCTGATGTTATATTTACGCAAGCCTTTTTTATCAGCAGTTAACTTGATGGGGACCGTCTTTTTAAAATCGGCCGAAGCAACCGGAATAGTTTGGGTGAATACGGGCCTGCCATCTTCGGTAACGGTAATATGTATGTTTTCGCCCTTGCTTTGGTAGGCTGCTGCTAAAACCTCTATCTCAAAATCATTACCCAAAAAGGCGGTCTTATTGTAATTGACGTTGCCAATAAGCAGGTCGCGTTTGGCAACGGTATCGCCCAGGGCAATGGTATAAATGCTGGTTTTGATGTTTTTGGCTTCGTACTGCGGATCGTTACCTTGGTTGTATAAGCCATCGGTGGCTAAAACCAGTGCGCCGATATTCTGATTTGCAAAGCGGTTATTGAGTTGCTGTAAAGCTCCCGCAATATCGGTTTGCTTACCATTGAACTTATCAGACAGGCCATTAGCCAGGTCTTTGCTGAAATTAAACTCCTGCACATCATATTTATCGCCCAACTGCTGTTTGAGTTTAGTCAGATCGTTTATGACTTGAGCAGAATTAAAACCGGCAGGTTTAAATGTATTGATGGATGATGAATTATCCTGGGCGATGAGTACCAAAGGTTTCTGCGGATCATATTTGATGGTTTTTACCAGTGGTGAAACCAGCAAAATGGCGATAACAAACACCACCAAAGCACGGAGAACGGATAACCACAACCTGAAATTTTTGCCCAGGTTAACCGGTTGCCGGTATAATAGCCAGGCATAAAATATACCCAGTATTAAACAAACAGGCACCCACCATCCGGAAATCGATCCCCAGGTTATTGAAAACATTTTTTATAGGTTGTAATGTATAACGCAATACGTTTTACGCTCAGCTGCAAAATGCGAAATTATTGTGAAATGCGGGGAATAAGTTTTTATTCACTCAATTAATATGAACCGGCAAGGCATACAAACAGGGTACCGGTTGCCCATTACATTTAGCCGGTTTCCATTTAATCTTACTAATAATATCCAGTACATGTTTACCCAAAAGTTGTTTATCTCCCGATGAATCTCTTGTAATCCTTTTCCCATCGATTGTTCCGTTAGGTTCAATTACAAAAACAACAATTGCACTGCCCGCGTAAAAAGAAGAATCTTGAGGAAGTTTTATATTCTTCATGAGCACATCACCCATCTTATCCAACCCTCCCTCGGGTTCGGGTGCCTCGTCAACCTTGTTATAAACAAACTTATGTAGAATGGAATCCTGTTTGCCTACGCAGGTATCCTTGTTGGTTTGGGCGATGCTATCGGTAAAAACAAAACATGACAAGCAAACTGCAGTTACCATGGTAAGGAAAGTTTTCTTATATGTCATACGTTTGAATGCTCAATTATCTTGTTTCCAGTAGGGTGCCAATTTTAATTCCTTGTGATAGAAAAAAGGTTTTTAAGATATCATACTTCTGTTCACAATATTCAATATCTTTTATATTTTTTGAGCTGAGCCGATTATGTTGACACTGAAAACAATATTCAATATATTGGGCTACTCGCTCATTGTTATCCATAAACAGTATTGCATTCCTGGGATTATAGCAGTTGGCTCCAGGATCAGCTATTTCTAAAGGTCCGTTATGTGATGTATAACCAACATTAAATAATATATCTGTTAAGGAATCGATCCCTGTTTTTGACAAAATCTTGCGTTCCCTTACTTTACCCGAAATTAAGACATGATTTTTAACCGGTAAATAATTGATATCAGCTTTTGTGTCATTAAAGGATATCAAAATAATACTTTTTGCTGTGTTAAACGGAAAGAGGGTTCGCCTTTGTGTCGCATTATATTTGTGATGATTAAGGCATTGATAATTTCTTTCCGCAATTTCCTCATCTTCCTTGGTCGGCGGTCCGGGTAGCTTTTTTTGCCCAAAAGCAATGGCTGGTATTAAAAAAAACAGGAAAAAAAGCTTGTTCATAGTTTAGGTAATGGTTTATAGTCTAAGTTATCAAATTTTAGACACATTATCACCTCACAATAATTGTTCACTAAAACAAACAAGGCCAGCTGATGCTGGCCTTGTTTAAATATATAATTTTGGTGAGTTACTTGCCCTGAGAGATCCTGAAACAAGTTCAGGATGACATAATCTCCCCGAAGGTTTTGACTTTTTACTTCCAATTAAAGCATTCCACCATCAACCGGGATCACCTGGCCGGTAATATAGGTAGCCATATCTGATGCCAGGAAAACGCAGGCATTGGCCACATCTTCGGGCTGTCCGGCACGTTTCAGCGGGATATCAGCCTCCCAGCCTTCAACCACTTTAGGATCAAGTACGTCTGTCATTTCGGTTTTGATAAAGCCTGGCGCCACAACATTAGTACGGATGTTACGTGAACCCAGTTCCTTGGCTACCGATTTGGAAAAACCGATGATGCCCGCTTTGGAAGCAGCATAATTGGCTTGACCGGCATTGCCTTGTACACCTACCACAGAGCTCATATTGATGAACACACCATTGCGGTTTTTCATCATGATCTTGGAGGCCGCTTTGGTCACATTAAATATCGATTTCAGGTTTACGTTCAGCACTTCGTCCCAGTTCTCTTCGGTCATGCGCATCAGCAGGCCATCTTTAGTGATACCGGCGTTATTAACCACTATATGTAAGGTGCCAAAATCGGCTACAATATCATTGATCAGTTTTTCGGCTTCTTCAAATTTGGAAGCATCAGAGCGGTAGCCTTTTACTTTGGTGCCAAAGCTTTGCAGCTCCTGCTCCAGGGCCTGGCCTTTTTCAACCGACGATAAATAGGTAAATGCCACGTTGGCGCCTTGCTCGGCAAATTTCTCGGCTATTTTACGCCCTATACCTTTTGAGGCGCCGGTAATAAGCGCTATTTTTCCTTCTAATAATTTCATAAATTGAATATATGATTTCGGGCGGTGAAGTTAGTGGTTTTTTATTTTGGTTCATAGTTAATGGTTCATAGATCATAGTGGATAGTTCATAGGAGTAATTTGAACCAGTTGAATGATAATGTCCTTAGCTATGATCTATGAACCATTAACTATGAACTGTTTTTCCTTCAGAAAAAATTAATCAATTAACTAAATATCACTACCTTTGCGGCTCAAAAAATTACGTGTGCATGAGCCAGTCTGTTCAAATAAAAAACGCTTTAATTTCTGTTTACTACAAAGATAATTTAGAGCCTATTATCCTGGAGTTAAACCGCCTTGGTGTCGAGATCTATTCCACCGGCGGAACCGAAACTTTTATCCGTAATCTGGGTGTTAATGTGGTGCCTGTGGAGGACCTTACATCATACCCATCTATTTTAGGCGGACGTGTTAAAACCCTGCACCCCAAAGTGTTTGGAGGCATCCTTGCCCGCAGGAGTTTTGATGGTGACGGACAGCAGCTGGCCCAGTACGAGATACCGGAGATTGACCTGGTAATTGTTGATCTTTATCCTTTTGAAGAAACCGTAAAATCAGGCGCAGCCCAGGAAGATGTGATCGAGAAGATCGATATCGGTGGTATTTCGCTGATCCGCGCGGCAGCAAAAAACTTTAAGGATGTAGTAATCGTAGCTTCCAAAAATGATTACGGTACGCTGGAAGATATTCTGAAAACACAGGGCGGCGCAACTACGCTTGATCAACGCCGTTCATTCGCTCAAAAAGCATTCAATATATCATCACATTACGATACCGCTATTTTCCAATATTTTAACCAGGAAGAGCCGCTGCCGGTATTTAAACAAAGCATACAAAGCAGTCAGGTTTTGCGTTACGGCGAAAACCCGCATCAGGGCGGTGTGTTTTACGGCGACCTTGACGCCATGTTCACCAAACTGCACGGTAAGGAATTATCTTACAACAACCTGGTCGACGTGGATGCAGCCGTTGCTTTGATCGACGAGTTTACCGAGCCAACTGTGGCTATATTAAAACATACCAACGCTTGCGGTATTGCCTCACGCTCTTTTATTAAAGAAGCCTGGATCGATGCGCTGGCCTGCGACCCGGTTTCAGCTTTTGGCGGTGTGATCATTGCCAATGATGAGATCAACGCGGATACGGCTACGGAGATCAGCAAAATATTTTACGAAGTACTGATAGCCCCGGCTTATACCGACGAAGCCGTACAAATTTTACAGAGCAAAAAGAACCGTATTATTTTGGTCCGCCAACCGGTGGCTTTGCCAACCAAGCAGTTCAAAACTTTATTGAACGGTGTTATTGAGCAGGATAAAGACGCGGTTATTGAAGGTCCGGCTCAAATGACCCCGGTTACCAACAGAAAACCGACTGAGCACGAACTGCATGATCTGTTTTTTGCCAACAAGGTGGTAAAACACACTAAATCTAACACTATAGTATTTGCTAAAAATGGTCAGCTGATGGCCAGCGGTGTTGGTCAAACCTCAAGAGTTGATTCTTTAAAACAGGCGGTTATCAAAGCGCATAGTTTTGGCTTCGATCTGCATGGCGCGGTGATGGCATCTGATGCTTTTTTCCCGTTCCCGGATTGTGCCGAGTTGGCCGCAGAAGCGGGTATAACAGCTATATTACAACCAGGCGGATCCATAAACGACAAACTTTCTG
The DNA here is from genome assembly GCF_041355315.1 of Mucilaginibacter sp. RCC_168. Classification (NCBI taxonomy): domain Bacteria; kingdom Pseudomonadati; phylum Bacteroidota; class Sphingobacteriia; order Sphingobacteriales; family Sphingobacteriaceae; genus Mucilaginibacter; species Mucilaginibacter sp. RCC_168. Next base: position 182,615 of record NZ_JBFUPN010000012.1, read on the forward strand.
TTGAAATGTGTAATGAAAAAAATATTTCGATGGTGACCACCGGTGTTCGTCATTTTAAACACTAAAATTAAAGATTAACCGGGCTTGTTGGGTTGGATGAAGTGTGGCAGATTGGAAATAAATGGTAGTTTTACAACTCCAAAAGCCCGATTAACATAATTTAACTTAACCGACCTGTCCAAACAATAAATATGAAATTTATACGCTCTTAATTGCAACTATGTGATTTTTTTAAGCGTATTTTTATAAACTTTACAGATTATTTGAAAGAAGCAACAGATGGGTTTATTTAACTTTTTTACACAAGAAATAGCTATCGATTTGGGTACCGCGAATACCCTCATTATACATAACGACAAAGTTGTTGTTGACGAACCATCTATCGTGGCGTTTGACAGGACAACTAATAAAGTAATTGCCATTGGCAGGCAGGCCATGCAAATGGAAGGTAAAACACATGATAACATCCGTACGGTGCGCCCGCTGAAGGATGGTGTAATTGCCGACTTTAACGCTGCTGAGCACATGATACGGGGTATGATCAAAATGATTAACCAGGGTAAAGGCTGGTTTTTCCCTTCATTGCGTATGGTGATCTGTATCCCATCGGGCATTACCGAGGTGGAGAAACGCGCCGTGCGTGACTCTGCCGAGATTGCCGGTGCCAAGGAGGTTTACCTGATACATGAGCCAATGGCCGCTGCCGTAGGTATCGGTATTGATGTGGAAGAACCCATGGGTAACATGATCATCGATATTGGTGGTGGTACCACCGAGATTGCCGTTATCGCCCTGTCAGGTATTGTTTGTGACCAGTCTATCCGCGTAGCGGGAGATAACTTTGACTCAGACATTGTACAATATATCCGCCGTCAGCATAACATCATGATTGGTGATCGTACTGCCGAGAAGATCAAAATTGAGGTGGGTGCCGCCTTGCCGGAATTGGCAGATCCACCAAGTGATTTTGCTGTTCAGGGCCGCGACTTGATGACCGGTGTTCCAAAGCAGATCATGGTATCCTATACCGAGATCGCGCACTGCCTGGATAAGTCGATCTCCAAAATAGAGGAAGCGATATTAAAAGCATTGGAAATTACCCCGCCCGAGCTATCGGCCGATATTTACCAAACAGGTATTTATTTAACAGGTGGTGGCGCTTTGCTGCGTGGTTTGGATAAACGTGTAGCGGCAAAAACAAAACTACCGGTTCACGTTGCCGAAGATCCGCTGCGTGCCGTAGTCCGCGGAACAGGAACCGCCCTTAAAAACATAGGAAATTTTAAATTTTTAATGCAATAGTTGATAATGACTGAATTAGTGGGTTAGTGAATTAGTGAGTTTAAATATTCTCTTCATTCACTAATTCACCAATTCACTAACTCACTAATTATAAAGCGATGCGTAACCTCTTGATATTTATCACTAAGTATAACGCGTTTTTTTTATTCCTGATTTTTGAGATAAGCTCGCTGCTTATTTATATCAAATACAACTCCTTTCAAAAAGCTACTTTTATTAATTCAACCAACAAGGTTACCGGTACGCTGTACACACAGGTTAGTCAGTTTTATGCATACTTATCGTTAAAAGAAGTAAATGACAGCCTCGCCCGCGAAAACGCCCAACTGCGCGGGATATTAAAATCGGCTTTGTATGTAGATACGATTGAAAAACATAAGGTGGTTGATACCACTTACAAACAGCAGTATACCTATATTGTAGCCAGAGTGATCAATAACTCCACCAACAAGCGCAGTAACTATATTACCATTAACCGGGGTAGTAAAGAAGGTATAACTAAGGATATGGGGGTTATTTGCAGCTCGGGGGTAGTAGGGATGGTAGTTGACGTTTCAGAGCATTTGGCTATAGTGCAATCGGTACTGAATAAAAACACCCGTTTTAGTGCTATGCTGGCTAATAATAAAGAGATCGGCTCATTTATATGGGGGGCTGATCTTGACCCTAAAAAGGGATTGTTAACGGATATCCAAAACGATGCTCAACCGAAACTGGGTGAGCAGGTAGTTACCTCGGGGTATTCGCTTTTTCCTACGGGCATTCCCTTTGGGAAAATAACAAACCTGCATGCTAAAGGTGGCGGCTTACTGCTTAATGTGGATGTGACACTTGCTGTTGATTTTAGTAAACTGGAATATGTTTACGTGATAAATAACAAATTTGCGCAGGAGCAAACGGATCTGGAGGCCGGACAGAAAAAAAATGAGTAGAGCTATTTTAGTTAATGCTATCCGGTTTCTGGTGCTGGTTTTTATGCAGGTGTTTTTGCTCAAGAACATTACCTTTTATAACCTGTCGACCCCGTATCTGTATATCTTGTTTATTTTGCTGCTTCCGTTTGAGGTGCCTAATATATTGCTGTTTGTATTGTCGTTTTTATTAGGATTAACCATTGATGCTTTTTATGATACGCCTGGTCTGCACGCAGCCGCGTGTGTGGTACTGGCTTTGGTGCGTATCCTGTTTATCAGCATCACGGTGCAAAAAGATGGCTTTGATAATGAACCTGAACCTACCTTGAGTATTATGGGGTTCCGGTGGTTTTTTACCTATGCCCTGGTGCTTACCCTCTTTCATCATTTCTTTCTGCTGAATTTAGAGGTATTTAGTTTTTCTGAAATCCAATACACACTAAGCCGTGTTGTATTGAGTTCAATATTTACTGTATTTTTAATGCTTATTTCAGGATTACTATTTTTCAGAAGGAAAGAACGTAAATGAACAAGTTTTTTGAGCGTCGCTACGTTGTAACAGGTATTTTTCTGGTAATTATGATCACTCTTTTGGGTAGGCTTTACTATATCCAGATAGTTGATGACCGTTATACACTATACGCCAACCGTAATGTAAGGCGCATAGAGATCCAATACCCGGCGCGTGGCCCCATACTTGATCGTTATGGTAAAATACTGGTTCAGAATGTACCCATTTATGACATTACAGTTAATCCAAAAGAAGTAAAACCGTTTGATACGCTGGCGTTTTGTAAATTATTAGGTATTGATAAAGAAGGCTTTGATAAGCGTATGATCAAGGCCATCAAATACTCTCCTAATAAGGAGTCGATATTTGAAAAACAGCTCCCTTTTGAGTTGTACGCGTCTTTCCAGGAAAAACTAACCGAATTTCCTGGATTTTATGTGCAGCGACGTACGGTAAGAACCTATCCCGATTCAACTGCCGCTCAGTTTTTAGGTTTTATTGGCGAGGTGCAGGACCGGGATATTGAACGCTCAAACGGCTATTATCGCCAGGGCGATTATATTGGTGTTACCGGTGTCGAAAAGTCCTATGAACAAGTTTTGCGGGGACAAAGGGGCGTGAAAATACAAATGGTTGATTCGCGGGGCATACCTAAAGGTTCTTTTGCCAATGGCGCCTTTGATACTTTGGCCCATCCCGGCGAACGACTTACTTCATCACTTGATATGAACCTGCAAAAGCTGGGCGAAAAGCTGATGAAAAACAAACTGGGTAGTATCGTAGCTATCGAACCGTCAAGCGGCGAAATATTATGTTATGTAAGCAGCCCTACGTATGACCCCAACCTGATGGTTGGCCGGGAGCGGGGAAACAATGCGTCCAAACTATACAACGATCCTTATAATCCGTTTTTTATCCGGCCTATACAGGCCTATTATCCTCCTGGGTCGTCATTTAAGCCTTTGAGCGCACTTATCGCCATACAGGAAGGGGTAATTACCCCCGAAACCATGTATTACTGTCCGGGATATTATATAGCGGGTAACAGAAGGATACCTTGTTTTCATGGCGAAGTGCACGGGGCTGTTAATTTAAGTAAAGCTGTAGCAGAGTCATGTAATGGTTACTTTGATATGGTTTTTGAGAAGCTGATAAACCGTAATGGGGCCAAAAAGACCGATACATCATTTAATTATTGGCGAGGTAATGTAGCCAAATTTGGTTTGGGTACCAAGTTAGGACTTGATATGCCAAACGAAGGCCGGGGTAACCTGCCAAGGGCATCCTACTATGATAAAGTATACCATAAAGGCGGCTGGCGTTCAAGTACGGTTATTTCATTAGGGATAGGGCAGGGCGAATTATTAGCTACCCCCTTGCAGTTAGCCAATATCGAAGCTACTATTGCCAATCGTGGTTTTTATTACAAACCCCATTTGATAAAAGCTATTGGCGACAAACAGGTGATCAAACACGAGTACAATGTGAAGAATTATGTGGGCATAGATTCACAGTATTTTAAGCCGGTTATTGATGGTATGGAAAGTGTGGTTGATTACGGAACGGCCAAAGGTGCAAAAATACCGGGCATCATCATGTGCGGGAAAACAGGTACGGCTCAAAACAGAACAGGTAAGGATAATTCGGTATTTGTTGCTTTTGCCCCAAGGGATAACCCCAAAATAGCCATAGCCGTAGTGGTTGAGAATGCAGGGCAGGGTGGTACATGGGCAGCGCCCATTGCCAGTTTTATTGTTGAACAATATTTAAGAAAATCGATATCGCAACGGCCATCGGGTATTACACCTGATTATTACATCAATGCCAACCTGTTGCCCGATTTAAATATTTATCTGCCAGAAAGGTTAAAAGAAAGAAAAAGAGACAGTATCAGATCTGTGCGAGCTGATTCAATCAGGAAGGTGAAATCCGATTCGATCAAAAAAGCGGCTCAGCTCAAAACGGCTAACAATAATAAATCAGGAAGTTTAAGCAATCTTTTAGCAGGCAGGGGGGCTGGTAAATAATATGAGTGTAAACAACCAGCGCAGCTTTTTTTTCAATGTAGATTGGTTAACAGTGCTCCTGTATCTGGCCCTGTGTACTATTGGCTGGTTCAATATTCACGCTGCTGTGTTTGATGAAAAGCATCCGAGTATTATTGATGCCTCAACTAACTATGGCAAGCAATTTATTTATATCAACGTATCCATCGTAGTAGCCATAGTTATACTGTTGTTGGAGAGTAGGTTTTTAACCGCGCTTGCACCTGCATTTTACGGTATAACGGTACTGCTGTTGATATTGGTGTTAGTAGTGGGCCGAAACGTGGGTGGTAACCAGGCCTGGATAAACATGGGTGGTGGGTTCCGGTTACAGCCCTCGGAGTTTGCTAAATTTTCCACGTGTTTGCTATTGGCCCGTTATCTGAGCTCGGTTAATATAAAAGTTACCGAATTAAGATCATTTCTGATAGCAGCGGCCATAATAGGCTTCCCGATGTTGCTGATCATGCTGCAACCCGATACCGGGTCAACGCTGGTGTTCTGCTCGCTTATTTTTGTACTTTACCGAGAGGGCCTGTCGCCATATTTTTTGGTGATCAGTGGTTTGCTTATTGTGCTGTTTGTAGTTTCACTTTTGTATAATCCAGTTTATGTAATCCTGGCATTAGTGGCATTAACCGCCCTAATCATATTTTTATTCAGACGGCATCGCAAGCTTATTTTTACTATGCTGGTAGGCCTGGCCATATCTGTCGCGTTTATTTTTAGCGTTAAATTTATTTACTCCCATGTTTTAAAGCCGCACCAAACCGAACGTATTAATATACTATTAGGTATCACTACCGATTTAAAAGGCAAGGGATATAATGTAAATCAATCGAAAATAGCTATTGGTTCGGGCAAGTTATGGGGCAAGGGTTATTTACATGGCACACAAACCAAATACTCCTTTGTACCCGAGCAAAGTACCGACTTTATTTTTTGTACCATTGGCGAAGAGTGGGGTTTTGCCGGATCGGTTGTGGTCATCGGGCTTTATCTGTTTTTAATATTACGGGTGATCTATCTGGCCGAAAGGCAGCGATCGCCTTTCTCCCGCATATATGGTTATGGGGTGGCTTCTGTATTGTTTTTTCATGTGGTTATTAACATTGGCATGACCATTGGGGTGGTGCCTGTAATAGGTATACCTCTGCCATTTATCAGTTATGGCGGCTCTTCTTTGCTCAGTTTTACCATACTGCTCTTTATCCTCGTTAAGCTCGATTCAAACCGGATGGGCATCGTTTAATATACGCTGAAGTTTCTGGCGCTAACGCCTTGACTATGTATGTTGTATGATTTGTCTTATTACTATATTGTTACATTAATATTAATTTATTTAATACTGATAAGGTAAATATAGTTACAGAATGGTTAAATATTTAAATATCCAATAATTAAATTATTAATCTTTTAGTTAAATCATTGACTTGGTAACAATTGTGTTAATTATAGATTACTTTTCTTAAAAATCGCCTGTTAATCCCATATTTTAACATTTTATTTATTAAATAGCCCAGGAAATTGGAGTGGAAACTGTTGCTGAGTAAAATGAATGAATTGAATATAGAGCCATAAAAGTGCGCTTTTGGTCTAAAAAGCAGGTTTTTATAATGTTTTAACCCATTTTTAAGCCTTTTTTCCTTTCAGAAGCAGTACCCGCAAACAGGTACGCATTCAAGTATTTATTGTTATATATTATATTTGTTTTAAGCGTTTGGCCGAACGGAGGCGTATCCTGAAAAGCCTATAACAGAGTAAGGGGACAAAACAATAAATAACACTATTATGAAAAATTTAGAATTAAAAGAACTTGGCGTTCAAGAAATGAATGCTACTGAAATGACAAAAGTTAACGGTGGCGGTCCTTTAAGCGACATACTGGTTAACACTTTATTTGTGGCCTTGGGAGGTGTAAGCATTTTGTTAAACAACACAGTTAGCTTTGTTGGTTACACTGTAAATTCGCTTTTAGGCTTCATTAAAAGCTAATTAGTTTTATTTAACTATTTCCCAAAAACAATTTCGCGATCCCTGTTCCGATAAGGTGGCTAACACAGCTTATCTCACTGATTGCGATTCTAATTAATTTGTGGCATTGCCATTATTGGCCGGCCAGACGGGCGAATCCTGAAAAGCCCTAACAGAGTAAGGGATTATTGAACAAAAAAATACTATTATGAAAAATTTAGAATTAAAAGAACTTGGCGTTCAAGAAATGAATGCTACTGAAATGACTAACGTTAATGGTGGTTTATTAGGCATCAGCATTGACCTTGGCCCACTTTTCGCTCAACTTAACAAAACAGTAACTGAAGTTGTGTCTTTTGTTACTACTCAAGTTAAAATCGTTGGTGCTATTCTTGGAGCATTATAATAAAACCTTTTAAATAGCCGTTGCCCAGGCTGGGTTAACGGCTATTTATTCCTATCGCACGTAACAAATCCTATTCCTCAATTTCACATAAATGGCGGATCCCGAAAAGCCATGAACAGAGTAGGGAAATTTTTTAAACTACCCTTATGAAAAATTTGGAATTAAAAGAACTTGGAGTTCAGGAAATGAATGTTGCTGAAATGGCCGATGTAAATGGCGGCAGTGTAATTGGAGGTATCATCAATGCTGTTCAGGCACTTGTAGACGGCCTTCAGGCAAATGTAAACCTGGATGGGATCATTCAGGACTTTAAAACCTTTTTTACTACCCTTAAAGGTTTGTTGCACGGATAACTGTTGCCTAAATTGAATTAAACAGTTATTTACCATATATTTAAACTGAGATTATTCCCAAAACTTATTATATACATGGCGAATCCTGAAAAGCCATAACAGAGTAAGGAAAATGTTTAAGATTACAATCATGAAAAACCTTGAATTAAAAGAACTGGATGTCCAGGAAATGAATGCTACTGAAATGACTACGGTTAATGGTGGTGCTATTTTGGATGGTGTTGCTACCCTTGTTGATAATGTCGCCCTTCTTATTGGTGGTTCGCTTGGTTCCCTGCTTCCGGGGCTTTCAAATGTAATTGTGAATATTTTACATTCCGTGTCAGGTCTTCTTAATCGAATTTAAGATCTTATACAACGACTTGAGTTAATTAAAGCTATAAGGCAGCCGTATACTGATATATCGGCTTTTGCCGATTAAGGCGTATCCTGAAAAGCCTTAACAGAGTAAGGGATTTTATATACAAAAAACACAATTATGAAAAATCTAGAATTAAAGGAGCTTGGTGTTCAGGAAATGAATACTGCTGAAATGACAAAAGTTAACGGTGGTGGTTTAGGCGACATTTCAATCAGTCTTAACCTTGAGCCTGTTTTGAAATTTTTAGCAGGTGTATTAACTGATACAGGTTCACTCCTTACCAAAACATTGGGCTCGCTATTTCAATTACTTCAGGGCGGCTTGTAAGATAAGCAATAGCCGTTGCTCTTAAATGCTTAAGGGTACGGCTATTTTCTTTTCAACAGAGTCAACTTAATTTGGCTCATTTTCGTAAAAAAAACAAATAAACACTCACAATTATGAAAAATTTAGAATTAAAAGAACTTGGTGTTCAGGAAATGGATGCTAAGGAAATGATCAATGTTAACGGTGGATACGGCTTAGGTGATCTGCTTGGCGCCGTATTTACAGCTTTAGGCTCTATTTTAGATGCCGTTGTTAAATTGGTTCAAGGTTTATAAAAACATAAAATAGTCGTTATCACGATTCATTGGGATAACGACTATTTTAATATGTTGCAAAGGCATGGCTTTATCTACCTATTCTACAGAAACAATTGCTGAAACCTCTATTGTTTACCGTTCACAGATAAGCAGGAGAACCCAGCTTATCTATTTAGTTACGGTATTAGCAATAATAGTAACTTTTGTACTGCTTCCATTTATTAAAACCCCTATCAGTATTAAGGGGACCGGGCTTTTACAATCATCTATCGAAAAAGCCGAATTAACCATTCCGGTTAACGGCCGGCTCACCAGGCTTAAACTTACCGACAATCAAAAAATTACCCGTGGCGATACCATTTTAGTGATAGACGCCTCCGTGCAGAAACAACAAGGCGCTCTGGCCGATAATCGCAAAAGACAAATAGGACAGTTTTTAGGTGATATCAACGAATTATTGGCTGGCGTTAACAGGGGAAGAACAAGTACTCCTAATTTGCAAACCGGGCAATATAATGCCTCATGGCAGCAATTTTCGCAGGAGCTGGCAAATTCGGCTATTGCCAAACAACAGTCGGCAAGTACATTTAACCGCTATAACGAATTGTATAAGAACAAAGTGCTTACCGAATCGGAGTACGAAAAGTATAAATTTGAGTATGAACAGGCCAAATCTGCTTATTTAATGGTGTTGGCCAAATATAAAACGCAATGGCAAACCGAAGCTAATGGTTTCAGGAATGAACTGCGCCAGCTAAACGGACAGGAAGCTGAGATAAACGAACAAAAAAGACAATACATGCTGAGGGCTCCTATAAGCGGCTCAGTTCAAAATATATCAGGTGTGCAAAACGGCGCGTACGTGTTTGCTAACCAAAAGATCGGTGAAATATCACCAGATGCCAATTTAACTGCCTTTTGCTATATCAAACCCTCAGATATCGGGTTGATTAAAAAGGGGCAGCAGGTACGTTTCCAGGTAGATGCATTCAATTACAATCAATGGGGCCTGATGACTGGTAAGGTGGTTGATATTTCTGATGATATCATTATAGTAAACCAAAACCAACCGGTATTTAAGGTAAAATGTACGCTTGATAAAAACTACCTCACCTTAAAGAATGGCTACAAAGGATACCTGAAAAAGGGGATGAATTTTACAGCCCGATTTAACGTAACCAAGCGGAGCTTATATCAATTATTGTACGATAAGGTAGATGATTGGGTAAATCCTAATATTGGCAGCTAAACCAGAAAGCAATGAGCATCAAAATAAAACAGCGGGATATAACGGATTGCGGGGCAGCTTGTTTAGCTTCAGTAGCATCACACTATAAGCTTGATCTCGCGGTAGCCCGTATCAGACAGCTTGCCGGTACCGATAAAAAAGGAACCAATGTATTAGGCATGGTTGAGGCCGCTCAGAAATTAGGGTTTGAAGCCAAAGGCGTAAAAGGACCTTTTGAAAGCTTGTTCAAAATACCCAAACCCGCCATAGCGCACTTAGTGGTAAAAGAAATTTTGCACCACTACGTAGTGATATATAAGGTTACGGATAAGTTTGTTGAGGTGATGGACCCGATTGACGGGCAACTAAGCCGCAGGAGCCATGATGAATTTAAAAAAGAATGGTCTGGAGCGTTGATTTTGCTGTTGCCTTCAGAAGAGTTTGAAGTCGGCAATGAAAAGAAATCTGTAAACAGTCGCTTTTGGACACTCATCAAACCGCACAGAAGTATTCTGATACAAGCACTGTTTGGTGCCATTGTTTACACTATTTTAGGTCTATCAACCTCAGTTTTTGTACAAAAATTGGTAGACTTTGTACTGGTCGACGGCAATCGCAACCTGCTTAATATTATGGGTATTGGTATGGTACTTATTTTGGCATTGCAGCTTTTTATAGGTACGGCCAAAACCATATTTACCCTGAAAACGGGGCAAATGATTGATGCCAAGCTCATTTTGGGCTATTACAAGCATCTGCTTAGATTACCGCAACAGTTTTTTGATACCATGCGTGTAGGCGAGATCATTTCCCGTATCAATGACGCGGTAAAGATCCGTACGTTTTTAAACGATGTAAGTATCAATTTCCTGGTAAACATATTTATTGTGGTGTTCTCATTCATCATGATGTTTACTTATTACTGGAAACTGGCACTCATCATGCTTACCGTTATTCCATTATATCTGGCTATTTATTATATAACCGATAAGCTCAATAAAAAGGCACAGCGTAAGCTGATGGAGGATGCCGCGGAGCTGGAATCGCAATTGGTAGAAAGCTTAAACTCGGTGGGTACCATTAAACGCTTTGGGCTGGAAGATCATGCAGATGAAAAAACAGAAGTGCGTTTCGTCAGGTTGTTGAAGATCGGCATGAAATCAAACCTGAACTCTGTTTTTTCAGGTACCTCTTCAGAATTGATATCCCGTTTATTAACTATTGCCTTGCTTTGGGTTGGTGCCGGTTATGTGATGGATAATAATATAACCCCGGGCGAACTCTTATCATTTTATACACTCATTGGTTATTTTACCGGACCGGTATCTTCCTTAATCGGGATGAACAGAACCGTACAGGACGCGGTAATTGCAGCCGACAGGTTATTTGAGATCATGGACCTGGAGCGCGAAAAAGATGAGAACCAAATTGATCTTAGTCCTGATAAAATTGGTGATATCCGTTTTGAAAATGTTTCCTTCCGTTACGGTACCCGGGTTGCTGTTTTTGATAACCTGAACCTGATTATCCCGAAGGGTAAATTTACCGCTATTGTTGGCGAAAGTGGTTCGGGCAAATCCACACTCATGTCGATATTGCAAAACATATATCCTATACAAAATGGTAATGTGCGTATTGGTGAGTATGATCTTAAATACATCAACAATTCGTCTCTTCGCCGGATGATATCGGTTGTGCCACAACAAATTGATTTGTTTGCAGGTAACGTTATTGATAACATCGCTGTTGGTGATAATGAGCCGGATATGAAAAAAATCATTGATATTTCGGCTAAACTGGGTATAACCGGTTTTATAGAATCATTGCCTAAAGGTTTCCAAACGTATTTGGGCGAGAACGGTACATCGCTGTCTGGTGGTCAAAGACAGCGCATCGCGATAGCCCGGGCATTGTATCGTAACCCCGAGATCCTGATATTAGATGAAGCAACGTCTTCGCTTGATTCCGTATCTGAAAAGTATGTGCAAAAAATGATTGAATTTTTAAAGGAAGAACAAAAAACGGTAATTGTAATTACTCACCGTTCAAGCACTTTAAACAATGCCGATAATATTATTGTATTGGATAAGGGTGTAGTTGTGGAACAAGGCAGTCATAAAAAATTAAACTATAGCTTGAGCTAAAAGCCGAAGGCTTAAAGCGAAAAGTCAACTCAAATCATAAAGCGTCATTGCGAGCGATAGCGTGGGAATCCCTAACTTTACAGGGAGGCTCTGCTAATCGGGGATTGCCACAATGACGGTTTTCTATAAAACAAGAAAAGCCCCGGTATACCGGGGCTTTTCTTGTTTTAGCCTTTAGCCTCCCGGATATCTCCGCTTGAGTAAAGCGTAGAATTTTTCGGTAGTAGCAGGCTTACTTTCCCAATTGTTTTTTACAACGTAATTGGTTTTCAAAAAGCGTTCGGCTTCATCAAATGAATTAAAACGGTTCACTATTTCAATAGCTTCACTGTAAGCGAGGCTGTAACCATTAAACAGATCTTTGATATAAAGTAATTTATCGTTCAGGTTAATGGCCGACTTTAGATCGGTAATAGGCAAAACAGTCGCAGGCGATGCAGCTGCAGTCACCGCTCCTTTATCTTTTTCGGCTTTTAATGCCGATATTTTTTGATTAATGGTCAGTACTTTATCGTCGGTTACAGCTTTGCTGTCATTGGCGTGTTTAGCAACCAGTTCCGGATCGGTTGGGGTGAATGCAGGTTCGGGAACGGATCGGGTATCTGTACCTGCCGGAGGTAGTTGTTCTGTAAGTTCTTCCTGCTCAAAATGGTCTTCTTCATCTTCCCATTCGGCAGCCTGGTCAATCTCCAGTTCTTCTTTTACTGGTTCTGGTTCATGGCGTTCAAACGAATAAGTGTCGCCAGTATTTTCAGCCTTCAGATCGATGTGCGGTACAGGTTGCTCTTCTTGTATCGGTTCTGGTTCCGGCTCGTTTTGAATGGGATTATAAGGTGGCTGAACGGGTGTAACAACAGCATCGCTTAGCTCCAGTTTGGTTTCGGTAGCGGGCTTTTGTTGTACAACAGGTTCAAAATAACGCTGCTCATGTATGTGCTCCGGTTTTTTATCTATAAGTGCAGGAGGAGGTATGGGCAATGGAACAGGTTTGCTTATTTCTATTACAGGCTCTGGTTTTTCGGCAACGGGTACCAGGGGCACCGGATTAGAACGTTCATGCAGCCGGCGTAATATTTCGGCATGATCTTTTAAAAAATGAGCGTTGGCAACAAACAACTCCAACTCCAATTCGTTGAGTTCACTGCTTTCTGCTTCAAGGTAATTATATTGGTCATTAAGCTCTTTTAAAATACCACCTATCTTTTTAAATACATCCATTTGCTTCATGGCTTCAATCTTAGAAAAATGCTTACCAAAAATAGGATTAAATTCTGATATTTGCCCTCCACAATAGTCAGAATGGTATTTAACGAGGAAATTTTTAAACGTAAAAGTGAATTGGGCGGAAGTATTGAAGTGATCTGCGGATCGATGTTCTCTGGTAAGACAGAGGAACTGATCAGAAGGCTTAACCGTGCCCGTATCGCGAAGCTGAAAATAGAGATATTCAGTCCTAAAGCCGACACTCGTTTTGTTGAAGATGCCTTGGTATCACATAATGCCAATTCTATCCCTTCTACCCCGGTTGACAGTGCTTCGGCTATATTGTTACTGAGCAGTGATGTTCATGTGGTTGGTATAGATGAGGCCCAGTTTTTTGATGATGAATTGCCCGATGTTTGCAATATATTAGCCAATAAAGGAATACGCGTAATAGTGACAGGTTTGGATATGGACTTTAAGGGTCGCCCGTTTGGCCCGATGCCGGCTATTATGGCCATTGCCGAGTCGGTTACCAAACTGCATGCCGTATGCGTACGGTGTGGTAATCCGGCGCTTTATTCATATCGTTTGGTCCCGGATGAAGCCAGAATACTCCTGGGTGAACAGGAAAGCTATGAGCCTCGATGTCGTATTTGCTACCATAGCTAACTAAAACAAAGTATTTTTTGCATAAATCTCTCTTTTTCAAAACAAAAGGTAGCATGTTGTTTGTTTATGTTTAGGATATATTATGGTGTTTGTAATTTAATTTTTTAATTATAATTAAAGCTCCATACAGTATTCATTCTTAAGCAAAGGACTTTATGGCGAAAAAAATCTTAGTGATCGAAGATGATAAGGACATCAGGGATACCATTGTGTACGTGCTGGAAGAGGAGGGTTATGAAGTGATAGCTTCTGACAATGCCAGAATACTGAAAAAGGTGCATGAGCTGGAGCCTGATCTGATAATGCTTGATAACTGGCTTACCGATTGGACAAGCGATTTAAGCGGCCAGCAATTGAGCAAGGCATTGAAGAGCGATCCGGCTACAAGCCATATACCGGTAATACTTATTTCGGCGGTTAATAATTTAAAAGAAATTGCCCAGGCCGGCGAAGCAGATGACTACATCAAAAAACCGTTTGACCTAACCGAGCTGACCGAACTGGTGAAGCGTCATATCAAAATAAGTTTGTAAAAGAAGATCAAGATAGGTGTAACAGCCGCATACAGATACGGGTGATATGCTTGCGAGAAAATTACCATATAATTTACTGCCATTGTTAAACTCAAGCACTATTTTGTCAGTTTTATGAACTGTGTTATTGTTACACTAAGAGTGCGTATAAATGAGGTGGTATAACGTTGTACACGCTTACAAATGAGCACCTTTTTATTGTGTTTTTTCAAACTAAAAGATGATAAAAAAACTTAATTACCTTACTTATAGTTAATTGTTGATTATTAACCGTATCTTTACGTAATTAAATAACAATATAATGCAAGGAACAGTAAAATTTTTCAATGAAAGCAAAGGTTTTGGATTTATTACACCAAGTAATGGTGGTGCCGAAGTTTTTGTACATGCCTCAGGCCTTATTGACACTATCCGTGAGAACGACAGTGTTACCTACGATGTAGAACAAGGTAAAAAAGGCTTAAATGCGGTAAATGTAAAAGTAGGTTAAATAACTATTATTATAATCGTACAAGCATCTGCACATTGTGTGGATGCTTTTTTTTGTGCCTGATAATTGGATAAACAAAAAAAATCGGATGGTTTCAGCCATCCGATTTTTTATTCATGGGCTATTACCCGGTAATTACTTAGTTCAAATACGATTGTAAAAGATTTGATTTGGAGTTATGACGCAAGCGCATCAAAGCTTTATCTTTTAATTGGCGTACACGTTCGCGGGTAAGATTAAATTTTTCACCTATTTCCTCTAAAGAATGAGGAGCATAGCCACCCAAACCAAAGAATAAAATAATAACTTCACGGTCGCGTTCGGCCAATATGCTTAATGAACGTTTGATCTCCTGTGAAAGAGAGTCCATCATCAGTTCGGTATCAGTTGCTGCATCGGTGCTTTGTAATACATCAAGCAAAGTGTTTTCTTCGCCTTGTATAAACGGAGCATCCATAGATATCTGACGACCGGCATTGCTCAGTGAATCGGCAATTTTATCAACAGATACTTCCAAATCTTCAGCCAGTTCCTCAGGTGTTGGCTGCCTTTCAAATTCCTGCTCTAATTTCGAAGCCGCTTTATGAATCTTACTTAATGAACCAATTTGGTTTAAAGGTAAGCGCACAATACGTGATTGCTCCGCAACAGCCGATAATATAGACTGACGGATCCACCATACAGCATATGAAATAAATTTAAAGCCTTTGGTTTCGTCAAAGCGTTTTGCTGCTTTAATCAAACCTAAGTTTCCTTCGTTTATAAGGTCGCCTAAGGTAAGGCCCTGGTTTTGGTACTGTTTTGCTACTGATACTACAAAGCGAAGGTTAGTTTTTGTTAACCTTTCTAATGCAGCCTGGTCGCCCTCACGAATCTTTTGCGCCAGGATCACTTCTTCCTGTGCACTAATTAAATCTACCTTGCCTATTTCATGCAGATACTTTTCAAGCGACTGAGACTCGCGGTTGGTAATGGATTGGGATATTTTTAGTTGTCTCATTTTTTTGAATAGATTTTTTTCAAGCTAATAAACAGTCCGATAAGATTTTTGTCCGGTTAGCTTTAACCGGGCGGTGTTAAAAAATAAATTAAATTAAACTTTGCTTCCGTAAATTTTACTATACCCGGGATAGTTACGAGGGTTGGCTAATGCTGTTATTGCAGTACGAAGCGTGGTGTTAGTAACCAATAAATGTTTAATCAAATGTATGATCTCTTAAATGGATGTACAAAGATACTCAATTAAATGCTATTATTGTGTCAAAATTACATGACGCAGGGATGTAATAACGGTTTATTATGTTCTTTTTTTAATTTAGTTGGTTATTTCTGCACTTGTCTCTTCTTTTTTCGCCCGGTTCTTGTTCCATTTTATCTTGATCTTACCGTCATCCCCGTCTGTAGCTAATATATGCAAAACAATACCACGCATACGTTTTTTATTTCGTTCAGTTTGATCAACTATTGCGGTATCCTTTTTGGGGTTACGCAATGGGATGTCGAGCGCGATGTTGGTACCCCTTGATAAAGAATATACTCCGGCTACATCCATATTCAATACACTTGAGTTGATCTGCATTGGGCTGATAGTAATTTTATCGCCATTAATGTCAAATTTACCCTTCAGGTTTGAAAAAGTAATATTATTCAGGTCACGAAACGGGAACGCGAATTTCCCTACACTTGTTATCGGGCTAAAGTTGATCAACGCGCCTTTCTGCAGATCGATTGTCGCCACTCCATTTAATGATCGTGGTACCAGGTTACCGTCATTATTGATGCTGCCGGTGATATGCGCCTGTGCCGATAGAAACCCCTTTAAATTTTTTGACGAAAAGCTCTTCAGTCCAAAATCATTAAACGAGTAAAAAAAATTACTCACGTTTACATTGTCAACCTGGGTGTTGAGCAAAAAGTTATTTACCTTACCATTTTGAACAATGTTACCCGCCAGTTTTAGTGAACCACCAGCATGTTTAACGCTCACATTCTGCACCTTTATAATATTATTATCCAGTAAGAGATCGGCAGTGGCATCGGTAGCTAAAAACTTTTTATAATAAACTTTGGCTACACGCAGGTGCAGTTCAGCTTTGCCTTTGTCAAAGGCCGTGTTTAGCTTGCTGTTTAAATTTACTTTAGTGTTTTTTGTTTTAGCAGATGTTTGACTTTGCCGTGCATTCAAAAAGCCTAAAAATTCGGCTATGTGTAATTGCGGACTTGTTATTTGCCATACGATCAGTATTTTTTCAGGGGCGGTGTAGTACAGATTTAAAAAATTACTCACCTTTCCTTGCATATTTACCACACTATTACCAGTTTGCAAGCGGATATTATTCATATACAAATCGTTC
The DNA here is from genome assembly GCF_041355315.1 of Mucilaginibacter sp. RCC_168. Taxonomy (NCBI): domain Bacteria; kingdom Pseudomonadati; phylum Bacteroidota; class Sphingobacteriia; order Sphingobacteriales; family Sphingobacteriaceae; genus Mucilaginibacter; species Mucilaginibacter sp. RCC_168. The sequence goes on from NZ_JBFUPN010000012.1 coordinate 199,686, forward strand.
TTATAAAATCTTAGTGCAATACCCGTATTTTTAAAATGAAGGTTACGCGGTAAATAACTTACGTCGGCATTTTTGATGTTAACTACACCATCCAGTAAAGGCTTGTTTAACTCGTAATTTACCAGGTCGGCTTTGTAAGCCATGGTAATATTAGCAGTACCTTTTGTAAACTTAAGGCTCTGCTCGCCAATAACGGGATTAAGCTTTTCCACATCAAATTTCGATCTGAATACACCCGTAGCAACCGGCGTATTCAGGTTATTGACAAAGGCGGTATCTATCGTAAAAGGCAAACCTTTATAATCGCCATTAAAATGATACAATTTGATAATCGAGTTTTCATCGCCTAAACCTTTACCATTAACATAATTATTGCTGAACACACCATTGAAACTACAGTTATTAATACGGCCTCCGGGGGTGGTGAGCGTGTTATCCTTTACCTTACAGGTAACAAAAATCAAGGGGTCACCGGCGCCAAAACTTCCCTTCAGATCGGCGGTTACGGCAATAGGGGCATCCAGATCAAACATCCGCAGACTTTTGGTAATATTGGCCGCCAGCAGATTTGATGCGCTTTTCCAAAGGATATGATCGTCGGCTATGTTAAGCGTAAAATTAACCGGATCTTTGGCCAGGTTAAATTGCCCGCCAATGGTAAAGGTATCATCACCGATCCCTAATTTATTGGGTGCCACCGTGATCAGCTTGTTTTTATTATCGTAACTGATATCAAAGGGGCCGTTGAGCAGTTTATCCTTCATAAAGCTTCCCTTTTTTGTGTTAAACGAAAAGCTTTTTACCAATGTCTTTAACTGAAGGTGCGCTTTCCAGCCGGTAAGGGGATAGTCCATTTTACCGTCGATATCCTGCACCTCAAACTGAAATAATTTAGACGCCTTACGGTCGTTCACAACAAAATCAACATTGTTTAACTCAAAGCGTTTTATCTGCATGGATGAACTGCCTTTTTCTTTAGTGGGCGCGCTTTTTGGATGTTTGCTTTTAAAAACTGCCGTATTGCTATAACCGGTACTATCTGTAAACAAGTCGATCTTAGCATTGCTGATCTCTACTTTATTAATAGTAACTGTGCCTTTTAGTAAAGCGCTGGCATCTACAGAAACGTAAATATCTTTTGCGCTTAGTAGGGTATGGTGATGATTGACCCAAAGACTATCTTTCAAAGTAACATCTTTTAGCGCCAAAGACACCCCAGGAAAACCTTTAAAAAAAGTAGGGTTGAGCCCACCGATGGTGAGGGTTCCGTTGATGTTTTTGTTCAGCTCGGTAGTAATAAGATTAAGTACTTTTTGCTTGTTGTATGCTACATAAGCGGCAATACCGGCAATTGCTATTATAATTAATACTATAATACCACCCAATACTTTTAATGTTGTTTTAACCCAATGAGGCATATTTGTTAATTTACCAATAAAGGGTTAAATAACCTAATTGTTTGGATATAAAGCGTATGGTTGTAAAATGTCTGCTCTTTTTTACAAAGTTTATCATTGATATCAGCGATATCCTGTAACAAAATTTATCTGGAAATATCTTAATAATTTACCTTACCGAATGAAAACACTATACCTTTTAACTGCTATAGCAATTTTACTTATTTGTAAACTACCGGCATCTGCCCAGGTAAAACAATTGAATGAATTGGTATACACCAAACAATATGCTCAACTGGAGCAGGCTTTATCCGGCATCAATCTATCCGCAAATGACAAAATGCTTTATAGTGCGTTTTTAACCAACGCGTTTAATCAACCCGAAGCTTCCAATTTGCTCCTGAAAAAAATATTTGTCCGTAAAATAGCCGCAAATGACGGCAAATTGCAATTTTATCTGCACCGCATAGCTTATGATAACTATGTTAAACTGAATAACTATAAAGCCGCCCAAACTGCTTCTGAACAATTGGTTAAATATTATAGTACCTGGTTTAGCAAGAGCGAATTAACCGATCAGCAGGAAGAAAATAAGATATGGGCGGCACTTACAGCTACCCCTGCTCAACAGGTGCACAAACAGGCATCATCATCTATCCTGATAAAAAAGGATATGGCCGGTTTGTGGAATATCCCGGTGCAACAACAGGATAGCAGTTATCTGTTTGTTTTTGATACCGGTGCCAATATATCAACCATAACCGCTACCTATGCTCAAAAGCTGCATTTGGATGTGGTTAAAAACTCCCAGGTGAGTATTGAGGGCGGCATGAATGGGGTAAGTACCAAAGTAAATTTAGGTATAGCCAAACAATTGTACATAGGAAAAGTACAGATCAATAATGCCCTGTTCCTGATATTTCCAGATAGCGCCTTGAGCTTTGCCGGCGGGGCCTACAAAATAAACGGCATTATTGGATTGCCTGTTATTAAAGCCCTTGGCGAAATAACCATTGGTAAAGATACTATGCAGATACCGTTGGTGACCCATACAGAGCCTGTTCCGCATAACCTGGCACTTGATCTGCTGCAGCCTGTGATCTACATGGAGTATCAGGGTAAATCATTGCCTTTTACGTTTGATACCGGTGCGCAGGTAACTTTGTTTAGCGATAATTTTTATAAACAATTTAAGCCTCATTTGGATAGCATCGCCAAAAAAGACAGTTTGCATATGGGCGGTGCCGGTGGCTCAAGGCGAATGAAAACCTTAAAAGTACCGCAACTGACCTTTACCATTGATCATAAACAGGTACTTTTTAATAACACGCAGGTGAACCTCGAAGAAACACAAGTGAGTGATAAACATTACTACGGCAACATGGGGCAGGACATGTTTGCGCAATTTACCAGCATGACCATCAACTTTGTTAACTCGTCGATTGCTTTTGGCAGCAGAAAGCAACCGGTAAAATAATTATTTACTGTTTATCAGCTTCAAAGCCTCCTGTATGTAGTGTAAGCCCTGATCGGAATAAGGTAGGGTTAAGGCAAACTGGTGCCCATGCGCATCCATTTTTAACAACGATTTTTTGAGGATGTTGATCACCTTATCGGCCTCATATTTAGGGTGAAATTCCTCATACTGAAATTGCAGGAAAACCAGGCAAAGTGCGTTTTCCATAGTTTGTACGTCGTGGTCAACTTTAATCTTTTGCTTAAGCAGGATCTGTCTTGTCCGGGCAATCTGCTCGGTACCGTACCCAACGTTTTCCATAATGGCGACTGCTTTTTCGGCATGGTATTGGGCCAGATCCTTACGCCATTTTAAATAGGCTTCCCGGCCTTCGGGATAGGTGTTACGCGGTATTTCCCAGCGACCGATATGCTGGCTCCGTGAGGCAAGCAATAACTCTTCGCTGGCATTAGCATCCAGTTTATTTACCCAGTTGTACAGTTCAATGGCCAAAAAGTACTCCTGCGGATAGCTTTTATTTTCCCAGGTAAAGGTGTTGAGATCTGTTTGATTGTAGGCATCAAATTGCTCAAAAGCGGCATTTAGTTTGGTCATTGTTATTAATTGTTTTAACTGGAATATTCCTTAAGCAACTGCCGGTAACGGTTAAGTACGCTTGATTTGGATATAAAGCCTACAAATTTATGCTGATCGACCACGGGTAGGTTCCAGGTATTGGTTTCATCAAATTTTTTCACAATTTCCCGTACATCGTCTTTTGCATCGATAATGGCTGGCGGGGTAACCATCACTTTTTGCACGCTCAACTCATCATACAAGTCCTTATTGAACATAACCGGCCTGATATCATCCAACCGGATAATACCCTCCAATACATGGTCGTCATTAGTTACCGCTATAAAATTTTTCTTTCCAACACTGATCAATTCGATCAATTCCGGAAATGAAGCGTATATACTGATCTCCTGGATCTCCCGATCGATTAGATCAGACGTATGCAGCAACAGGAGCAGGTTTTGATCGTGCTCGCGGGTAAATATCTTACCCTCTTCGGCCAGTTGCTTTAAGTCGGGTGATATAGTCGAAAAGCGTTTGGCGATCAGGAACGACACCACCGAAACAATCATCAGCGGTAGAAAAAGATCATACCCCGAGCTCGACTCCGCAATTAGAAATATGGCTGTCAAGGGGGCATATAGCACACCGCTCATTACTCCGGCCATACCCACAATAACCATATTGGTTACCGGGACATTCGGGATACCGATCTGGGTGCATACCACCGCTATAAAATAGCCCAGTGTGCCGCCTGCAAATAACGATGGCGCAAAATTACCACCATTACCCCCGCCATAAATAGTGATAGATGTTGCAAAGGCTTTTAGCAGACAAATAAAACCCAGGAACAACAAAATAAACCACTCATGAAAAGTGAAATATTTAAAAAAGCTAACAGCTACTACCGATTCTATCTTGCCGGTGGCAAACACTTTAATGGTGGAGTACCCCTCGCCAAATAGCGGCGGGAATAGTACACAGAGTATAGATAGCAACAGCCCGGCTATAATAGCTTTTTGCAGCCTGCTTCTTTTGAGGTGTTTAAACCGATGCTCCACCCATTGCGATATCACCACAAAATAGCGGGCATACAAACCGCAGGCAATGCCCAGCACAATATAAAACGGTATATTTTTATAGTTAAAGGCCTGCCTTGATGTAAATTGAAACAGTGCTTCCTCATTTAAAATGATCCTGGAAACCAGACTACCGCAAACGGCCGCCACAACCAGGGGTATAAAATCGGTAAAAACCACACCGGTGAGCAATATCTCAAAGGCAAACATCATACCCGCTATGGGCGCATTGAAGGCAGAGGCTATGCCCGCTGTAGCACCCGCCGCCAGCAGCAGCGTACGGTCCTTATAATCCAGTTTGTAGGTTTTGGCATAGTTGGAGCCAATGGCCGAGCCTGTTACCGCGATGGGGCTTTCTAAACCCGCCGAACCACCCAAACCTACGGTAATGGCACTTTGCACTATCTGGGAGTACATTTTTACCGGTGATACCAGACTGGAGTTCTGGGCAATTTCATACAGTATGGCAGGGATGCCTTTACGATCGTTGCCCCGGTAAATGTATAATACCACCAGTGTGGTAAGTACGATACCCAGCAAGGGGAAAACCACATAAAAAACTACCTGTCCCTCGAACTGAAATTTAGAAGTGATGAGGTAATGAATATAATGCACCAGCATTTTTAAAACTACCCCGGCCAAACCAGCCGTACAACCAACCAGGATACCTGATAGTATCAGGAAGTGGCTGTGTGAAAGGTAGTTGCGTACCCAAAGCAGCACTATTTCATAACTCCTGACCTTTTGAACACTGTTGGCCCTGAAATCGCGCTGAAACTTAAAAAAATTATGAAAACGTTTTAATTTACTGTACTTGCTCAATGAAAACCTCCCGGCTGCAATTTAGGCATAAATTTGGAGCAAGGGCTAAGATATTTAAATCCGGAAAATTCACTCATCTGCCTTTGCTCATTTTTTTATGGCGACAAAAGCTTTTTAAACCTTTTATTTTAACACTTTTCAGGCCTAAATTGGATGAAAATCACTCGGAAGTTGCTCAATAAAACCTCATTTTAACACTTTTTAACAAATTTGAACACGGTTTTAGCGTGTTTTTGAAACTTTAAAAAGTATTAACTAATTGTCAAATAACTATGTTAAAATCGGTGAATTTTTGATCCATTTTATCCCTTAACAAAACAGCCCGCTTATCCGGTAAAAAATAAGCGGGCTGCCTTTAATATAAATTACGAAAAATTTCGGGAGTACCCAGGCTTCTGCCCGTGGTAATTCATGGCTTCAACTTCAGCTGAACTAAAGCTGAAAGCTTTAACCATGCCACCCACGAGATACGCTACGCTAATCTCGCTGGAGCGAGTATTTGTAAAGATGCATATTTGCGTCTCCCGAGTTTTTACTTCTTCCTGCCCAAAGTCATCTCCTGCAGGGCATCTTCGTTCAGAAGTTTGAAGCTTTTACCATCGAGGGTGATGAGCTTATTTTGTATAAATTCCTGCGTTACCTTAAAAAAGGTTTCGTATACTACACTGGCATAAGAGGAAATATCCTGACGGGTGAGTTCAATATCAACAAAGCCATCCTCATTTAAGCCAAACTGGTTACGGAGCGATAACAGTGCCTGGGCTATGCGCTCTTTTACCGGCATGTGCGCCAGGTTGCGCATCCGTTTTTCCGACTCCTGCAATTCATTGGCGAAAAACTTCATGAGCTTGTACGTAAGTTGACTGTTTACATTTAATGACGACTCAAAGAAATCCATTTCAACGTAACACACAATCCCCGGTTCAATAGCGGTTGCCGATATAGGATAGGTTGACGTATCGCCCAAGCCCAAATGCCCCAATATATCGCCCTGCTTAGCAAAACGCAGAATCAGGTCCTTTTCCTGGTCCCATTGCTTGTGAACCTTTACCACGCCCTTATACATAAAATAGATGCCGGTTACATCGTCGCCTTCTTTAAACAGCTGCTGCCCCTTTTTCAGGGTGATATTCTGTTTATGGGCGCCTATGGCCGGAAGCCAGTCTTTTAGGCTGTTGCGGCACAAAAAGCAGGTGTTCAGATCGCAGGTATGGACGGCTTTTGTCATAATGTTGTGGATGCAATAATAAATAATAATTACTTAGCCTCACTTAAATCAGATGCGTATCGACTCACCCCGACATCGCTACGCTTGTCGACCCTCTCTTCAGCTTCGCTGGAAAGAGGGTAAAAAACAACCTCATTGCGAGCGTAGCGTGGACAACCGACCGGAGGGAGCTCATTGATACCTTTAAAACCCCCGACTTATAGAGACGCCCTGCATATCGGGGATTGCCACGTCGTTCCTCCTTACAGCAATGACGCGCGGAGAGATTTTCGTATCCTCTCTCCGCCGCAGGCGAAGAGCGAGTGGTCCAGCAAAGCGTAGACTGGGTGAGTCGATTCTACAATAGGGCATTAATAATTATTTTATTGTTTAAATAATGTAATTAATATAAAAATGTAAATTTATTATTTAATTTATGTTGTTTATACAATATTTATAAACAAAAATCTTAATTTTGTAACCCGAAAAGCTGGCCTTAACAATCAAATGCCGGCATTATAGAAATGGAACCTCAAAAAAAAGCTGCAAACAAAACCGGGATACCTATATCGCCCGCATTAAATTATATCGGGAACCCCTCCAATACAGGAAACGGCTTTATCCAAAAAAAACGATTGATATTTATTTCCTGTTTATCGGTGGCCGTAGCTGTAGCTATCAGTCTTATCGCTAAAGTGCTGATCTATCTTATCAACCTGGTGACCAATATTTCATTTTATGGATCATTCAGTCTGGGTTTTCACTCACCGGCGAACAACCATCTTGGGCCTTGGGTTATTGTTATCCCAGCCATTGGTGGCGTATTGGTAGGTATTATGGCTTTTTACGGTTCAAAGGCAATCCGTGGGCATGGTATCCCCGAGGCCATGGAGCAAATATTGGTTAACGAAAGCAATATCAACCCGGCTATTACTTTTTTAAAACCCATATCATCTGCCATTGCCATAGGTACTGGTGGCCCATTTGGCGCCGAAGGACCTATTATAGCAACGGGTGGCGCTTTAGGATCTACATTGGGTCAACTTTTCCGGATAACCGCTAATGAACGGAAGATCATCCTGGCTTCGGGCGCAACGGCGGGCATGTCGGCCATCTTTGGTACGCCCATAGCGGCTGTGTTCCTGGCTATTGAGCTGTTGTTGTTTGAGTTTTCGCCAAAGTCTATACTGCCTGTGGCTTTAGCCTGTATCACGGGTGCGGCCGGACATCATTTGCTATTTGAGGCGGGCCCGGTATTTCCCATGCCCGATTTGCCAACGCCATCAAACCTGGCCCTGGGTATTTACAGTTTTATGGGCATCATTATCGGCTTTTTATCATTGGGCATCACCAAAATAGTATATATTATTGAAGATTATTTTGAAGAGCTGCCCATTCACTGGATCTGGTGGCCGGCCATTGGTGGTCTGGCTGTAGGTATTATCGGTTTTTTTGCGCCGCATACGCTGGGGGTGGGTTATGATAATATTACAGGTTTGCTATCGGGCAAATGGCCGCTGATCATTATCTGTAACCTACTGTTTTTAAAATTCTTGTCCTGGGCTATCGCGTTGGGGAGCGGCACATCAGGCGGTACCTTGGCTCCATTGCTCACGATGGGTGGGGCTGCCGGGGCACTTACAGGCATGCTTATTTTATTGGTGTTCCCTAATTCGGGCATCAGCATCCCTATGGCCGCGCTGATCGGTATGTCGGCCATGTTCGCGGGGGCTTCGAGGGCTTATTTAACCAGCATTACTTTCGCGCTGGAAGCCACTATGCAGTCACATGCGCTGCTGCCATTGCTTGGCGCTTGTACGGCAGCGTACATGGTTTCGTTTTTCCTGATGGAGAACACCATTATGACCGAAAAGATAGCCCGCCGCGGTATTTTTACACCCGACTCCTTTGAACCCGATCTGCTGCAAAAAATGGTGGTTTCGCAGGTGATCAGCGATGAGGCAACGGTCATCAATCTCAATAACAGCATAGCCGATGTGCGTGCCTGGGCAAGTACCAATAACATTCATGACAATTATCTCATTGTAGTAAATAACGATGGAGAATTTAACGGTACTTTAAAGCTGACGGATCTGTACAGCAGCAACCTTGATCCGGCCTCGCCTTTGCAGGATATGTTAAAAAAGGAAGCAAGGGCTTTTGTTAAAAATACCGATACACTGCGCTACGCCATGGAAATGATGTCGAAAACCGATGTGGAAGTACTGCCGGTACTATCACCAGATGATAAACAGGTAATGGGAATATTATCTTACCGGGATATCATTTCGGCATTTAAAATGGAAGCTGATAAAACACAGCAGCCTTATGTGAAAATATCCCTCAAGCGCCAGCGTATGAAAATGCTGGTAAGGGGCCGGAAAACGGAAACCCCATCTAAACCTCTCTAAAGGGGAAGGCTTTAAAAGGGCGGCGGATGTCATGCTTAGCTTGTCAAAGTATGGAGGGGCAGGCCTCTGCGCTCTACCTTCGGCGGAGTCAGGGTGCCCCCCTGTTAGCTATCACGCCATTGCTTGGTAACTCGCAATGGCGCATTTTTTATTCTGCTTCGCCCCTTAGCAATGACAAGTGATCTATATCATCGTTAACAAAAAATCCTTTAACACCACCGCATGGTTTTGATGTTCATCATGAACCGAATAGAGTAGCGTAACCGTATCATGGGTTTTTATGAGTTCGGCCAGTTCGTTAACCGCTTCTTTTGACTGTTGCAGTTCGGCGATGTAGTTATGCTGAAATTCGGCCCAGTTTTGCGGGTTGGCATGATATTGTTTGCGTAATTCGGTTGATGGGGCTATATCTTTCATCCAACGGTCAATCTGTGCCCGATCTTTGGTTACACCGCGCGGCCACAACCGGTCAACCAGTATCCGCAGTCCATCTGTTTTTTCGGCTGGGTTGTATATCCGTTTTATTCGTAATTCGCCCATTATAATTATTGAATTATTGAGTTAGTGAATTATTGATTAAGGTAATATTTAATTCAATTAAAAGCCAGTGGCCGTGGGATTTCTTCCTCGGGGAAGGGGAGAAAGGGGTTTAACCGCCTGATAAATTAAGCCACTTTGTAAACCCCTCCCTGCATTTGCACGCAATCCTGTCGCCCCTCCCGTGGGGCTACTGTGTGGACACAAGTATGCTATAAAAGTTCGATTTTTGCGAAATGGATGAACCTATAAAT